>NZ_JACGUS010000101.1:0-109452 GCF_014076785.1 Colwellia sp. MB3u-55
GTGTTACCAACAACTCTTAAAAGAGAAGCAGTAACTACATAAAACGTACTAATTAATCTCCTAAGAGATAATTAATACTTAATCTGTGTGACATCATTATTAAACTGTTTTACGTCTTTCCTTGCTTCTCGTTAGAGAATTAAGAACCGACTATGTAAAATCAATGTAATGTGAGTGTCTACACAAATTGCATGATAACTAATTGTTAAAGAACGTTAACGCTAGGCGTTAACCGAAACAAAATCTCATTCGCTTTGCTTCGTTGCTACAGGCCTTGCCTGAAGCGAGATGCGTATTCTACGCACTCTAGTTTCGATGTCAACGTTTTATTTAATTTAATTTGAAGTTCTTTTCGAAAATTCAAACCTTATTGATAAACGTTAAGTCAACTACTTTACTCTAAACTTATGTAGATAACTTATCAAAACAGCTCTTTCGTGGTTCGTTTTGACTGAACCCCTTGGAACTGGGGCGCATTCTAGACATTTCTCGCTAGGCGTCAACCCTTTTTTGTAATAACTTTAAAATAAACGTTTGTTCGCTTATTTATCGAACAATTTAGCTAATATACACGCTAGCTTCGCTAATTTTATGGATACGGTCTGCTTTAATCGCCTCATTATCGCTATATTGATCAACAAGCAATATCTTACTTTTTATACCAGCACGCTCTGCAGCCTGCATATCTGATACTTTATCACCAATAAAAATACTCTTTGCTAAATCAATGTCATACTTTTTAGCTGCAGATAAAATCATACCGGGTTCTGGTTTTCTACAATCACAGGCCACCTTGTATTCACCAACGCCTTTATCTGGATGATGAGGGCAATAATAAACATCTGCAATTACGATCCCTCTCGATTTAAATTGTTCTACCATCCATAGAGTCAGTTGATTAAATTGCTCAACCGTATATTTGCCTCTAGCAATACCTGATTGGTTAGTAATGACAAATATTTCATAACCTTTATGGTGCGCATCCAAACAAACAGTAAAGATATCTTCGACAAATTCAAATGCTTCTTTTTTATAAACGTAACCATGGTCAACATTTATAATGCCGTCCCTGTCTAAAAACAGTGCTTTTTTCATAGTTAATTTCTTTTGACTTAGCGGCTAATGATAGGTTATTGGTTAGATTAATTGATAAAGCCATCGTTCTTGAATATTTTGCCGCACGAATTAACGAATACTTTGCAGCTTAGATACCCAAGAACGACATTGTGCTCAATATCTGCTGTTAATAAACAGCAGATATTTGTTACATGCAAAGACCGCCATCAATTTCTACGACACGGCCGGTAAAAAACTCATTTTCAAAAATATACTTTACGGTGTGAGCAATTTCATCTGCTTCACCTAAGCGGCCAACGGGTTTCATTTTTTCTAAACGGTCACGCATTTCTGGTTTCATCGCATCAGTCATTGCGGTGCGAATAACACCTGGGGCAATAGCGCCAACACGAATACCATGACGTCCTAACTCGCGCGCCCAAGTTACGGTCATAGCGACAACACCCGCTTTAGATGCAGCATAATTGGTTTGTCCCATATTACCGGCTCTTGCGATAGACGACATATTAATAATGACACCTTTACGTTTACCTTCAATCATGTGAACAGCAGCTTCGCGACCACATAGGAAAACACCCGTTAAATTAACATCGATGACGGATTGGAACTGATCCAATGACATTTTCTTAGCAACGACTCCATCTTTAGCTTTAACAAACATACCGTCACGTAAAATTCCGGCATTGTTAATTAAGCCGTCGATCCCCGAAAAGTCATCATTGATCTGGCTAAAAATCGCTTCTACTTCACTTTCATTTGTCACGTTGGCTAAATAATACTTTGCCGAAGAACCTGCTGCTTCAATAAGTTTTACAGTTTCTTGTAATAACGATTCATTTAAATCGATTAACGCTAATTTGGCACCATTTGTTGCTAAGCTAATTGCCATAGAACGTCCTAGGCCTTGTCCACCACCGGTGATGACGATAACTTTATCATTCAAATCCATTGTTTTTCCTTTATCTCTATTATATTTTTTCGTTGATAGGGCTAAAAAACCAATCAACTAATTTATGGTCAACATCATTAATATTTGAAAAAGCCCAATTGGGATTTTTGTCTTTATCAACTAATAATGCCCTAATACCTTCGCAAGCTTCAGCATACTGACAAAAACGAAGGATTAAATTTAACTCTGAGGTAAAACATTCACTCAAACTTAGCGTTTTAGTCGTTTGTAGCTGCCTATATATAATACAAGCACTCAATGGGCTACCTGCCAGTAATTTGTTTTTTGCTTTATTTAGCCATTTATTGTCTGTTTGTACATTTAAAATCGCTTTATGTATATCAGCAATATTATCGAAAGCTAATAATTTTGCTATAGTCACTTCATTGTTTTTTACCTCATTGGGTAAATGGTGTTCAAAGCGGTTCGAAAAATCGGTCAATGCTTGCTTTAGCAGTGAGTGATTTCGATCATTGTCTTGCCAGTCGACTGTTAGTAAGTGATCAAAAACACCATTTTTAGATGAACTATCAATAATATAATCCGACAAGCCAAGATAGTTAGCATCTACGGCATTAAATACAGCACCGGTGATCCCTAAGAACAAACCGAGGTCTTGGGGTGTTTTATTAAAAAACCAACTTGACCCTACATCAGGAAATAGCCCTATTGATACTTCTGGCATTGCCATCAAAGTGCGCTCTGTGGTTACACGATGACTGGCACCAGCAAATAAACCTATGCCGCCGCCCATGATATAACCATCTCCCCAGATCATAATAGGTTTACTAAAATTATGAATTAATTGGTCAAGTACATATTCTTCACTAAAAAATTCATTAGCGAAGCCTGATGTAATGACGTTATCATCTATTGGTGTCTCTAGTGCGTGTAAATAGTTATACAGGCTAACAACATCTCCACCAGCACAGAACGCTTTTTCACCGGCGCCTTGTAAAATAACCATCGCTATATTGTCATCTTGCTGCCAAGACAGCAGTTTTTTGGTTAACAGCTTAATCATCGAAAGATTTAATGCATTAAGCGATTTAGGCGCATTAAGTTCTGCTATGGCTATTAGTTTATTATTATTGCTGCTTAACTCTTTAAATATCACATCTGTCATTTAATTTAGCTCCGATTCTTTACGGGTTAATGTTCTGTTTGATGGCACTTTAAAGACTGGCATCAATCGCTACGACAGTTCGTCCGGTAACCGTGCCATCGACATAAGCGGCAAATGCATTACCTAAGTCTCGAAATTCAATGGTCGTAGGAGAAATCAGCTCAAGTTTTGTTGGTTTTAAATCTGTTGCTAATCGCTTCCAGGCTCGTGTGCGTACTGAAAGTGGCATTTCAACTGAGTTAATACCAAGTAGGCTCACGCCTCTTAATATAAAAGGCATAACAGTGGTCTCTAATTTGAAGCCACCAGCTAAACCAATTGAAGCAATATTTCCCCAAACATGGGTGGTGCGTGTTAGCCAAGCTAACGTTTCACCGCCAACACTATCGACCGCCCCACCCCACTGTGCATTTTCTAGCGGTTTGCTACCCATCTCAATATCATGACGACTAATAAGCTTAGTCGCACCGAGCGCTTTTAAATAACCTTCTTGTTCTGTTTTACCCGTAAAAGCGATCACTTCATAACCAATATTTGACAGCATATTAATAGCAAAACTACCAAAACCACCGGTAGCGCCGGTGACAACAATCGGACCTGGCTCTGGAAGTTGACCATTATCTTCCATACGCTGAATAGCAAGAGCGGCAGTATATCCTGCGGTACCGAGTGCCATCGCATCACGTAAACTCACGCCTGTTGGCAATGCCACGACTGAATCTGCTTTTACCCGCGCATACTCACTGTAACCACCATCATAGAGTTCAGATAATTGCGCGCCGCAAACCAGCACTTTATCGCCCACTTTAAATCGTTCATCAACAGAGCTAACCACAACACCCGATAAATCAATACCGCCTACTAAGGGATAAGTACGTAAGATTCTTCCTTTTCCTGTGGCAGCTAGAGCATCTTTATAATTAATGTCTGAATAGGCGACTTTAATAACCACTTCACCTGCGGTTAAATCATCAATACCAACTTGCTCAAACCCACTGATGATTTTTTTCTTATCACCCTCTTGTATTTGATGAATACGAAAAGCCGTAAATTTATCTGGTACTTGCCTTAACTCCGTGATCAACGTTGACATAATTATTCCTATTCAATTATCTAAATAAAGGTGTATGAAGAATTAACATCAAGGTATAAGTAGTGCATAGACACTACTTTACTCTAATCTAATAAACTGACTATTTACTCGTGTTACATATTGCGACGATATTGACCGCCTGCTTCAAATAACGAACTGACAATTTGCCCTAAAGAACAAACCTTACAAGCATCCATCATTAATTCAAAAATATTTTCATGATTAATGGCGGCTGTTTGTAAACGCTTAAGTAAGACTTCTACTTCTGCTGCATTGGCTTTGTTTAAACTCGCTAACATATCAATTTGATAAGTTTTTTCTTCCTCGGTAGCGCGAATAACTTCTTCAGGCACAATCGTTGGCGAGCCCGTAGAACTAAGGAAAGTATTTACACCTATAATAGGATATTCACCTGAATGCTTTAGGTGTTCATAATACATACTTTCTTCTTGAATTTTACCACGCTGATACATAGTTTCCATGGCACCAAGTACACCACCACGTTCGTTAATACGATCAAATTCAGTTAATACGGCATCTTCAACTAAATCAGTTAACTCTTCAATAATGAACGCGCCTTGAATAGGATTTTCATTTTTAGAAAGTCCTAATTCACGGTTAATGATTAATTGAATCGCCATCGCACGACGAACACTGTCTTCGGTAGGCGTGGTAATAGCTTCATCATAAGCATTAGTATGCAAAGAGTTACAGTTATCGTTTATCGCATAAAGTGCTTGTAATGTGGTACGAATATCATTGAAATCAATTTCTTGAGCATGCAATGAACGACCCGATGTTTGAATATGATATTTCAACATTTGCGCGCGAGCATTGGCACCATATTTATTCTTCATCGCTTTTGACCAAATACGACGAGCCACTCGGCCAATGACAGCGTATTCTGGGTCGATACCGTTTGAGAAGAAAAACGATAAGTTAGGACCAAATTCATTAATGTCCATACCGCGGCTTAGGTAATACTCAACAAAAGTAAAACCGTTTGCCAACGTTAACGCCAATTGAGTGATCGGGTTCGCGCCAGCTTCTGCTATATGATAGCCAGAAATAGACACTGAATAAAAATTACGCACACCTTTTTCAATAAAGTACTCTTGCACATCACCCATTAAACGTAGGGCAAATTCAGTAGAGAAAATACAGGTATTTTGCGCTTGATCTTCTTTTAAAATATCGGCTTGTACCGTACCACGCACTAGCGTTAAGGTTTTAGCTTTTATCGCTTGATATACCGCTGGAGGGAGAACTTGATCGCCAGTAACACCAATTAACATCAAACCTAAACCGTCGTTGCCATCGGGTAATTCACCTTGATAGCTTGGACGTTCACAGCCTTTGTCTTTATAAATTTTAGCTATGGTTGCGGCAACTTCTTTTTCCAAACCATTTTCGGTAATAAAGCGCTCACATTGTTGATCGATAGCGGTATTCAAGAAAAAACCTAACAACATCGGCGCAGGGCCATTAATGGTCATGGAAACCGACGTCATCGCATGAGCTAAATCAAAACCAGAATAAAGTTTCTTGGCATCATCTAAACAACAAATAGAAACGCCGGCATTACCTATTTTTCCATAAATATCAGGACGAATAGCCGGATCGTTACCGTATAGGGTCACGGAATCAAATGCTGTTGATAAGCGTTTAGCCGGCATGCCTTTTGAAACATAATGAAAACGACGGTTCGTTCTTTCTGGGCCTCCTTCACCCGCGAACATACGTGTTGGGTCTTCGCCTTCACGCTTGAAGGGGAATAAACCGGCGGTATATGGAAATTCACCCGGTACATTTTCTTGTAAGTTCCACTTTAAGATATCGCCCCATCCCTGATATTTAGGCATACTAATTTTAGGGATATCGCTACCAGAAAGTGATTTTGAATGAGTGGCTATCGACAGTTCTTTGTCTCGTACTTTAAATTTAAATTCAGGGTCTTTATAACGCTGAACTTTAGTCGCCCATTGCTCGAGTAATAATTTATTTTTAGGGTCTAAGTCTAATTCAACTTGAGTATAAAGCGCTTCAAGTTGCGTCACTAGATCAACAGAAACTACAGTTTCACTATCTTTTGCTGTTTCAATCGCCTGATGAATACCATAAAGCTTTTGTGCAACCGTTGTTTGTTTTTCAACCCAAGCATCATAACCGCGATTACTTTCTGATATTTCAGATAAATAACGAATACGATTACCTGGGATCACGCTACTTTTATTGGCTAATGTGCCTTCAGTAGAGAGAATGTCGCCAACAATTAAGCCCGCTTTCGTGTTTAATGCTGTGATCACCGCATTATATAATTCGGTCATACCACGGTCGTTAAATTGTGAAGCTATCGTGCCGTAAACTGGTACTTCATCATCACCGGCTTCAAACATGCCACGGTTACGTTTATATTGTTTTTTAACGTCACGCAGGGCATCTAAAGCGCCCCGTTTATCAAATTTATTGAGCGCAATAATATCAGCAAAATCGAGCATATCGATTTTTTCTAATTGTGTTGCCGCGCCATACTCTGGCGTCATTACATACAAAGAAACATCTGAATGTTCTTCAATTTCGGTATCTGATTGACCAATACCCGAAGTTTCTAGAATAATTAAGTCGAAATCGGTCGCTTTTAAAATTTCTAAGGTGTCATTGACATAAACAGACAACGCCAAGTTTGACTGACGTGTGGCTAACGAACGCATGTAAACGCGATCATTGTTTACCGCATTCATACGAATTCGGTCACCGAGTAATGCACCACCGGTTTTACGCTTAGACGGGTCAACCGAAACAATGGCAATTTTGCTGTCTGCTGTCGCCATTAAAAAGCGACGGATTAATTCATCAACCAGCGAAGATTTACCCGCACCACCGGTACCAGTAATACCTAATACCGGTGTTTTACTTGCTGAGGCAATTTTACGAATTTTCTCTAAGTCGGCTTTATTTTCTTTAGGCGCATTTTCAGCCGCTGAAATTAAACGCGCAATGGCTTGTTTGTCATTTTTCTTTAAATTAGCAACATCGTCTTTTTTAACATTGACGCCAGTTTTAAAGTCACAGCGCTCTAACATGTCGTCAATCATGCCTAATAACCCCAGTGCACGACCGTCATCAGGCGAATAAATACGGGTAATACCGTAATCTTGTAGCATTTTAATTTCGTCAGGTAAAATAACACCGCCACCGCCACCAACGATACGAATATGTTCACAACCTCGTTCTTTAAGTAGGTCGTACATATATTTAAAATATTCGTTATGCCCACCTTGATAAGAAGTCATCGCAATAGCATTAGCATCCTCTTGAATTGCGGTATTAACCACTTCTTCAACACTGCGGTCATGGCCCAAATGAATAACTTCAGCACCACTTGATTGTAAAATTCGGCGCATAATATTAATCGCAGCATCGTGCCCATCAAAAAGTGATGCGGCAGTGACAATTCTAATTTTATTCTTGAGTTGGTATCTTTCAGTTGTCATTTTGAATTCTCTTTTATTAACTTACTCACCATTATAGGTGTAATTTTTGGTGCTGAATTGCTATTTAAATTTTTTATTAATAATATTAAATCATAAAGAAAATGGTATTAACATTGATTTTATTGCTAATTTGATGGACTATCTTGCTATAAAATTAAAACGCGTAGCTTATTAATTATGCTTCAACAATCAAAGTCAGCAAAGCCGATAAAAACAGCAACTATCATTGATGATATTCGTTTACTTATTCCCGTTTTTTTATTGAAAAAACTGCAAGTTCATCCGCTAACCTCGAGTCTTTATCCGTTATCGCTTGGGAAGCATTCAGATATTGCCTATCAAATAGATAAAAAAAACAGTGACCATCACAGCTTACTTTATTGTCAATCTACTAGTGCAACTCTAGACTATAAAAACAAAGTCAGAGAAGTTAAATCGGGCGATCTTGTTATTATACCAGCCAATGCGAGTTTTAAATTTACCGCCGTTTATAGAGGAAGTAACAGTGAAATTAAAAACAAGTCAGGGAAAGTCTATTGGTTAAATTTTAAAGGCGACCTCGCCAGTAATTTTGCCGAACGTTTATTAATGAAAATGGATGATGGCCTAGCACACGTTGGGAATGTAGATGAAGTGATCCGAGATTTTGACAATTTATTAGCGCTAGGTCGCCGCGGCTATACCGCTACTAATGTTATTCACGCGGTTCATATTTTACAGCAAACCTTAAGCTTTTTGGCATTACAGTTGCGTTTAACTGACTTTAATAAAAGTTCTACTTTTGATATTGATGCGGTCGAACGTTTAATGCGCAATAATCTTCATCAAGAGTTGAGTTTGGATACATTAGCGCATTACAGTCAGCTTTCTAAATTTTATTTTTCAAAGAAGTTTAAAGAACTCACTGATACATCACCAATACAGCATTTTATTAATATGAAAATTCAACGCGCCTGCTCTGAACTTGATAATAGCTCACAGACTATTAAAGATATTAGTGAGGGCTTGGGATATAGCGACCCTTACTATTTTTCACGCCTATTTAAAAAGTCGCTAGGAATGTCACCAAAGCAATATCGTGACTCTCGTCACAGTGCTTAAAAACATCAATAGAAGTTAGAGTGTTAGCAATGTATTTAGCCAATAGCTAACTCTTGACCATACTAGCCAGACGTAATTTATAGTAGACTCATTCTCCTCGTCTTCATTTATAACGACGTTGATGATACCTTTATCATAGGTTTGCTCGTTAAAAGTAAATAATCATTGGCTGCTATACTCAAGGTTACGCGATAACATTAGCGATACTTAACTTTTAACCCGCTATTTAATGCTCACCACTTAACTTAATGTCACTTAATCTATGCTATTTAATTTCACTGACTTGTCTAGCGTTAAAAGGAAATCAATATGGATATCAATACGGCAAAATCAGTTTTACAAAATACCTTTGGTTACCCTGATTTTCGACATCAACAAGCGAAAATAATTAGTGAATTAATAAGTGGCGCAGATGTTTTTACGCTTATGCCAACCGGTGGTGGAAAGTCATTATGCTATCAAATACCGGCGATAGTTCGTGATGGCGTAGGCATAGTGGTGTCGCCACTAATAGCGTTAATGAAAGATCAAGTTGATGCGCTAAAACTACAAGGCGTAAAAGCAGAGTTTTTAAATTCGTCGCAGGACCATGAAGAACAAAATCGTGTCGAGCAGCTAATAAGATCAGGCAATGTCGACTTATTGTACGTTGCACCAGAGCGACTATTGAGTGATTATTTTCTAAACCTTATTGATAATATTACCATTGCACTCTTTGCCTTTGATGAAGCACATTGTGTTTCACAATGGGGTCATGATTTCAGACCTGAATACCAACAACTGTCCATTATCAGCCAGCGATATCCCCACACGCCTAAAATTGCCTTAACAGCGACAGCGGATATGAAAACGCGAGATGAAATTGTTCAAGTATTAAATTTAACGGCTGCTAAAATCTTTGTTCATAGTTTTGACAGACCCAATATTCAGTATCGGATCAGTGAACAAAAAAATAACAAAGAACAGCTCCTTAAATTTATCAATACCGAACATAACAATGATGCCGGTATCGTTTATTGTCTTTCAAGAAAATCTGTTGAGGCCACAGCTCAATGGCTGAGTGAACAAGGAAAAGTTGCTTTGCCTTATCATGCAGGTTTAGCCAATAATATTAAAGATAGCAATCAACAACGTTTTCTCAGAGAAGACGGCATAATAATCGTTGCCACCATTGCCTTTGGCATGGGTATTGATAAACCCGATGTTAGGTTTGTTGCCCATTTAAATTTGCCTAAAAGTATCGAAGCCTACTACCAAGAAACTGGCCGAGCAGGCCGTGATGGTATGCCCGCCAATACTTGGTTAGCGTATGGCATGCAAGATGTTATTAAACTAAAACAAATGACAAGTCAAAGTAGTGGTAATGAACAGTTCAAGTTTATAACTCAACGTAAAATTGATGCCCTGCTTGGTTATTGCGAAGTGTGCTCTTGCCGCCGGCAAGTATTACTCAATTATTTTGGTGAAACGTTAGCTGAGCCTTGCGGAAATTGTGATAACTGTTTGAATCCACCCATAACATGGGATGGCACTGCTGCCGCTAGAAAAGCACTTTCAACCGTTTATCGAACGGGCCAAAGATTTGGCGTAGGCCATCAAATTGATGTCTTGCTAGGTAAGCAAACCCCTAAAGTTATCCAGGTCAATCACCAACAACTTTCTACCTATGGTATTGGTAAAGAGCACAAAGCAGAGGAATGGCAAACGGTGTTTAGGCAACTCATTTCAATGGGATATTTAGCTGTAGAAATGGAATATGGCGCTTTAAAACTTACTGAAAAATCTCGACCTTTATTAAAAGGCGAACTGACCATAGAACTCAAAGTAAAAGAATACGGTAAGGCGAAGCTTGCACGAAAATCAAAACAACCTAATGCCAGCAATTTATCAGCACAAGAAGAAACCGTATTTGAAAAGCTCAAGCAACAAAGAGCATTCTGGG
The DNA here is from genome assembly GCF_014076785.1 of Colwellia sp. MB3u-55. Classification (NCBI taxonomy): domain Bacteria; kingdom Pseudomonadati; phylum Pseudomonadota; class Gammaproteobacteria; order Alteromonadales; family Colwelliaceae; genus Colwellia; species Colwellia sp. MB3u-55. Next base: position 10,783 of record NZ_JACGUS010000101.1, read on the forward strand.
CAAAAGAGAGAAATGTACCATCATTCGTTATTTTTCACGACGCTACCTTAATGGATATAGCCAGAGCTAATCCCAAAAACTCAGCACAACTATTAAACGTTAATGGTATAGGTAAAACAAAACTTGAGCTTTATGGTGAAAAAATTATCGCACTACTTCACTAGCTAAAACGCTTATTGTGGGTTCTGAATAAAGTTGTAAACTAACAAATAAAGATAGAAATAATAATATTAAATAAAGTCCCAGCATTTTTATGTTGGGGCTTTTTTAGTTAAAGTATATATAGCTAAATAATCTCACGCTTGTAAGGGAATATATGAATAACTGTAGAAGTAAGATAAAGATGCAAACCGTTAAATAAAATCGGAAACTGGAATTATTACGATTAAGCGCCGAAAATACCTTTCAAAAAATTAATTAAACGTTGAAATAGCTAACTCCTAAAATATAACTCTAAGGGCAGTAGCCACAAACCACAAACCTGACCTAATTCACTAGTCAAAACAACCCTGTGTTATGTTCACTTTGATACGAAAGCGGAAGTTAGCTTTGGCTTACCTAGCGTCAAGTGATCCGACAAAGCAGCCCTACATCAGATAATGAAATCATTCAAAATTTTTATCTTGAAGCTTGGGGGATTAATATTCAGGTTTAATTGAAAAGACTGAAAGCGGACATTCGACTAACCTTAATTAGAGGTACTTAGCACCTTAGATTTTATGACAACTTGGTGCGCATTGCTGACTTTAGAGATAAGTTTTTTGCGATATATTTTCTAATGAATTATTCGTGTCGTATTACTGAGAAGTCTCAGTAATAAACTGTTAGGTAACAAGGAACGTTTAGCGTTTAATTTATATTATGGATTTTAACCATTTAGAAAAATCTCTTTTAGAGCTAGATCCTATCTTCAAAAAATTTGCTAATAAGCACAGCTTAATAATTACAAAAAATCAGAAAGATTGTCCTGAGCGTTCAATTGTTTGGCACTAAAGTTAGATGTTTAATCTAACTTTACCTTTCATCTGAAACGGGTGGGTATTTAAATTTATGGGTGTGTGCATCAGAAGATAAAGGTAATGAACGTTTCTGGAAGCACGAAACTCCTATAAAAGCTTTGAAAATTGATGACTTCAAAGCGGAACTATATGAGTTACTTGAAGAGTCTTTTATAAAACTTAATATGTGGGCAAATGATAGAGGTACTTTAGAGTTTGCAACAAAACTAGGTATGGTGTAATTTGTTACCTAACAAGCTATTAAACAAGGAAAAAAAACAGTTTGCTGCTTTCGTTCCTCAACATTTTAGCAAACTATTTAGACCCTAACACATCAGTATGGCATGAGAATACCAGCCAAGATGTATCTATCAACGATACATTAAGGGCTATCAAGACCTGCCGCACCCACCCATACAGCAAGATTTGTGGTGATTGGGGGCCTAGAACATAATTAGCCAGTAGCTATATTTTATACGCTACCCAGTAACCACGGAGTAGCGTAAAACCTAAGTAACTAAATTCATGCTTAATTACATGAATATTTATCTCAAACAGAAAAGGTTTTATCGTATGAACGTTAAGCAGGTTATTTTACTATGTGTTGTTTTTTCTTTTCTAGGTTATGGTGTTTCCTATGTTTCCCCCCATAATCAAACTGTTAAAGCAGCTCACTTAACCGAGCAATCCTATGCTTCACCTTTACCATTACAGGCAGAGGATGAAACGAATATCATTTTAGAAGCTGAACTAAGTACAGCGTCAGTTGCTAAAATAACAAAACCAAAACCCACAGTAGAAAAGCCCGAGGCATCAATGTATATTCCCGGAAACATTAAGCCTGGGATTTATAATAAGGGTGAACAGGATTATGACAACTATTTACTTCCATTTTTCCAGTATAATAATAATGAGAAATTTCAAGTGGAAGACGGTAACTTGTTGGCTGATGCAATTAATGATACCAATCATAATGAATTCCCCACTATTAAAGTATATGAGCCAGAGTACGACGACGATACAATATATCAAAATGATAAGGAGAAGGGTTTAGCGCACTTTGATTCTCCACAATTCGCAAAGTTATTTGGAGATTATGATGCTGAATTTAGCCTTGAAGCAATGGATGTTTTTAATACTGGTTTTTCAGATAAAATAGATCATATATATGAGGCAAAATGTAGAGAAACTTTCTGCGTATTTCTTGCTAAACTTAACGGCCCTCTTGACCCAGAATCGTCTCTAGACCTTCATAATAAAATCGCAAAAAAGGTAGATGAAATTGCTGATTTAAAAGGATTTGCGCTTTTCCGTAAAGATCTTAGTGAAGGTGATGGCTCTATGTTTTTTCAAAAATACAGTGATTACAACCTAGAGTTAATGGTGCGAATTCGCTTTGCTCCTCTACCAACATCAGATTGACTTAATATAACCTCAAATAACACCAACAAACTGCAATTTCCCTCCTAATAAGGCGTTATGTGCAAGGGAGATTCACTTAACTTTAATCGTATATATTTCAATACGTTAGTTGCTATATCTTTCTTAAGCCTTTCCTTTTTATGGCCATCTTAGGCCCGAAACCTGACTTAAATACACAAAAAAACATATTCCGTTAATGATCCTTTGCTTTATATGTTGTACCTCTGTTGCATTTTCAATTAGCGGTAGAGTTAATAAAAGTAAAACTCAATATATAAATGTTTCAGGAGAGGTTACTAAAAAATTTATATCTAATAATCACGCAACAAAATCTTTTGTTATAAAAGATCAAAACTATAGTTTTCTACCAATAAAATCTTGGGAACAATTAAAAGTAGGCGATATCGTTACTAAGCAAACGTGCAATAACATTGTGACTATAAATTCTATGGATTATCAATTAAAGTAAGCACATAAGCTATTCAAGACGGACGCTAAACAATTGGCTAGCTTCGTCCCTCGCAATTTTAGCCAACAATTTCGCGCCGCTTAATAGAGCGTTATCGATACAAAAACTAATCCAAAATCAATTTTAGCCTGTTAGTTCTAATGTCTTCTTTGTGGCAATAGTGACGGTTAGCACTATCTCATTAGCGCCTTAGATTTAACAACTCTACTTTATCTGGACCTTAGATGATTCTAATGTCCGCTTTTGAGATTGTGTACGTAATCGGATGCTAAATATTTAGTAAGATTTTGGGTACAAATAAACAAAAGCATTTAAATTAGAATGACCGCAATAGGCTCTGAACTGCCCTTAGTAACTCAAAAGCTAATGTCCGCAATTGGCTATGAGTTGACCTAAAGAATAGCCAGCAGATAATGTCAGCGATGCGCAGAAGACATTAACAAAGTTATTTTATAATGTGTTTCGAATGATTATTAAGGTTCACTTATGCCTGTTGAAGTCAGGTTCAAACTTTATTTGACGTGTTTTTTGGTACTTTTTTAATAGATAAAACTTACTGCCACATTTGTTTCGATATTTATTTAGCTTCTACACTTATCTTTGTTCAAAAAGAATCTGTGCAATCATTGAGCATTAATAAAAAAGCCGCTATGACTTAACATAGCGGCTTTACAAATTTAATTTTTATCAGCATTATCTGAAAATAACAGCGAACTTAATGGCCTAAAACATTTCAACCGCAATCGCTGTAGCTTCACCACCACCAATACAAAGAGAGGCTAAACCTTTTGATAAACCTTTGTTTTTTAATGCATGGATTAACGTTACCATAATACGAGCACCACTAGCACCTAAAGGATGACCCAGTGCACAAGCGCCACCATTGACATTGACTTTTTCAACATCTAAGGCTAATTCTTTAATCGCTAACATGGTAACCATGGCAAATGCTTCATTAATTTCCCATAGATCAACATCTGCAGCCGTCCAGTTTGCTTTTGCTAAAACTTTATTCATTGCGCCAACGGGTGCTACGGTAAACTCTTCAGGTTTTTGTGCATGCGTTGCATGAGCAACAATTTTACATAAAGGGCGTAGACCACGTTTTTCTGCTTCTGACTGTTTCATCATCACTAATGCCGCAGCACCATCTGAAATAGAACTAGAGTTCGCAGCCGTAATAGTCCCGTCTCTTTTAAAAGCAGCACGTAATGAAGGTATTTTATCAGGGCGGGCATTACCCGGCTGTTCATCTATTGCAAAGACAGAGTCGCCACGACGAGATTTAATCGTTACTGGCGATATTTCATTTTCGAAAGCACCGCCAGCAATCGCTGAATTGGCACGTGCTAATGAGCGAATAGCATATTCATCCATGTCTTCACGAGTAAACCCAGCATCATCGGCAGTTTCTTGTGCGAAACACCCCATAGCTATGCCGTCATAAGCATTTTCTAAACCATCAGTCATCATATGATCAAGAATTTGACCATGCCCCATTTTTATACCACTGCGACCTTTAGGTAAAAGGTGCGGTGCATTAGTCATGCTTTCCATACCACCGGCAACAGCAACATTAATAGAGCCAGCCATCAGTGAGTCATGTGCTTGCATTGCAGCTTTCATTCCAGAGCCACAGACTTTATTAATGGTGGTACAAACTGTTGATAATGCCAAATCAGCCGCCAAAGCTGCTTGACGAGCAGGCGCTTGTTTTAAACCTGCAGGCAATACACACCCCATGATTACTTCATCAACTTGATCGTTAGCAATATTTGCCGCAGCAAGTGCGCCGCGTATAGCCGTTGCGCCTAAGTCAGGTGAAGTTACAGCAGATAATCCGCCCATAAAACCACCCATAGGGGTTCTAGACGCTGAAACAATAACAATAGGATCTGTAGTAGACATGAAAGCTCTCCGAGATAAAAATAAAAAGGGATAAATTAATGATTAACACCATAACTTATATTTGACGTTTACGCCAACGTAAACTTTAATGGTGAGGACAGAATTATAACCGATTTATATAGTAATGATTTTACCTGAGTGGGTAAATTGTTGATGGGATATTTATTAGCAGCTTGATAAAAAAAGCTCTTACTTTACGTTAACGTAAACTTCCTGTAAGGTGAGTGTATAACATAAATGTAGAGTTTTTCATGGCAGAATTAAAAGCACGGACTTTTTCAATCAGCGATCTTTCTAAAGAGTTCGATATAACGACTCGCAGTATTCGTTTTTACGAAGATCAAGGCTTGCTTGCCCCTACTCGCAAAGGACAAACTCGAATTTATAACCAAAGAGATAAAGTTCGACTAAAGTTAATTCTACGCGGTAAACGCTTGGGGTTTTCTTTAGCCGAAACCGGTCGCATCTTTGAGTTATACGACTTAGATAATACCAGCGCCAGCCAATTAAAACTGATGATGGATATTATTGAGCAAAAAAAATCAGACTTACATCAACAACTCGACGATATAAAAGTGGTGTTGATGGAATTAACAAATTTAGAAGAAAGCTGTTTAGCTACTTTATCAGCTATCGACAATACAAAAACCTAACGCATAACTTTACGTAGCTAACTAAGCTAAGGAAATAACATGATTTCTACCTTTTCATCATTAAACTTTAATCTAGGCGAAACCGTTGAGATGATCCGCGAGTCAGTTAACGCTTTCTCTCGTGACGAAATTGCTCCACGTGCCGCACAAATAGATATTGATAACGAATTCCCAAATGATTTATGGCGCAAATTTGGTGATTTAGGCTTATTAGGCATGACCGTTGACGAAGAATATGGCGGTTCAGGTTTAGGCTATTTAGAACATATGGTGGCAATGCAAGAAATTTCACGTGCGTCTGCTTCTGTTGGTCTAAGTTACGGTGCTATGTCTAACCTTTGTTTAAACCAATTAAACAAAAACGGTTCGCATGAACAAAAAGCTAAATATTTACCAAAACTTTGTAGCGGTGAACATATTGGCGCATTAGCGATGAGTGAGCCTAATGCAGGCTCTGATGTAGTCAGCATGAAATTGCGCGCTGACAAAAAAGGCGACAAGTATATTTTAAATGGCAACAAAATGTGGATCACCAATGGTCCTGATGCCAACGTTTATGTTATTTATGCAAAGACTGATACTTCAGCGGGTTCAAAAGGCATTACTGCTTTTATCGTTGAGCGTGATTACCCAGGTTTTTCTCGTCATCAAAAATTAGACAAATTAGGTATGCGCGGTTCAAATACCTGTGAATTAGTTTTCCAAGACTGTGAAGTACCAGCAGAAAACATTTTAGGTGACGAAGGTAAAGGCGTTCGAGTCTTAATGTCTGGCCTTGATTACGAGCGTATCGTTTTAACCGGCGGACCTTTAGGTATTATGGATGCGTGTATGGACTTAGTTGTTCCTTATATTCATGACCGCAAACAGTTCGGTCAATCCATTGGTGAGTTCCAATTGATCCAAGGTAAAGTTGCCGATATGTACACCCAAATGAACGCAGCTAAATCTTATGCTTATTTATGTGCACAGGCGGCCGACAGAGGTGAAACCACACGTAAAGATGCGGCTGGTGTTATCTTAGTTGCTGCAGAACTTGCAACAAAAATGGCCTTAGATGCTATTCAATTACTTGGCGGTAATGGTTACATCAATGAATTTCCAGCAGGTCGTTTGTTACGTGATGCTAAATTATATGAAATTGGCGCAGGTACTTCAGAAATTCGTCGTATGCTGATAGGTCGAGAGTTATTCACCGAGTCTATATAAGGTTATAACTTGCTACAGCCTCTCGATTTAGAGAGGCTGATGAGAGCCACACTGCTCTTGTTTAGCGCGTAACATTAAAGCTAATGTTCTTACTGATAAAATTCCATAATAAAGGCAAATATCGTGGCTAAAATAATTTCAAAAATCAATGTACGCAGCCCAGAATTCATTGAAAACGCTGCTCATATGCAAGTTCAAGTAGACGATTTAAAAGTAAAGCTTGAGCAAATAAAATTAGGTGGCGGACAGCGCAGCTGTGATCGTCATCTATCTCGCGGTAAATTATTACCACGCGATCGCGTTAACGCCTTACTTGATGCTGGCTCACCATTTTTAGAATTATCTCAACTAGCCGCTTATGAAGTTTATGAAGCAGATGTTCCCGCTGCTGGTATTATCACCGGCATTGGACGAGTTGGAGGACAAGAGTGTGTTATTGTCGCTAACGACGCTACCGTAAAAGGCGGTACCTATTTTCCGCTAACGGTAAAAAAACATCTTCGCGCACAAACGATTGCCCAAGAAAACAACTTACCCTGTATTTATTTAGTCGACTCTGGTGGCGCTAACTTGCCTAACCAAGACGAGGTTTTTCCTGATAGAGAACACTTTGGTCGCATATTCTTTAATCAAGCAAATATGTCAGCACAAGCGATACCGCAAATTGCTGTTGTTATGGGCTCTTGTACTGCAGGTGGCGCTTATGTACCCGCAATGGCCGATGAATCTATTATTGTTAAAGAACAAGGCACTATATTTTTAGCTGGACCGCCGTTAGTTAAAGCGGCGACAGGCGAAGTCGTTAGTGCTGAAGACTTAGGTGGCGCAGACATACATTGTCGTACCTCAGGTGTTGCCGATCATTACGCACAAAATGATCATCACGCTTTAGAAATTGCCCGTAGTATCGTCGGTAATTTAAATCGTGTTAAACCGGTAACCATGAATATTCAACCTATGGTTGAGCCAGTTTATGACGCACAAGAAATATACGGTGTGGTACCCAAAGATGCTCGCCAACCTTTTGATATTCGTGAAATTATAGCCCGTGTCGTTGATGGTAGTAATTTTGATGAATTTAAAGCTCTTTATGGCACGACTTTAGTGTGTGGTTTCGCACGGATATTTGGCTACCCCGTAGGTATTATCGCCAATAACGGCATTCTCTTTGGCGAATCAGCTCAAAAAGGTGCTCATTTTATTGAATTATGTGCACAACGAAAAATTCCTTTAGTCTTCTTACAAAATATCACCGGATTTATGGTCGGTAAGCAATATGAAGCAGGCGGTATTGCTAAGCATGGCGCAAAAATGGTCACCGCCGTTGCCACGGCACAAGTACCCAAGTTTACCGTGCTAATTGGTGGTAGTTTCGGCGCAGGTAACTACGGTATGTGTGGTCGTGCTTACGATCCACGCTTCTTATTTATGTGGCCAAATGCCCGTATTTCAGTGATGGGCGGCGAACAAGCGGCTGGCGTTTTAGCACAAGTTAAACGTGACCAAAAAGACAAACTCGGTGAACCGTGGAGCGAGCAAGAAGAAGCTGACTTTAAACAACCGATTATTGATACATATGAGCATCAAGGCCACCCTTACTATGCTTCAGCTCGCTTATGGGATGATGGTATTATTGACCCTGCCGATACTCGTCAAATATTAGGTTTAGCCATTTCTGCTTCGTTGAATAAACCTATTGAGGATACCAAATTTGGTATCTTTAGAATGTAGAGCTGAACAAGATGACACTATTAAAAGAGATCAATACCGGTCAAGTATTATTTAACGTAGACCGTTATGGGGTAGCAACAGTTACCTTAAATAATCCTGACAAGCACAATGCTTTTGACGACAAAATTATCGCCCAATTAACGGTGATATTTATTGAAATAGCCCAACGCGACGATATTCACCTGATGATACTCGCATCGACGGGCAAAAGCTTTTCTGCTGGGGCTGACTTAGCCTGGATGAAGCGCATGGCCAGTTACTCATATGAAGAAAACTTACGTGATGCTAACGCGCTTGCTCAGATGTTACATGCACTTAATTTTCTACCGCAAACCACTATTGCACAAATACAAGGCGCTGCTTTTGGCGGCGCAGTGGGCTTAGCCAGTTGCTGTGACATTGTTATCGCCAGTAATAAAGCCAGCTTTTGCCTCAGTGAAGTTAAATTAGGTTTAATTCCTGCGACCATCAGCCCTTATGTCGTCAATGCTATTGGCCAAAAAGCCAGTCGTCGATACTTTCAAACGGCAGAACGTTTCTTTGCAGACAAAGCGCAACAGTTAGGCTTAGTTGATGAGGTTGTTGCGTTAGAAGCGTTAGAAAGCACCGTTATTGATATGGTGAGTACAATATTGAGCAACGGCCCACAAGCCGTTCGTCAAGCAAAAAAACTTGCTTTAGATGTCGCTTATCAAGAAATTAATCTTGATTTACTTAGCATGACCAGTGAACGCATCGCATCAATTCGCGTTTCTGCAGAAGGCCAAGAAGGCTTAACTGCTTTTTTTGAAAAACGACCAGCAAGCTGGCAAAAAGAACCGACGAGTGAAGGATAAAAACATGTCTCAACTAACAACTAAAACAGCTAAAATGTTTACTAAAATTCTTATTGCCAACCGTGGTGAAATCGCCTGTCGCGTAATTAAAACCGCTCGTAAAATGGGTATTTTAACCGTTGCCGTATATTCAGATGCTGATGCTGACTCACTTCATGTCAACATGGCTGATGAAGCCATTTTCCTTGGTCCATCGCCCTCTCGCGAAAGCTATTTATTATCAGAGAAAGTGATTGAAGCGGCAAAACGTACTGGCGCTCAAGCCATTCACCCAGGTTATGGTTTTCTCTCAGAAAATGCTGACTTTTGTCGTCGATGTAGCGATGAAAACATCGTTTTTATTGGTCCACCCGTTGCGGCCATTGAAGCGATGGGGTCAAAGTCTGCCGCTAAAAACATTATGGAAAAAGCCAATGTCCCCTTAGTCCCTGGTTATCATGGTGATGATCAATCCGAAGCCATCATTAAAAAAGCGGCTGACGATATGGGCTATCCAGTATTATTAAAAGCTACTGCCGGTGGTGGTGGTAAAGGCATGCGACAAGTGTGGAGCGAAGCTGAATTTAGTGAAGGTTTTGCTGCAGCTAAACGTGAAGCAATGTCATCCTTTGGTGATGATAGAATGCTGGTTGAAAAGTATCTAACACAACCTCGCCATGTTGAAATTCAAGTGTTTTGTGATAATCATCAACATGCCGTTTACTTATTTGAACGTGATTGTTCAGTGCAACGCCGTCATCAAAAAGTTATTGAGGAAGCGCCTGCCTTTAAAATGAGTGAAAAGCTACGTAAAGCGATGGGCGAATCCGCGATAAAATCTGCCCAGGCTATTGGTTATCAAGGCGCAGGTACGGTAGAGTTTTTACTGGATGTTGACGGTTCATTCTACTTTATGGAAATGAACACTCGCTTACAAGTGGAGCACCCGGTGACTGAAATGATCAGTGGCCAAGATCTAGTCGAATGGCAATTAAGAGTTGCTGCTGGTGAAGTTTTACCAAAAACACAAGAGCAGTTAGTCATTAATGGCCACTCTTTTGAAGCGCGAATTTACGCTGAAGACCCAAATAATGATTTTTTACCTGCAACAGGCACGCTAGATTTTTTACAACCGCCAGCAGAAAGCGTACATGTTCGTGTTGATACTGGTGTTCGTCAAGGTGATGAGGTGAGTGTATTTTACGATCCTATGATAGCTAAGCTAATTGTCTGGGATGAAAATCGTGAAAAAGCACTGCAACGCTTAACAAAAGCCTTGTCGGAATATCGTATTAAAGGTGTTACCACCAACATTGATTTTCTTTATAACTTAGCGACATCAAAACCGTTCATTAATGAAGAAATAGATACCAGCTTTATCGAAAAATACGACAGTGAAATATTTCATGATAACAAACAAGCGTTAGCCGACGAATTACCGATGGCAGCTTTGTATTTAGTGCTTTCACTGGCTGAACAAGCGAAACAAAAAGTAGCAACGACCAAAGATCCTTTTTCTCCTTGGAATAATACCTCAGCGTGGCGCTCTAACGAAGCGCATAATCACCGGGTAGTTCTTGCCCACAATCATATTGAATATCCAGTGACTGTTGAACAGAAACGTCAAGGTAATCGTAGCTACTATTTAATTTCAGTTGCAGGACGAACAGTTGACTGCCAAGGTCAAATTGCCGGTGACACACTCCATGTCAGTATTGATGGCTATCGCAGTCAAGCCACTATCGCGCATAACATTGACAGTTCAGGTGATCATATTAGCTTATATCGTCAAAATGGCGTTTTTAACTTTATTCATATTAAACCTGATTGTGGTGACAATAATGCTGATGATAATCATGGCGGCCTATTAGCCCCCATGAACGGTACTATGGTCAGCGTATTAGTCAAAGCCGGCGATAGTGTGACTAAAGACCAACCCTTAATGATCATGGAAGCGATGAAAATGGAACACACCATTAGAGCCCCTGAAGACGGTACCATTGATACCTTATTTTACGCCGAAGGTGACATGGTTGATGGCGGCAGTGAATTACTTGCTTTTACGCCACAGGAGTCATAATGAGCTCCCTTGCTAATAATACCTTACCTAAAAAAGTAAAAATCGTTGAGGTTGGCCCGCGTGATGGCCTACAAAATGAAAAACAACAAATCAGTGCCGATGATAAAATTGCCTTAATTAATTTGCTCAGTGATGCAGGAGTCACTTACATTGAAAGTGGCAGCTTTGTTTCTCCAAAATGGGTGCCTCAAATGGCAACATCGACCGATGTTTTCAATGGTATAGCACGTAAAAAAGGGGTCACTTACGCCGCCCTCACGCCAAATATGAAAGGTTTTGAAGCGGCTGTAGCGGTGAATGCCAACGAAGTTGCCATTTTTGGCGCGGCTTCTGAAGCGTTTAGTCAAAAAAATATTAACTGTTCAATTGCTGAAAGCCTTGAGCGATTTGAACCGATAATGGCCGCAGCCAAAAAATTAAACATTCCGGTACGAGGCTATGTTTCTTGTGTTGTTGGTTGTCCTTACGAGGGTGAAGTATCACCAGAAAAAGTGGCTGAAGTGGCTGAAAAACTTTACCAAATGGGCTGTTATGAAATATCGCTTGGCGATACGGTTGGTGTAGGAACACCCGTTAATGTACAGAAGATGTTACAAGCGGTTAGTGCCCGTGTACCTAAGGCTAAACTAGCGGTTCATTTTCATGATACCTATGGTCAGGCGTTAACTAACATTTACACCGCTTTACAAAATGGTATTGCCGTTATTGATAGTGCCATTGCTGGATCGGGTGGTTGCCCTTATGCTAAGGGCGCTTCAGGTAATGTTGCCACTGAAGATGTGGTTTATTTACTCAATGGTTTAGGTATTGATAGCGGTATTGATTTAGATAAGTTAGTCCATGCTGGTTGGTTTATCAGTGATAAATTAGGTAAAACCCCGGCATCTAAAGTTTCTAATGCTTACCGTGCACAGTAATAAATATAATAATAAATAACGATGTATGATAAATACTTTATAGAAATAAATGTAATGAGGATTGAATAATGGCCGGATTTGACAAAGTAGTAGCAAGCTATGAAGAAGCGATGGCAGGACTTGAAGATGGCATGACCATTATCTCAGGTGGTTTTGGTTTATGTGGTATCCCTGAAAATCTAATTAGTGAAATAAAGCGCAAAGGCACTAAAGCATTAACGATGGTTTCAAATAACTGTGGTGTCGATGATTTCGGTTTAGGTGTGTTACTGCAAGACCGTCAAATCAAAAAAATCATTGCATCATATGTTGGTGAAAACGCTGAATTTGAACGTCAAATGATGAATGGCGAATTAGAAGTAGAGCTGACACCACAAGGCACTTTGGCTGAAAAAATGCGAGCTGGTGGTGCTGGTATACCTGCTTTTTTTACGGCTACAGGTTATGGAACACCGGTAGCAGAAGGTAAAGAAGAGCGTGAAATAGACGGTAAAATGTATATCCTTGAGCCCGCAATTAAAGGCGACTTTGCCATTGTTAAAGCCTGGAAAGCCGACCGTTACGGCAATTTAGTTTTTAGAAAGACAGCACGTAACTTTAATCCTATGGCCGCAACGGCAGGCAAAATTACTGTCGTTGAAGTTGAAGAGATAGTTGAACCTGGCGAGCTAGACCCAGACCAAATCCATACACCAGGTATCTATGTTAATCGATTGATTTTAGGTACATTTGAAAAACGCATTGAACAAAGAACTGTTCGTACTGCTCAGTCATAAATAATTCAGGGGACTAAACAATGGCTTTAACAAGAGAACAGCTAGCACAACGTGTAGCACAAGAATTACAAGACGGTTATTACGTTAACTTAGGTATAGGTATTCCAACATTAGTCGCTAACTATATTCCTGCGGGAATAGAAGTGATGCTTCAATCTGAAAATGGTTTACTTGGCATGGGACAGTTTCCCACCGAAGACGAGATTGATGCAGATTTAATTAATGCAGGTAAACAAACGGTCACGATGGCAAAAGGTGCCTCTATCTTTGATAGTGCTGAATCATTCGCAATGATACGCGGCGGACATGTCGACTTAACCGTACTAGGTGCCTTTGAGGTCGATGTAAACGGTAACATTGCTTCATATATGATCCCAGGTAAACTGATTAAAGGTATGGGCGGTGCTATGGATTTAGTTGCAGGTGCTGACAATATTATTGTTACTATGACTCACGCTTCTAAACATGGTGTTTCAAAACTTTTATCCGACTGCACTCTACCATTAACAGGTAAAGGTTGTATTAAAAGAGTACTCACTGATTTAGCCTTTATCGAAATTAAAGACGGTAAGTTTCATTTATTAGAGCGAGCGCCGGGGGTCAGTATAGAGGAAATAATAAAACTCACTGACGGTGAATTAATTGTTCCTGAACATGTCCCTGAAATGAAATTTGGATAACCTAGTAGCATATTTATTATAAGATTGAATAAAAAAAAGAGCTTTAGCTCTTTTTTTTTACTCTATATTTTAAATTTCACTTAACGGTTTTGATAGTCAACCATCCGATTAAACCCATGTTATATTTGAAAAAAAATTGATAAAAGTATTTTTTTATTAAATTACTTTACCTGTGTAACTGACGTATTACACATTTTTCTTGCATTTATAGGCTCAACTCGCAATACTGAAAGGGACAAAGAAAAGGCAAAACACGTGAAATCGTGTTACGCAAAACCACCGGTCTAAGGGATTTATGTTTTATATATAAATTCTATGACAGCGGAGTCACCTCGTTATACAAGGTACATCCCGTGGTTTTTTCCTTTACTAACTAAATTAATTACAAGGTTACTAAAATGAAAAAATTATTACTAGCTTCTACCATCACTATTTTAACATTAACGTCTGTTGTATCGGCGCCGAAAGCACAAGCTGCTGGCATCGCTCAAAGCGTTTGCGAGTATGTAGCTGCAGACGACAAGAAACGCATGCGTTCGTTCTTAAAAACGAATAGATTAAAAATTCGCAATATCTTTCAAGGTATAGAGTGTAATGGACAGAATCTGTTGGCGTTTGCATCGTCTAATGGTTCAGTTAAAACAGGTGCTTTGATGATTTCAAAGTTGCCAAAGAAAGTTGTTTCTGAAAACTTAGCTATTTTGCAAACCGGATCGCAACCATTGATAGACGCAGCTAACGAACGCGTTAGCAGCTAAACTTATTTTTTAGTAGATGTTATTTGTTCAATCAAGTGTACAGTTTTACTAGATAATAATTCTATGTCATTTTAAAAAGCCTGCTTCTGCAGGCTTTTTTTTTGCCTTAGTCATTTCAATCTATTTTTTGACTCGTTAAGCTAGCACCATGTTAAAAAACTGATTACACTTAAGTTATACGAAGAAGACTGCGATATACATGTTGAATAAAAGAAGTTATAAAGACAGTAAGAACGCTTTAATACTTACTGGCGGTGGCGCTCGAGCGGCTTATCAAGTAGGTGTGCTTTCTGCCATATCAAAATTTGTCCCAAGAAATCATGGCATCCCCTTCCCCATTATATGTGGCACCTCTGCTGGTGCTATAAATACCACAGCGCTAGCCTGTTATTCTTCATGCTTTCATTTGGGGGTAAAAAAATTAGAATGGGTTTGGAATAATATTAATACCAGTCGAATATACCATAGTGATGGTATACGGGTTTTTTCACATTTGGCGAAAGGTATGCTGGCAAGTTTCCAAGCAGATTATGCCAATAAAAGTGCGCGTAGTTTACTAAACAACGCGCCACTTCGTGACTTACTTAATATGGTGGTTGACTTTAAACGTATCGACACCAATATTTTACGTGGTTATTTATCAGCAGTTTCTATTACTGCATCGAGTTACAGTAATGGCGATTCAATTAGTTTTTATCAATCAGATGAGTCTATTTCTCCTTGGTTTCGCGCTAAACGTCGTGGTGAGCCTTGCCAAATTAATAGTGAACACTTAATGGCTTCTGCCGCTATTCCCCTCGTGTTTCCTTCTATCAAAATTCGCCAAGAGCATTATGGTGATGGGTCTATACATCAACTTTCACCGTTAAGCCCTGCGATACACTTAGGTGGCGAAAATTTGTTTATTGTTGGTGTTGATCAACCTAAAGCGCCACTTCATAGTAAAGTGAATAATCCTCATCCACCGACAACCTCTACTGTTGCCGGTCATTTACTTGATACTATTTTCTCAGATACATTACACAGCGATATTGAACGTCTAGAACGAATTAATGAAACGATAAAACTTATTCCACCAGAACTTAGAAAAGAAAAAGATGGCTTAAAACCGATATCATCATTTCTCCTTAATCCCAGTCATGACTTTAATGCCATGGCCGTAGAGTATTTTTCAGACCTACCGCTATCGATACGTTTATTATTACGCAGCGTAGGTATCTCTAATGACTCTGAATCAAGTATTGTCAGTTATTTATTATTTGAAAAAAATTATTGTCGGCAGTTAATTAAACTGGGATTTGAAGATGCTATGGAACAAGAGACAGCGATTAGAAAATTTTTATCTCTTGAATAGCGATCCATTACTAAAGAAAACGCCTTGTTGAACAAGGCGTTTATTGGCTTAGCCACACTGCAGACAATCAAGGAAAAAGTTAACCCTCACTTAGATGAAATGTCCTGCTCGTTCTAAGCATCTAAACCTAGACCTAACAATACTGTGGACAATCAAGAGAAAAGTTAACCCCACTTGAATGAAATGTCCTGCTCGTTCTAAACATCTAGACCTAGACTCAGACCTAACTACACTGCGGACAATCAAGAGAAAAGTTAACCACACTTGAATGAAATGTCCTGCTCGTTCTAAGCATCTAGACCTAGACCTAACAACACTGTGGACAATCAAGAGAAAAGTTAACCCCACTTGAATGAAATGTCCTGCTCGTTCTAAACATCTAGACCTAGACTCAGACCTAACTACAATGCGGACAATCAAGAGAAAAGTTAACCACACTTGAATGAAATGTCCTGCAATTTCTATGCATTTAGACCTAGAATCAGACCTAGGCCTAGATCTAACAACACGGCATAAAGTCAGGGGAAAAGTTAAACACCCTTTTGGACAAAGCGCTCTGCTCGTTCTACTCGTCTGGGTTTTCCGCGTACAATCAGAGTATCTTGAGCTTGAAGAATAGTGGCTTCATCGGGTTGCTCTGATTCAATATTGTTACGGCGAAGTGCAACCACCGTGACCCGTTTTACCGATAAATTCAGTGACGCTATAGAATGCCCATTAGCAAAAGAATTTTCCGTTAATATAATCCCATTAGCGAATTCAATGCGATCCATAGCATCAGGGCTCATGTCAGTATGTTCACCTTGAAAAAAGCCATGCAAATGGCTGTAGTGGTCTTTACGTTCTTTTTGTACACGGCGAATAATACGAGAAAAAGGCACACCGGTTAAAGATAACACTTGAGAGACCAGCATTAAGCTACCCTCTAAACTCTCTGGTACCACTTGATTAGCACCCGCTTCTTGCAATGCTTGCAGTTGATCATCATTTCGAGTACGCACAAGGATAGGAACATCAGGTGATAATGATCTGACTTTTTGAATAACCTCAAGTGATTGTTTATCTTCACCAAAAGCAATAACAACAAGCTTAGCTTTCGACAAGTGGGCCGCTTGTAATAATTCAGTTTGTCTTGATGAGCCAAAAAGTACATTTTCTCCTGCTTCACGCGCTTTTGTTGCCCTAAGTGGGTCGATATCAATAGCAACAAATTTAATCGATTCTTGCTTTAAAAAACGACTCACTGTTTGGCCAATTCGACCAAAACCACAAATAATAACATGGTCACTTAACTCTGTTTGCTCGGGAAGTTCGGCTAAATGATCGGTATCTATGGGCTTTTCGTTACTCAACATCAACGACCAACGACGAGCATTGTTAATCATATAAGGTGTTATCGCCATACTCAATACACCTGCGCCTAACAAGATAGAAGCAGTTTCAACCGGTAACAATTTAACCTGATTGGCTAAAGCGATAAGCACAAAGCCAAATTCACCCATCTGTGCCAACATAATACCTGCAGCCCAAGCATCTTTAGCCGCTTCTCCTGCGCGTTTTGCTAAAAAGGCGATAATAAGTATTTTAACCACCATAAAGCTGACCATAACGCCGATAATAACTAATGGTGAAGAATAAACGATACCGATGTCGAGTTTCATACCGACCGTTACAAAAAACAAGCCTAGTAAGATATCACGATAAGGCCGGATATCGGCTTCAAGTTGATACTTATACTGGCTTTCACCTAACATCATACCGGCAAGGAAAGCTCCTAAAGCCATAGATAAGCCAAACCATTGAGTCAATGATGATGCCACTAAGGTAACGAGTAAGGTTGTTAGAACAAACAATTCATCCGTTCTAACTTGCGCCACTAAATTAAATAAACGTGGCAGCAACCATTTACCGGCAAACATTAACAAGGTAACGACAAAGACGCCTTTAACTAGAGCAATCAATAACTCAACAACCATTGAGCTATCAGACTCTTGGGCAAACATCGGGATAATAATTAATAAGGGAACAACGGCTACATCCTGAAAAAGTAAGATAGCAACAGAGAGCTGCCCAGACTTTCTTTTCATTGCGCCCGTTTCACTCAATTGCCGAATAACGATGGCTGTTGAAGAAAGCGCTATAATACCACCAATAATCAAGGAACTAGCAAATGTCTGACCAAACAACAAAGCAATGCCCATAAAAAAAGCTAACGAAATACCCACTTGAAGACTACCAACCGCTAAGACCAGATGGCGCATGGCGATTAATTTAGGTAATGAAAATTCTAAGCCAAGGGTGAAAAGTAAAAAGACGATACCTAACTCAGCAAAGTGATCGTAATCTACTTGGTCCTGAACCAGAGATAAACCATGATCGCCAACCAGCATGCCTGCTACTAAGTAGGCTAAAATTGCTGGTAAGTGTAAACGGCGAAATAACCAAACAATAAGTACAGCACTTGATAGAATCGCTAAAAGTTCAAAATGACCTGTCACAAAAAATCCTTATTATATCATTCGCATCGGTATTAAATTTATAAAAATAGAATGAGCACTACTGAGTCTAAAGCAATTATCGGTAGTTTGACAGCGGCAACTCCTTGCCATTAATGAATTGTCAAAAATTCGTCAAAGTTTTTATTAATATAAATTCATTTAATATCAATACTATAAAAAAACCACTTTAAAATAAATTTAGGTATAAAAATTGCTTAGTCTTACCTGATAAAATAATCAGGTGATGATATGCAGACATTAAATTTAGTAGATAATCAGGCTTTTCAATATAACGCTTTTAAAGTGTTCGATAGCCCTGATCATGAAAAATCTAATAGAAAATTAGCGTTAATGGAACAACTCCAAACATCGCTAGAGCTTGATCGTTTACTCAATATTTTTGCAATGGAAGCAGCTAAGTATGTCGATTTTTCAGGTCTATATTTCAAAAAAGGTGATATGACCGCTTCGATTAGAGGGAGTAGACAAGGTAAAAATGAACGTAGTTTTGAATTAAAACTAAACCAAAAATTTGTTGGTATTTTGACCTACGCCATTAATTCACCAATAAGCATGACTAATTATAAGATACTTAACGAGTTACATCAGTATTTAATTCACCCATTAAATAATGCTTTACAGTATCAGGAAGCTTTGCTGTTAGCGATGCAAGATGGATTAACCTCTTTAAATAATCGCCGATGCTTTGATGAGCAGTTAAAACGTGCTATGCACCATGCGAACCGACAAAATAGTAAGGTCGGTTTAATCGTCTGCGATCTCGATAAGTTTAAATTAATTAACGACAGTCATGGCCATAATTTAGGTGATGAAGTCTTGATTCAATTTTCTTTGGCGCTTAAAGAAAGTGTTCGAGATTCTGATAGTTTATTTAGATTTGGTGGTGATGAGTTTTCAATCATTGTTGAAAATGCCACACTAGATTCTCTACTCTTTATTGAACAGCGCATATACAACGCAATGACTTGTGATCCTTTATTATCAAAATATCAGGTCAGTTGTAGTTTAGGGCATACTTTTATGGACAGGATGGATACGCAAACAAGTTTTTTTAAACGCGCCGACAAAGCGCTATATCAAAGAAAAATATTTAAAGACCGTAAGCTAAGTTTAGTCTAGTGAGGTTAACTTAGCTTAACTTTTCGTCTTCTGCAAAATAGCGAAGCGCTAATTTTTGTTGCTCTGGCGTTCTGCCAATAAGCAGGCGGCAAAATCTTACCGCTTTGCCAAATTTTTCAATGCCGACAATTGATAGTGCTTTTTTAAAGTTTTCAGCCGACAAGTCATAGGTTTCAATAAAGTGCTCAATAGCAAGATCAACACTTGGGTAAGTTACCCCATCAAAAGTAAACTCGGTGCCAATATAATCAACATCGAGTTCGACGCCCTCAAGCGACAATAGCCAGCCTTGATAATTTAAGCGTTGTTTGGCTATTTCATACATCATCCAAGCACTTTTTTGAAAGCCAACAAAATTTCCGCTTTCAAACTCACTATCGGCAAGCTCTTCTTTCGTCCAATTGATACCTATCGCTAAATCTTTTTGATAGGTTTGTGCTAAAAAGTGCTTAACATTATTAGCAACAGCCCAAATAGAATGCTGCTTTGCCTTTCTCGCTAAAGAAGTACATTCACGACAACTAGGCACAGATAATGGCGGGTGTGAGCAATCAAAAACTAGAAAGTATTGATGCGGGAAGCCAAATGTTAATTCAGATGGCTCGCCACAAAACCAGCACTGATGGCGTTGTTCAAAAGGTATATCAACTAAGGTGTGTGCCATAAGTACTGTTCAACAATAAATTATCTACGTTTACCGGTAGGTGCTGGTTTGGCTTTTTTTGCCACTTTTGCACGTCGTTTAGCCGCTGGCGTACTGTCTGCCTTTTTACGGGCAATTAATTGGTTTTTCTCTTGTGTCGCTTTGTAACGGCTTTTCTTTAAGGGTTTATCTTCTTTTTCAGCATATTGTGCTGGTAAAGCACGTTCTAGTTCATATCCAGGGACAATTGTTCGTTCAAAAGTTCGACCAATTAATGCTTCAATATTTTCTAAAAACTGTTCATCTTTAGGGCTAACTAATGAAATTGCCGTACCAGACTTTCCTGCTCGGCCTGTGCGGCCAATACGGTGCACATAATCTTCGGCAAGATAAGGCAAGTGAAAGTTAACAACGTAAGGTAAGTCTGGAATATCTAATCCTCGGGCTGCTACATCGGTAGCAACGAGCACGCGAACTTTACCTTGCGTAAATTGTTCAAGGGCTTTGTTTCTTGCACCTTGTGTTTTATCACCATGACACAACGCCGACTTAATTCCGTCAAGCTTAAGTTCTTTGGCGAGTATATTTGCACTTTCTTTGGTACCTGCAAAAACAAGTACTTGCTGCCAATTATTAATACCAATCAATTCTGATAACAACTCACATTTACGTGTTTCTGATACCCAATAAACTGATTGCTTAACCTTGCCTGATGTTGAGTTTTGGCGTGAAACCTCTAAGGTTTTTGGCGTATGTAAGACTTGTTTAGCTAACGTTTTCACTTTATTTGAAAATGTTGCTGAAAACATCAATGTTTGATGTTTTTGCTTAATAACACTGATTAATTGCTGAATGTCATTTAAAAAACCCATATCTAGCATACGGTCAGCTTCATCTAAAACAAGAAATTTAACTTGTGATAAATCTACATTTCTCGCCACTACATGCTCAAGTAGACGCCCAGGTGTAGCAACAAGTACATCAACACCTTGCTTTAACATTCTGGTTTGTGGTGGTATATTTACACCGCCATAAACAGCACCGCAGCTTAATGGTAAAAATTCGCTATAGCTTTCGATATTACGGGCAACTTGTTGAGTAAGCTCACGTGTTGGCGTTAAAATAAGTGCGCGAATGGTTTTCGATGAGTTATTATCACTCGGAATTTTAGCTAAAGCCTCTAGTATAGGTAAACTAAAAGCGGCCGTTTTACCGGTACCTGTTTGCGCACTTGCCAGTAGATCAACTCCAGACCGAATAAGCGGTATAGCTTGCTGCTGAACAGGCGTCAACGTTTTATAACCACAGGCTTTAACTGCCTTTAATAGTTCAGCCGACAACCCTATTGCATCAACACTCATATATCACCACTTATCAAAAAAAACGAAACCCAAAATTAAGGCGCGCATTCTAGCATAGTTTAAACATTATTCATCAGACTATTTTTGCCAGATCCCTTTCGTCAAATTAAAACGATTATGTTCGCTTTCACTTGGCTTATAGCTTGGCAATTTTCCTTGGCTATGTTGCTGATGATAGTCTTGAGTAATACTCACCACAACTTTAGACAAGAGTAATAAAGCCGTGACATTAACAACCGTCATAAGCCCTGTAGATAAATCAGCTAAAGCAATAACTTGAGGTAAACTCGCTACTGAACCAAAAATCAACATTGCCAAGAATCCACAACGTAAAAACCAATGTCCAAGTGGATTATCCATATTTAAATACTTCAAATTATTTTCAGCATAAGCAAAGTTGGCAACAATTGAGGTGAAGCCAAACAGTAAAATAGCGATAGTAATAAAATCGCTACCCCATGCGCCTACTTGATAAGCTAAAGCTTGCTGAGTTAATTGTATTCCCTGTGCATCACTACCGGTTTCTTTAAATAATAAAATAAGAAAAGCGGTACAAGAACAAATAACAATAGTGTCAAAAAACACAGCAAGCATTTGTATATAACCTTGTGAAACAGGATGAGGAGGATAAGGTACTGCGGCGGCGGCGGCATTGGGTGAGCTACCCATCCCCGCTTCATTAGAATAAAGACCTCGTTTTATGCCTTGGACAATTGCCGCACCAACTAAACCGCTGCCCGCTTCTTTTAAACCAAAAGCAGAAGCAAATATATCGCTAATAATGGCAGGAATTTTTTCAATATTTAAAAAGATAACCGCTAGACAGACCATTAAATAAGCAAGCCCCATAAAAGGTACTGTTATTTCCGCAAAACGAGCGATATTTTTCAAACCACCAAAAACAATAAAGGCCGTTGCTATAGTAATGACAATCCCGGTAAATAACGGGTTAATACCAAAAGAGCCATCAAAAGCACTGGTAATTGAATGGGCTTGCACTGAGCTAAAAACAAAACCATATCCGAAAAATAAACACAGCGAAAAAGTCACCGCAAGTTTTCTACTTTTTAAGCCTTTGCTCATGTAATAAGCAGGACCACCACGAAAGTTTCCGTTGGCGTCTTTTTCTTTATAGAGTTGGCCTAATGCACTTTCAGCAAAGGCAGTTGCCATACCAACAAGAGCAATAAGCCACATCCAAAAAACAGCACCAGCGCCACCTAAGGTAATAGCGACAGCTACCCCCATTAAATTTCCGGTGCCGACACGGGCGGCAAGCGAAGTACATAATGCTTGAAAAGAAGAGATGCCTTGGCTGTCTGTTTTGCGACTTAATTTAAGTAACGTAAACATGTGAGTAAAGTGGGTTATTTGCAGGCACTTTAATCGCCAAGTAAACCAAATACCACAACCGGTCAGTAAATAGATAAGCACACTGCCCCATAAATAACCATTGATCGTACCTATCCATTGTTCTATCAAAATATCTTTCTCACCTTTTTAAATTATTACTAATTATCATAACAAACAAAGTACTACCAGCGTTAGACACTATTAGTGTTAAGAAAAAAAATAGTACTAAGCAAAAAAACCAGTGACGGATCACTGGTTTTTTTCATTTGATAAACTTACTTACAGCGCTTTTAGTATTTTATCTACCGAGTCTTTAGCATCGCCAAATAACATTTGGGTATTATCTTTAAAGAATAGTGGATTTTGTACACCAGCATATCCTGTGCTCATTGAGCGTTTAAAAACAATAACTTGTTTAGCATTCCATACTTCTAACACGGGCATACCGGCAATAGGACTGGTTGGATCTTCTGCTGCCGCGGGGTTAACTGTGTCGTTAGCACCAATCACTAACACAACATCCGTTTTAGGGAAGTCATCATTAATTTCATCCATGCTAAGGACAATATCGTAGGGCACTTTTGCTTCGGCTAACAAAACATTCATATGGCCAGGTAAACGTCCAGCAACTGGATGAATAGCAAAACGCACATCGATCCCCTTCTCTTTTAATACTCGGGTCAATTCATAAACAGGATACTGTGCTTGAGCGACAGCCATGCCATAACCAGGCGTGATAATCACTGATTTAGCAGCAGATAACAAATCAGCAACCGCTTCGACATTAACTTCAACGTGATCGCCATAATCGGTATCATTGTCAATGACAACGTCTGTACCAAAGCCACCAGCAATAACACTTATAAAAGAACGATTCATCGCCTTACACATAATGTATGACAATATAGCTCCTGATGAGCCAACCAAAGCGCCAGTTACAATTAATAAGTCATTATTAAGCATAAAACCAGCCGCAGCTGCTGCCCAACCCGAATAAGAATTGAGCATAGAGACCACTACGGGCATATCTGCTCCACCGATAGAAGCGACTAAATGCCAACCAAAAACAAGCGCAATAAAGGTCATAAAGTACAAGGCGTTAACATCGCCACCACTTTGCACAAAGCTAACAAGTAAAATAAAAGTAACAATACCTGCCACTAAGTTTAACTTATGGCGATGCGGTAACATTAATGCCGAAGAACTAATAACACCACGTAACTTAGCAAAAGCGACAATTGAACCGGTAAAAGTCACCGCGCCAATAAAGACTCCTAAGAAGACTTCAACAAGATGAATATTAGTCGCCATCTGTTGAGTATCAGTCAAATTTAGTAGTAATGAGTGGTCCATTTCAAAATAACTGTTAAAGCCAACAAGTACCGCAGCTAAGCCAACAAAACTATGTAAAATAGCGACCAGCTCTGGCATCTGCGTCATTTCAACTTTTTTGGCTAAATGTAAACCAATAAAAGCGCCAACTGACATGGCAATAAATATCACTAAAACATTATCGACACGTGGGTCGGCAATGGTTGCGATTAAAGCAACAGCCATACCCGTGATACCATACCAATTACCTGTTTCAGCCGTTTCTTGCTTACTTAACCCTGAAAGACTAAAAATAAATAATAATGCGGCAACAATATAAGCTGCGCTAATTAACCCTTGAGAAAATTCCATCAATGCGCCCCTTATCTTCTAAACATTTTTAACATACGTTTGGTCACTACAAAGCCACCAACAATATTTATTGTGGCAATGAGCACCGCAATCCCCGCAAGTACTTGTATTAATATATTGTCTTGCCCTATTTGTAACAAAGCGCCAACAATAATAATGCCAGAAATGGCATTAGTAACACTCATTAAAGGCGTATGCAGCGAATGACTGACATTCCACACCACGTTGTAACCAATGACACAAGAAAGCACAAAAACAGTAAAATGAGAGAGAAAGTCCGCGGGAGCAACACTGGCCACCCAAGCAAACAATAACGCGCCTATTGCCATAAACAGGTGTTTTTTAGTTTGTGATGCGGGTTCTACTTTCTCTTCGACCGCTTTAATTTTTACTGTAGCAGGTTTAGTCGGTGCCGCACTGACTTGGATTGGTGGTGGCGGAAAGGTGATTTCATCATGATTAACGACGGTCATGTTTCGAACCACTTGATCTTCAAAATCAACCGTAATGGTACCGTCTTTATTTGGACACACTAATTTAGTTAAATTAACCAAATTATTTGAATAAAGCTGTGATGCTTGATTGGGTAAACGAGAGACTAAATCTGTGTAACCAATAATTTTAACACCATCAACATTATTAACTTTACCCGGAACGGTTAAGGCGCAATTACCACCGCCTGCGGCCGCTAAATCAACAATAATTGAACCGGGTTTCATTGAATGAACCATGGCTTCTGTAATTAATTTAGGCGCTGGTTTACCTGGGATCATCGCTGTGGTAATAATAATATCAACATCTTTGGCTTGCTCTGCAAAGAGTGCCATTTCAGCATCAATAAATGCTTTACTCATTTCTTTTGCGTAACCATCGCCTGATCCCGTATCTTCAGGTTCTTCGTAGTCAAGCTCAAGAAACTCTGCGCCCATACTTTCAATTTGTTCTTTTACTTCAGGGCGCGTATCAAAAGCGCGAACCACAGCGCCTAAACTTCCAGCGGTACCAATAGCAGCAAGACCAGCAACACCCGCACCAATAATCATTACTTTTGCAGGTGGCATTTTACCCGCCGCTGTAATTTGTCCTGTTAAGAAGCGTCCAAAAAGATGGGTTGCTTCAATAACAGCGCGATAGCCGGCAATATTCGCCATTGAACTTAGTGCATCCATTGACTGAGAACGAGTCATACGTGGCACCATTTCCATGGCAAAGGTCGTAATTGATTTTGCGCGTAAGGCTTCGAGTAACTCTGGACTTTGCGCCGGTGCGATAAAACTGACTAAATGTGCGCCATCTTTCATTTGAGCAACTTCATCAAGTGAAGGTGCATTTACTTTAAAAATAATATCTGACTGCCAGCATATTTTTTTAGTGACTAATGAAGCTTCTGCGTCGGCAAACTCTTCATCAGTAAAACTGGCTTTTGTGCCCGCTCCTTTTTGTACTTGGACACTAAAGCCAAGTTTAAGTAGAGCAACTACCGAGCTTGGCGATGCTGCTACTCGGTTTTCCCCTGTTAGTGTTTCTTTAGGTATTCCAATATTCATAAGCCACCTTTTTTAAAAGATCGCAACTTCAACGTAAATTAAGATAAAGCTGCAACATATTACTTTTCTTATGGGTTTTATAATTAATGTTTTACCATCAATTGAATGAATTTCATACACCTAAAAATAATAACGGCTATTTTCATAATAAATATAGCTAGTTCCCCAGAACTAATTTTTGATCAGTCAATGGGAAGTTCACCGAGGAGAATAAAGTAAAACTACGAAATAATTAATTTAACATTGCCAAATTTTGCTTAGCGACTTGCTCTTTTTCAACATACTGAAACCATTGTTTAGCTGTTTTAGCCGAACTTTTAATTTTTTTTGCTTGTTCAAAAGCAGATAAAGATTCGCCAAAATTTTGCAGATTAAATTCCGCCATACCTTTGGCTAAGTACATATTACCCAGACTAACTTCTGAAGCTAAGTCACCACGACTTAGTGCTTCATTAGCTGAATTAATAGCAAGTTGCCATTTTTCTAAGTTTAAATAAGCTTGTGCTAAAGCTGCATCAAACTTACCTGTTTCAGAAATTTCTGCGGCTTTAATTAATACCGGAATTGATTTTTCATCATCTTTTGCCGCTATATATGCATTAGCCAGCATCTCTAAATATTTTTCTTGGGCGATAACTTTACCACTGTCTATTGCTTCAGCGAGTAAGTTTGCCGCTTTAATTGGCACGTCATGAAAACGATAAAGCTGTACTAAGGTGACAATGTCAGTTGACTGAGTCACATAGCCCGCTTGCCAAGCGCTTTCCATCACCGCAAGTTGCTTATCTTCTTGGCCAATTTCACCATACATCGCTGAAAGCTGTAACCAATATTTAGGTTTATTGTAATAACGAACCAGGTTTTCTATCACAGCGGTTACTTCAATTGGCTGCTTTAATTCAAAGTAATTTGCACGTTGCAAAATCAACCAATTTTCTTTAGGTATTTTATTGGCCGCAATACTTTGTTCAATAGCCTGTGAAACATAGTGCAGAGACTGCTGATATTGTTTATTTTGATAATAAACTTGCGCAAATAAGACTTGTTGAGTATCGGTAATAGCTTTGTCGTTAGTTGCTTGCCACAAAACTAAAAACTTTAAAGATTGTGGAAAGTTTTGCATTTGCATTGATAATTGCGCTAAAGAATAGAGTGTCGACAGCCTTAATGTTTTAGGGATCGCATTTTCATCGATAACTTTTTCAAAGCTATCGATGGCTGAAGCAACATCGTCATTACCGTAATACATAAAGCCATAAAAATTCCATAACATGGCACGTTCGTAACTGTTTAAACTATCAATGCGGTCTTGCACTTCATCAAGTACATCAAAGCCCTCTAAACCGTTACCTTCATCAGCAAGTTTTTGTGCTCTTGCTAATTGCGTATAAACACGGTTACGCATCGCGGGTACTTTCACTGAGGTTGTTTCTTTACCCAACTGTGCTGATGATTGCGCATTGGCAATATTGCCACCCATATTTTGGTTAAGTATTACTGGAGCGCTAAAGAGTAACGCGATTGAAAGACACGATAGTGTTTTTCTTTTTAATGTTGTCATTTTAGTCATCACCGACTCCTTAGCCTTCTATTTGGAAAGAAATTTTATTCTGCACGCCAGCAACTTCCATAGCGACACCATCAACTACCCGTGGTTTGTACTTAAATTTTAATGCTGCCGCCATTGCCGCTTGATCAAAAATACCTTCAGGTTTAGCTTCAACAACTATAGCGTCCCGTACTGAACCATTTTTGGTGACAATAAATTCAACAATAACGTACCCTTCAATGCCACGAGATTGAGCACGACGTGGGTAAATAGGTGAGACTTTTACTATTGGCAAATAGTCGCCATCACCGCCACTTAAACTTAAGCCCCCGGCTAAACTTAAATCGGTTTGAATATCAGCACCAAACCCGCTAGCAGTGCTTAATGCATTGGGGTTAGCTTGTTGCATTTGTGGTTGCTGCATTTGCGGTGGTGGTGCTTTAGGCGCTGGTGGTTTTTGTGGTTTGCGTTCTTTTTTTGTCAGTTGCTGCTCTTTTTTCAATCTAATAAAGTCGAGCACATTACCGCGAGGCGCTTCAGTTAAGGCATTATTACCACCAGAAATAAGCGCTTGCATCCCCCATAAAAGAAAGAAAGTCATCACCACAGCAAGTAATAAACCTATGCTGTAACGGGCAGGAGTGTTCATCACGGTTGCCATGACTTATCCCTCTTGAGCTGCAATTGAAACATCAAAAACACCCGCTGAACGAGCAGCGTCCATCACTTTAATTAACGTATCGGTTGTCGATGCTTTATCGGCTTGAATAACAACAGTACCTTGTGGATTTTCTGCCTTTAAGCGCTCAATATTGGCTTGCACAGCTCGAATATCAATACGACGCTTATTGATCCAAATATCGCCTTTATCACTAATTGCTACTAAGATATTGGCACGTTCCTTTTTAACGGCAGTAGCCGCTTCTGGTCGATTCACTTCAATACCCGCTTCTTTAACAAACGAGGCAGTAACAATAAAAAATATCAATAAAATGAAGACCACGTCCAACATAGGCGTCATGTTAATTTCTTCGGCTTCTTCTTGTTCTTGTAAAATATTTGCTAATTGAGAACGCATCGCGTTACTCCTTAATTAAACTGCTAATTATTGGTGAGCCATCGGAAGACTGTCTTCCATTTGCTCGGTTCTACGTTTCGTTTTACGCTGTAACCATGTCACCATAAATACACCAGACAATGAGCCCACCATGCCGGCCATTGTTGGAATAGTCGCGCGCGAAACGCCTGAAGCCATTGACCGAGCATTACCGCTGCCCGAAATTGCCATAACATCAAACACTTCAATCATACCGGTTACCGTGCCCATCAAACCAAGCAGTGGACACAAGACAACTAAACATTGAATTAAGGTAACGTTAGTTTTAAGCATTTCGGTGGCTCTTGAAATATGAGCAATTCTTATGTGCTGAGCATTCCATGAATGTCGTTCTGGGCGTTTAAACCAACTTTTAATAATGTTTTCTTTCACCGTTTTATAACTGTGCAAGTAAAAAAACAATCGTTCAAAAATAAGTAACCACATTAAACAAATAACCGCGGCGATAACGCTTAACACTAGCCCCCCCGTATCCAAAAATTCTTGGATACGATTCATCATTTCGATGAAGAGGATCATGGTTTATGCTCCTTGCTTTGATGTCAGCGGTTTTTCAAAGTTTTCTGAGCGTTCGGCTAAAATCCCAGCGCTTTGTTGTTGTAAAATATTAATAATACCGCGACTTCGGGTGTTGAGCAGTGTAGAAATAAAGACCATGGGAATAGCAACAACTAAGCCCAGTACCGTTGTTACTAGTGCTTGAGAAATACCACCTGCCATTAATTTAGGGTCACCTGTACCAAATAAGGTAATCGCTTGAAAGGTATTGATCATCCCTGTAACCGTGCCTAACAAGCCAATTAAAGGCGCGACTACTGAAATGATTTTGATGAAAGTGAGCCTCGTTGTTAATACAGGCACTTCTTTTAAAATACTTTCAGAGAGCTTTAACTCTAAGGTTTCAACGTTATCAAGGGGATTTTTATCTTGAACTAACATAACGCGACCCAGTGGATTGTCATTTGATGCTTGTTCGCTCTTTAATTGACGATTGACTTTACTGCCAATGAAAAAGAGTGTGATAAAACGTTCAATCGCAATCAGTAAACCAATGAGACCGATCGCTAAAATAACATAACCAACTGCACCACCTTGTTCAACGCGTTCTTGTAAGTCAGGTGCTTGTACTAATAATCCTAAGATTGAACCGCCTGTTGGGTCTAAAGCAAAAGGAACGACTTGATTATTGCTTGAAGTGAGTGCATTAGCACTTGATAAATAACGACTTGATGGTTGTCTCATTAATTGTGCAACAGAAGCTGTTTCATCAATATATTCAAGGTATTTTCCTTGTGAAACTAGATTAAAACCACCAACACGCACCACATCTGCCTGACTTTTCTCACCGTTTGCTAACACAATTTCTCGGCTAAATTTATGTACTTTTCCACTTTGTGTCATTTCACGTTGTAATTCAAACCACAAACGTTCAATTTCTTCAATAGAGGCTAATTTTGATGAGGAGCCCATACTTTGCGCAAACTCATCAAGAAACTGACCTCGACCAGGAATTTGTGCTGAAATAACAGAAGTTTGAAACTTACTGCGCGTATCGCCAGCGACTTGTTGTAATACACCAAACAATTCTTTTAATTCACCCATACGCTTATTGAGCGCATCGGTATTATTACCTAAGGTTACATCGTTATCTTGAAAGTTTTTTTCAAGCTGTGTACTTAAGTTAATCGCTTGATCTCGCTGCTGTCTTGCTTGGTTTAATAATTGGATTTGTTGGCTTTTTTTCGCATTGAATTCTGCTTCTCTATCTTGATTTTGCTTACTTTGTGCAATTTTTCCTTGCGCTAATTGTGACAGTAAGTCATCTAAACTCGTTGCTTGTTGCGCGATGGCATTGCCACTGAATACTGAAACAGCTGACAAAGTTATTGCCGATATTAATAGAAGTAATTTTTTCATGGGTTATTCCTTATTCGGCCGAGTTTTGCGTTACGGGGACAATAATTAAATCGGGGGCAAGTTGTTTACGAGCAATGCGTAATCCTTTATTAATATCTAAACGATATTGCGCTGAAAGAGGCTGCCATGATTTAGAAGCGTTATCCCACAAACCTAACTTTTGACCGTCACGTGTTTGATACACTAGACTTACGCGGCCAATTCTGAGGAAGTCAACATTTTGCTCACTACCGTCAATATCAATTAAGCCAGAGTACGCCTCTATTGTTCGCCCATAATCAACTTCAATTTGATAAGCGGCGAGTACTCGGCGAAACTTTTCAGAAATAGCAACATCAGCGCGTTCCATCATGCTGTGTAAATCAGCAATACGTTTATTTCGCTCAGTTGTTAAAAATTGCACATCCAAGGTAATAAAGTTTGCTAAGGTTTCAATCATACGCGCCATTAACGGTGAAACTTGTCGTTCTATAATGCTCACTTGTTCCATTGACACTGCGATTTGGTCAAGCTCTTTCAATTGGTTCGCCACTTGGGTTTTCATTTGCTGGTTATAAACAGTTAAGCCATCAATTTCCTTATTAATGGTTTTAAACTGTTGTGACTTCGTTTGTATTTGCTCGTTAATGTCATTAACACGCTGTTGAGACTGACTGGCCGATTGGTTGATTTCTTGACCAGCATCAACGACTTGACTGAGCTGTTTATCATTATCGGCTAGTGTGGGTGTTGCATCGCTAATTAAGCTAGTTGTGCTTAAGCTCAGTAATAAACAAGCTTGTGCAATTTTCGAAAGAGTCATAAAAACCTTTTGCCTTTGTTTGAGCTAATCAGATCTTATTTGATTACCCCTAAAATTAATGTCGATAATACTAATGGCTAAATATGACAATTAAGTTTCAGGAATATTGCCGATTTATTAAATGACAAGGTTGTGACATTTTTCTTACGCTGAAAATTAAGGTTGATATTAATAATTTAACTGGGGGATTGTGGAGGAGTCATTAAAATAAAAATCGTGTCAATAAATCAGAATTTTATGGTTGCACACGATGCTTTAGTTAATGACTGCTTCAAGATAATAGCTGGCGTAGGTACTTGTCATTTAAACGACAACTTTACTTAAGCAGCAGACGGTTAAGTAGGCAAGCGTACGTTTATTATTACCTCAACTGGGGCCATTAACTCTTGTAGTTTTAATCTTGATTCGATTCAGGTTTTGCATCGCAATTTTGTCGTACTTCACAGTTGATATTATGTGTCACACATTTACTCAATAGCCTTTGACATAAACATACTATATGGATCTTCTTGATAGTTACCAAAAGGGGCACATGGTTGAAAACCAAATTGTTGATAAAGTTTTTGTGCTGGAATAAACGCATCCATAGTACCCGTTTCCAAACTTAATCTTTTATACGAACGAAGAGTCGCTTGTTCAACGATATGCTCTAATATCTTACGAGCAATACCTTTACGTAAAAACTTGGTCGATGTGCGCATAGACTTTATCTCACAATGATCTTTATCAAGTTCTTTTATAGCGCCAATACCAGCTAAATCTTGATTAACCCATAAACTCCAGAACGTTACATCGGGGTGTTCAAGTGCACGCAAATCTAGCGCGTGAACACTTTCTGGAGGTGAGTGAGCTAGCATATCTTCATGATGTTCTTGTAACAAAAAAATTACAGCTTCATGTCTTAATTCGCCAAGCTTAATATCCATGTTGCACCTTTGTTTACCTGTATACCTAACGCCCATTCAGAAGCTAAAATAAGCGAGGCACGAGCAATGGCCAGCTTTTTTAGTCCTTTGGAATACCTTGTTATTTGCTAATTACGAAGAAAGTGAACACTATATCTGTAGTAACTTGGGATATGACTATGTTCAATATCAACAACTTTATAGCTATTATATTCTGGATTTTCTGCAATAAACGCCATAGCTTTTTCATATAAAGCAGAATCAGTTCCTTCTTGAAAGTTTACATCTATAGCCCATTGGGGAGGTGGCCTCCGTAGTAAATTTTTAAAGTATAAATATCGTTAGTCTTAGCTATAGCCTCGAAGGTTGCTCCATAGGTTGATGTTGTAACGCAAGATGTTGTATTTAGTAAAAGGATTAAAAAAACACAAAGCTTGATCAATAATTTCATTAACACTCCAATGCTCTAAGGCAAATAACGCCTAATTTACAGGCAAAACTAGTTGGCTAAAATAAATGAACGGAGTGAACAAAAAGCCAACTGTTTTTTGTCCTTATTTAATTTCTTATTATATTTCTATTTTAAACGAAGAGTAAGTTTTGCAACCCTACGACCTAAGTGCTTTGCCGTTGCAAGATCAACTTCATGTGCGACACTATTAGTCGTTTGGGAAACGACTCCTAATTGGCAACCTAATCGATTTAAAGTAGAACTATCTGTTCCATATGAAGCATCAATATTCACCCATAACATACCATGATGACTTGCTAAAGTAGCCATGTATTGCAAAGTACTTGATTGGTCACCATTTAGGCCTGTTCCAGAGGTGAATCCAGCAGATACTTTATCGGCCCACTCTTGGCTCTGCCAATGTTCACTTGAAGCATCCGCAAAAGCCTTGAATTGAGCTGATACACTTCCCATATATGTTGGGCTTCCAAAGATGATCGCATCGCATAATTTTAGATCGTCAAATAACTCTTCGTTTTCAAATCTTCCTTCAAGGATTTCGCGCCCTTCAATTTTATGTACAAGTACAGTTATTCCATGTTCTTTTTTAGCACCTAAAGCAATTGCTTTAGCAAGTTGTCCTGTGACATCACTCTTAGAAAAGTAGACTATCGCTATGCGGGACATCGATTTAAAACTCCTTTATTCTATTATGTATAATAGAAAACTAACGCCTTGTTAAGAGGCAAAACACCCTTAATTAAAATAAGCGACAAAGGAGCAAAAGCCAACTGTTATTTGTCCTGCTTTAATAGCTTAGAGGTAAACGTCCCCGGAACAACAGCATTAGCGACTGATTTAAATAACACTACCCACAACGCCAACAAGACAAACCAATATAATTTTGCACCCTCTGTTTTTAACTCTCGTACTTTGGGTTCCATATATACATATGAAAGTAGAATGTTATTTTTTGATTTTATTTGATGGATTAATCCACTTTCATGCCAAATAGAAACATTAGATCCAACCTTTAAACTTCGAGCTAAGTTTTTACACTTACCCTCGCCAATACCCACTGCTGAAAAAGTATCTTGGTATGAGCCAATATTAAGATCGAAGTATGAATATACTTTATCAGTTTCATCATCTATTACTTCTTCTTTATGACATTCGACAAAGTCAATTTTTGTTGAGTATTCATGTATGTCCGTAAAATCAGTAACTATATATTTAGGTATTACAAAGGCGAGTACAGCTAAATTGATTAAGATAAAACCCAAAAAAAACAGCTTACGCTTTTTTCCATTTCCCTCAGCAGAGAATTCAATGATAAATTCATTTTCATCATCGTCCTTGTCTTCCTGCTCTTCAATTTCTTTGGCTTTTTTTTCAAACTCTCCACTTTCTTTTCTTCGTTGAATTTCTTCACATAACTGCTTATATCGTTCAGGAAATTTATCCTTATCGATATTTTCGTTAACATCAAATAATTCATCTAATGTGTAATTTGAATAGTTGATTGACACGATACTTCCTTTATCTCGAACGCCTCATTAAGAGGTAAATAATGGTTGGCTAAAATAAGTGACAAAGGAGCAAACAGCCAACTGTTATTTGCCTTGCTTTAATGACTTATAAACAGTTAATCACTACACTCGACTTTAGCATAATCACCACCACTAATTGTACTATCAGGTATAGTAAAACCTCTGTTTTCAGCTAATTGCGAATCACTTTCCTGAATAGTAAATACATGCAACTTTCCTGTTCCCCCTCCACAGACTGAGGGGTAATCAACTAGTGTTAAGTTACCACAGCTTTCAGCTTTAACTTCAATACCAGCTTCTTGCAGATAACTCTTAGTTAATGATATTGATAAACCATTATCCTGACACTGTAACTCGCCTGTACTTATATATACTTCAATATTATTGTCAGAGTCCGATTGGTTGCAACCGGAAAGAGATACCAGTATTGGTAGTATTAGGTAGATAAACTTCATAGCGTATTCCATTACTTTATTTAGATTTATAACGCCACGTTAAGCGACAAATAATTGTTGACTAAAATAAGCGACGAAAGAGCAAATAGCCAACTTTTTTTACCTTGCTTGAATGGCTTATATGCGTCTTGCCTATTTAGTGTTCAGAACTAGAGCTACTTCCCTTGCTCTTTTTATTTAAAATCTGGGATATTTTTTCTTTTTCCCATTCCTCACCAAAGGGTTGAAATACCTGAAAAGCGAGGCCAGCAATAAGTGCACAAAAAGATAAGAATACAACAATCAATGGACCTAAGTTTTCTCCATCATTGTAGTTAGGCAACATAAATAGGAGAAAAATTGCAATTAAAAGTGCAGAGAATGTATAAAAATATTTTATAGATTTAACCTTCTCTTTTGCTTTGTTGTGCTGAGAATGATCTTTAATCATATTGGCATCCCCTTTTGTTTGGAGGTTTTTTTCATTATCTATAGCACATATAAGCTCATCAGTTGAGATTTCAAAAACCGCAGCCAAAGACTTCAAAGTTTCAATTCCAATGCTCTCTCCTTTTTCTACTCGTTGAATTGTGCGAACATT
Organism: Colwellia sp. MB3u-55; assembly: GCF_014076785.1. Taxonomy (NCBI): domain Bacteria; kingdom Pseudomonadati; phylum Pseudomonadota; class Gammaproteobacteria; order Alteromonadales; family Colwelliaceae; genus Colwellia; species Colwellia sp. MB3u-55. The sequence continues at coordinate 46,104 of NZ_JACGUS010000101.1, forward strand.
TAAATCGCTTAGTTGCGCCAATTGTTCTTGAGACCAGCATTTTTCGAGTCTTAATGATTTCACAGGTAACTCCATTTATTGTTGAATGCTGATGCACTATACACCAAGGCCATTCTGTCGGTAATGACAAACAGACGACAAATAGCCGACAGACATAAATTTACGCTTGGCACCAACACCTCATCAAGAGGAAATTTATAGCGGGCTAAAATAACGACGATGGAGCAAAAGCCAATTGTATTTTCTGCGTTTGAATGCCTTTTATGCTATTTTACTGTGATACAGAAGCGTTTACAACTTCCAACGTTCCATTGCGCTGAACTATGTGAACGAAAGCTAGGAACTCATCATCTGATTTTGAATACCCTTGCTTCCAAAAAAACCTTACGTCACTTTTTTTCTAATCACACCAACCAACTCTCGTTTTGTAAAAAAACCAAGAGTTTCTTGATATGCTTTGCACTGTTTTTCAAACTCATCTTTAGTGACGATACTTTTCATATTGTCACTAAAATCTCGCACATGCTTTTCATGGTCAATTTGAGTCGAAGCATCCATAAGGTTATCCATTATAGGATTAACTATTTCTAATATTTCGTCATTTGAAAGCTGCAACCAATTCATAAATACTCCTAAATAGCTAACGCTCCACTAAGAAGCTTTTAATTGTTGGCTAAAATAGTTATACACAAACGACAGCCAACTTTTTTGTCCGTTTGAATACCTTGCTATGTGTCATTTTTAATCGACTTTATCTGCTTTCTTTCGGCCTCAGTTAATACATTATACCAGCGAGGATAAGACCAACCATAACCCCATCTAAATGACGTAGGAAAATATGGGCTTCCTCGCACACCCACTAACATTAGCTTAGCAATTTGAGGCTCCCCAGTTTTTGAAACACACTGATGAAGTTCTTTATCTGCAACCAGCCTCTCTTCATAAGTTCCACCTTGCCAAGGTGGATAATCGTAAGCAGTACAGCAAGATAACCATAGCTCTTTATGATCAAATGTACCGTCAGGGAAAGAACTGCAACCATCTGATGTGAAAGGTTTAATATTTTCAGCATTCACTGTAACTGAAAAAAGTAGAAGGATAAAAACAAAAACTATACGCATACACTTTCCATGACTGACAACGCCTCATTAAGAGGAAATTTATTGTTGGTTAAAATAACGTCGAAGGAGCAAAAACCAACTATATTTTGTCCTTGTTTAATTTCTTGTCATGCATTTTTACACCTATATTTTTGTTGCATATACTGTATGGATAACTTGGCTATTTTTTCAAGAACATCCGGTTTGATATCGGATAGTTTATTAATGTACAAACAAGATTTGCCAAGTTTATGTTTACCTAGTTCCTGTAATAAGCCTTCAATTTTGTCAAAACCAGGCATTATGTAAACCACTAAGTTTTGTTTTCTAGGAGAGAACGAGATTACTGCGGAATCTCCTTCACGACCGCTATCGTATTTATAGCGATATTTACCGAAGCCAATTATGCTGCCACTTAAATAAGGCTTATATCCAGAGACTCTTTCCAAAAAAGGTAACAAGGCAAATGAATCCGATTTTCTGGTCTCATTTTCAATGCACGATATAAATTGGTAATTTCTTCCATTTCACTGCTCCATAATTATCGAAATGTCTCACCCATTAAGAGGCTTTAATTGTTGGTTATATTGTGAAGTGAAGCCAAGCTTAACCTAACCAACGGTTAAAAGATCTGCTTGATTGGCTTTTTATACGTATTTACCACCATATTTCAAAGCTATACTGGGATCTTTAATAGATCCATCAAGTATCAATTGAGCAACTATTGAATTAAAATAAAATCTACATATCGAAGAGTTCCATCAGGATTGCTAAGTGTATAACCGCTTGAAGTGCTTCCATCTATCCTTGGAAAATCCAAGAAAATATGATTTGCTTCACTGTCATTCGTCAGAACATAAGAGATATAACAACCAGATGAATTACATCTGAAATATTGACTGCCACTCTGAATACTATCTATATAATTTTCAAAGAGAAGATTGATTTTAGACTCGAACTCAATATCCTGTTCCCTGACATCGTTACTGCTAAGCATATCTATGATGTCGGTTATTTCTTTTTCATTTTTCCCATTCTTTACTAAATTGACAATATCATCATCTAAATACAACGAAAGCTCATATTCAAAAACGTTTTCTTGATATTTACTATATGTACTATGAGTTACTTCACTAACTTGATTATCATCAGTCTCTATCTTTTCGATATTAGTCTTAATATCATTGTTGATTGAACTGGAAGAATTACTTGATGATATGTTTCTGGCAAGCCCCTTCTCTTGTATCTTATTGCTAGATGACAAGTTATCAGCAAATTTTATATTTATAGCCTCATCATTCAGTTTTACTTCAGGTGCGAAACTTAAAATACCTTCCTGTCGGTATTGATAAATATTTACAGATACCGAGCAACAAAATAGTAGGCTTAATATTTTACTCGAAGAATTCACACACAATTTCCCTATACGTTTAACGCCCTTTTAAGAGGCTTTTAATTATTAGCTATAATGTGAAGCGAAACTGAGAAAACTGTTAGCAGTCATCCTTCAAATCCTTGTTATGTGACGCCTTCATTTTAAAACCGTATGATTCAAAACCAACTTTTTCAAAAAACTTTTGACCTCTATCATTAAATGACCAAACATCTAATTCAATATCATCGATATCTAGTCTACGGCATTCATTTTTTACATATGCGATCAACTCATACCTAATACCAGCCTCTAGCTGATGTATATCAACTCCAATTCTCTGAAGGTAGCAATATTGTCGAGCACGTAGAATTTTTGTTTGCTCTTTAGTAACGAGATTGTACACCGCGTAGCCAACTACGCAGCCATCTATTTCTGTGACGATAAACCCCGGCGAATTTAGCCTTTCAAGTAATTCTAACTTGGCATCCTTTAAAGATATGGGTAAGTATCGCATTGGGCATGTGGCCACATGAGCTTTTTGTGTTTCAACAACCAACCCAGCAATAATGGATAAGTCATCTTCATTGGCATTTCTAATCAACGCTTAGCTTAATCTCCATAGTCAAATAACACCCTATTAAGGGGCAAATTGTCGTTGACTAAAGTGTAGAGCGAAACGGAACTAGCCAATTGTTTATTCTCAATTAAAATTTATATTGTACAATTGCCATATATTGCTTTTGCCTATGTTCCGCTGCTCGACTTTCCCATAAAGTTCTATTTTCATTGTTCGAGGTTGAGTTGATAAACTCAGCGCCTACATTCCAATTTTTATCCAGTTGATATTGCCATGCCAACGTAAGGCTATCACCATCGCTGTCATTAGGGTCTTGTCTGTTCTGATCAGTTTCTTTTACTTTGAATTGGTCATGGCGTAGTGAAAATCTATGTGATCCTAATTTATAATTAAACATCACATACCATGAAGAAATATCAGTAAACACACCTGCTTCTTGACTGCCCATACCGGTATCACCAGCTAAATACTGAGCTAACAGCCTAAAGTTACTTGTAAATTTATGTAGCATGGCAACAGAATAATATTGGGTTTTCCAGGCATATTGACGATTTTTTTCAATAGCCTCTGGATCACCTCTATTATCGTAGTAATAAACTCTCACATCAGTTTGTTTTAGATAACGCCAATGCCCACCAACGTAATATCCCCATTTACTATCTGTTTCAATAAAAGGCTCAACAAAATTAGGCGTATTAATAGGGATGTCTTGCTGGGAAAAGTAATCAGAAAAGACAACGGCTTCATTATAAAAAGTTTGCCTATTATGCTGTGCCCAACCCCGCCAAACAAGTAAGCTGCCTAAGCCATCATTCGCTTTAAATATAGAGGCTAATGCGGTAAAACTATGAGGGCTATTATGCTTTCGTCCGCTTCGAGTGATTGACCACTGAGCACCTAGCGTTCTTTGCTCTTCAGCAATCCAAGAATTGATCGCTGAAAAACTATAAGTATAAGGACTTGTCCATCCGGTTGCTGTATTTTCGAGTGACATTTGAGGATAAAACATGCCGAATTTAACTTGATGTTTTAAGCCAGGATTTAATGGCGAATAAGTAAAGTAAGCTTCTGTTAAGCCAATGTTTTTTTCACCATCAGGATTGTAATTGGCGACAAGATCAAAATTAACATTAGAAATTAAGTCGCCACTTATTTCTATCGCCGCTTGTGTTAGCATCAGTTTATCGTCGTCGTTATACCGTAATATACCCACGCCTTCTTCCTGCCAGCTATTTAACCAAGGCTGATGATAATCGGCTTTAATATATCCTGCTTCAATCCCCCCTTTAACCGTTATTTGTGCAGCATTAACTGCAGAACTCAATAGAATAAAGGTGGCTAATAGTGTTTTATTTGTTGTACTAGTCATTATTTTCCTCGTAATTGAGTAACCAAGGTAAAAACTCATCACCATGAATCGCCTTACTAATAAAGTAACCTTGTGCGGTTTATAAACCCATTTTATTCAACATATCAAGACTTTATTTATTTTCAACGCCTTCAGCCACAACACTTAATCATAAGCTGTGCGCTTAATAACGAACTAGGGTCATTGTCTACATGGCTGACCAATTTTTTAAAGCAAAGTTTTTACTCATAAGCAAAATACCACGGTAAATTGCCTTACTATGATTAACTAATTTATCTGTGATGACTAAATGTGCAATAGTAAATTGTTTATTAATTTGGTTTTCAGAGTGCTAATAGGTTTGCTGCAGCGTAACAAACAAAATAATCGTTATCGTTAACATCAATAAAAATATAAATCGTACTAAAATACGATTTTGTAATGATTTTAAATTAATAGTCATCTAATTCATCATCATCTTCATAAGCTGCATATCTAGGCTTCATCGCCTCTTTTACATTAATAGTGATATTGGTATGACTAGAAACCGTTATTTTTTGAGTAAAAGATTGATCAACCTCTTGGAGTAAAGGATGCCATATTTTCAGTGTATATTTTCCATCAGGCAGTGCTAGATTAATATTACCCTCACCATCAGTTTTGCCAAACCAAGGGGTATCAACAACATAAACATAACCAACCATCCAGTCATGTATGTTGCAGCCTAGGATCACTTCTCCAACTTTATCAAACAAACGAGGGTCTAATTTCTTCTCACGGTATAGTTGTATTTCAAAAGTTTTCGCTGGTGAAAAGGAATAAACATGATGTTTTATTCTGTCTGAATTGGGAAAATCAATGTTAGTATATTTATTAACAACTAGAATGTGAGGAGAAAATTGTCGATTTACTTGATCCATAATAGCAGTATAAGGAACCGACAAAGTACTATCTGCCACAGCAGTTTTTATTTCTGGCTCAGCGGAAACGACTATATTAGACAATGGTTTTTTATCGACATCAATCACTAGAATGTTTGTATTGCTTGCTTGACTAGCGAAGGAACTAAGAATCATTAAAAAAGAAATTATTTTGTAATTAAAAACTCTTACCATAATCTCACTATCCACGCTTATTATTAAATATCACTATTTTATAAAATTAACACAGTTCACTGATTTATACCTATATCTCACCAAAAAAATTGGCCATTCAGATGAAAACATTAAGCATTTGATACTCAATACTAAAGAATATTATTCTAATTTAAAAAATGTTATTTACTTAACAATACTTGAAGATAAAATAATTGTGTTCAAGCAATTAGTCATTTTTTCCTTTTAGATCTTTACAAAGGCGCTAACTACTATTTTTATTAGCAGTAGCCAATCATTTATTTCACCCACATAGCTCCTAACAAAACCTTATAAACTTGTGAGCTTCGTTTTTAAAGTCAAAACCAAAGGACAAAATCCAACTCTCTTTAATAACTTTAACAAAATAAAAAATCATAATGTAATAAAAAAATTAATAGCTACACTTAGATAAACTGATGAAATTAATAAATGACGCTTTTAAGGAATAAATTAATGATGAGATATAAAGCAGCGGGCATCGCTTCAATAATATTACTATTAATAACACAATATTACTCACCCAAGGTCATGGCCTATAATATGGCTCAAAACATTTGTGAGTATGTCGCGGCTGACGATAAAAGGAGGTTCCGTTCTTTATTAAAAGCACAACGTATTAAAATACGCTCTATTTTTGATGAAATAACCTGTAACGGTAAAAATATATTATTTTTTGCTGCAGCAAGCAACGCTAATGATGTCGGTGAAATGATTATTAAAAAATTGCCAAGAAAAGTATTAGGTGAATTAGTTGATGAATTAATAATTGCCTCGCCAACCTTAGGCGCTATAGCTAAAAAAAGAGCCGGTTAAGTGATCTATCAAGTAGTAGCAACAGCAAGACAATAATGTTTTTAATCTAGCTCAAATTTACGGGCAGTTATTATGATAGAAATAACAAGACCACTCCTTTAATTAATAATAATTTGGGGTGGTCTTAATTCATCTATTTGCAGGGTTGTAAAACGCCAGCAATAATTTAACTAACTAATCAAAATCCCATTTAAAGGAAACATCAAAAGCAATGCCTTTCGTTTCACTACGAAATAAAGTATCAGAAAACTCTATTTCTTTACTTTCATCAAGTAGGTTTTGTACTTTGAATTTTAACGTTGTTGAATAGGTAGGATAGTAGGTATATACCATATCAAGTGAATGAAAAGGTTGCTCATGCTTATCATCTTGCCCTTCAATACCTGGGATAATAATACGTTCACCAAAGACATTATAAGCCATTGTCACCGAGTGATTACCATTTGGCGCATCATAACCTAAATTGAGATTAACCACATATTGCGAGTGGCCAGTCATTCGACGCGTCGGATTAGTAATCGCGGCAGAAACTCCAGTTTGCTCAACAACGCGTTGCGTGTTGATGTTTATTTCAGAGTCACTTAAGGTCACGTTACCTGACAAGAAAAAATCGTTACCGTTCATGCCAGCAAAATCACCCAAAAAGGCAAAATCTTTCATAAACTCTAGCTCAATACCATAAACTTCACCGTCGTCTGCATTAGCAATAACTATGAGCGGAGGGCCATCTTGGCCTGGTGATTGTACTGATTCAATCGGATTTATCATATCTTTGTAGAATAAGCCTACTGACAAGTTTTCTCCCGTATCTAAGTACCATTCCCAACGTAGATCGTAGTTTTTAATATCCGTGGTTTCTATACCAGCAGTACCTCGAATAGGATACCCGGTTAGCGGGTCAAGGTAAGTTGATGGCGCAACCTCGCGAATATCTGGGCGTATTGTGGTTTCACCATAAGATAAACGAAACTGAACAGCTTCACTCATCATGTAAGTAAGCGCTAACGCCGAGTATATATCATCTTCTTGAAAGGCTAATTTAGATAAATCTTCTTCTGTTGGTTGTGGTGGTAAATCAAAGCGACCGGTTGCGGGATCTAAAGGCGCGACGACTTGACGGTAATCTTCCCAGCGAAAACCGCCACTGATACGCCAAGTATTGTCAATAAACCAATCTGCCTCAAAGTAGTAAGCATCGGTCATTTGTGCTGAATAATAGTCATCACCCATTACAGAGGTGTCTCGTATAACCGTTTCACTTCCTTGTAATGGCTGATTGAGAATAACATCGTCTGTTAAAATATCATTCATTTTGTGACCACTAAGACTCAGTTCTTCAAAGGCTAAGGTATTAACATCGATACGTCTGGAAAAAGCGTCACGGGTTTTTTCAATAAAATCACCACCAAACTTAAGCTCTACTTCTGATTGCGAAAAAGTTATGGGTAAAGATAGGTTAAAACCGCTGTTTTCTACTTTATCTTCCAAGTCCTGAAAAGAATAACGGGTAGCGGTTGAAGCCTTACGTAAACTACTTTCGTTAGTAAGATCAAAAGTACCATCTTCGTTTTCATCACTGAGTATGTAGCGCGTAGAAACATTACCCGGTGCGTAACGACTTGAACGAGCGTCTGAATATTTCCAATCAAAACCTATGTTCCACAGCCATGGCAGATTGTGAGTACCACGAACCTGATTAGCGATCATTTCGCGCTCTTCGTAGCTAACGTCACTGTCTCGAATGCGCAAACCATCACTGAGTAATACATTGTTAGTATTACCCAGTTTGTCTTTTATTTCGTCGGCGGTATCACGTAGCACAATGAAACTGTAATCAAGGCGATGATCTCGGTCATACTCTACACCTAAGTTCAGCAGACCAGACCATTTTACTGAATGTTCAGTTGAGGTAACTTGGTCAAAACCTCGTACTAAACTCCATGAACCATCGGTGTTATTACGAAAATCTTGACCTTCGTATAATTCACTTACTTGCCATTCATTGTCATAGGATAAAGAGGTTAAATAACCCCAGCGATATTTACCCTGTTCAAATTTATCACCGAGCGCAATATCAAGACCAAAATCTGGGGCGATATTTTCTTTAACTGGATCGTAATCACGATTAAGCTGCGCGGCTATTGCACGGTTTTCATCTTGACTAATATGTTTTAATGGACTGTAATTTTTCCATAATTTTTGTAATGTTTTGGGTGCTGCGCGAGTGCCATCATCTTGGCCACGCCAGTCATCACTGCCACCATTGTAGCTGTAACCATCGTCAAAATTTTCGCTATTGCCACCTAAATTACCAGAGATATTAAAAAGGAAATCTGTTGGAATACTTTTTAAACGGATATCAACATTACCGCCACCAAAATGCGCAGGCATTGAAGGTGAGTAGGATTTTTGTACCGATAAAGACTCGATAATTGACGCTGGAAATAAATCCAGAGGTATAACACTACGTGTCGGATCTGGGCTGGGTACAGCGGCACCGTTTAACTGTGTGCTTGAGTAACGTTCACCTAAACCACGTACATAAATAAATTTCCCATCCACTAATGTCACACCGGTAACACGTCGTAATGCGGCAGCGGCATCGCTGTCGCCGGTGCGTGAAATTTGCTCTGCACCTAAAATGTCGGCGATAAAGGCTTGGTTGCGACGCTCTTCAATAATAGCGCTCGCCGTACCTTTTAATCGACTTACCTTAACAACAACTTCTTCAATAGCTTCATCTTCTGCTGATGTTTGCTCTGCTACTGCAGATGTCGTTGCTAGGCTTGTTATTATCGCCAGTGCTAAGCCACTTAATCGTAAACAATTATTTGGTTTGTTTACCTTGATTTGCTTGGCACTATGCATTAATTTTTTGTTCATCGTTAACCTCGATAAAGTCTCTGTGCTTGCTTTAGATACGCTATTACTGCTTTGCTAATCGCTTGCATCAGTTAGGTTGATTGAGTATTTATTAGTTATGCTGAAATAAAAAAGCGAACACTGATCATTGGAAAAAACAGTGTTCGCCTTCAACGTCTAATTATTCTTCAAGACCTACTGTCCATCCTGCTGTCCAGTTTTTCGCTTTCGTTACTGCACCGACATGGTCAGCATTTTCAAAAAAGCTGTTACCGGTGAAGTCTTTAGGTGTTGTGGTATCGATGGTGAAAATGCCTTCTAATACCGCACTTGTATTTGCAGCCGTACTGTTTTCGGTATTATCGTTAATAAACCAGCTCATTAAATCAAAGGTTGCATCACTAGAGTCTTTAGAATCTTTAAACGCTTCATCACAAGCCACAACTGAGTTGCTCATTAGCGTATCACCAGATTTTGCTTGATCTACCGTTAAGCCAGCTTCCAACTCAACACATTCGCCCATGCCTGCAGGACCTGTAACAACAAAGTTATGAAGTTGTGCTTTCGAGCCTTCTCGTAGATAAACACCTTCAGAGTCTTTATCTGCAGTGTCAAATGTATTACCAATAATGGTCATGTTGGCAATACTTGGGTTTGATTGTGGGAGTTTGTTTGGTGTTGAGCCGTCGTTGTCTCCTTCAATACCACGGTTTGCTTCACCATTTTGTGGGTCATGCTTAACGAGTACGTATTGTAAGTTGCCACGAAAGCCATTATCCCAATCAACGCTGTCATCTTTATTAGAGGTTAAGACCACGTATTTAAGGTTAACCGTGCCACCAAAAAATTCGATACCATCATCAGCATTTTCATGTACTTGAATATATTCGACTTTGGTACCAGAACCAACACCACCAAACGTTATCCCGTTCAGTTCGTTGTCTGGTGCTATTTCATAACCTGCATGCTTAACAACGACATAACGTAATGTACCTGAGCTGTCAGCATCGTCTGTGCCGCCAAAGACTGCGCCATCTTGAGCACCTTCAATTTGCAGTGCACAGTCACTGCCATCCGTTGGACATTTATTTGATGTCGCATTACCCAATAACACTATTCCACCCCATTGACCCGCACCTGTTTCAGCGCCGGTCAAATCTTGACTCGACGTAAAAGTGATAGGTTTTGAGGCTGTGCCATTTGCTTGAATTTCTGAATCACGACTGACCACTAGGTAATCGCTACCTGAACGACCATAGATGGTTGTACCAGCTTCAATCGTTAGTGTTGCTGAGTTAATTTTATCACCACCAACAAAAACAGCGCCGCTTAGAGCATAAATATTATTAGCGGTTAACGTTAAGTTATTAGCAATAACACCGCTTAATTGACAAGTAATGTTTGAGCCATTGACTGAAGAAATTGCCGATGTACCTGTTGGACATCCTTGTGTTTCTGCCTGAGCGGTTACTACACCACCACCGTAACCAAAGGCCCAACCTTCACGCCAATCGTTACCCGCGTTGTCAGCACTGTCAAACGCGCCAATGTAATCAACGGAGTCAAAAAAGGCATTTTGTGTATTTGCAACATCTTGTCCAGCATTCTCAGCAACGAGTGGTGAGTTAGCATCGGGGATACCGTTTTCATTAATTAAAATAGAACTACTAATACTGTTGGATGCTTCTGCACTGAACCATGCTTCGAGGTCAAGCAAGACACTACCGTCTTCCGCTTTAGCATTTTTGAAATTTTCACTATTACTACAGGCCATAACACTGTTTTGCATAACAATTTTACCACTGTTAGCATTGTTAACCGTTACAGAGCTCGTTGCACCACCTTCAATTTCTAAACATTCACCCATTTCACTGGTGCCGGTTACCACCGTATTAAATATTTTTGCTGCGGTTCCTTCGCGTAAATAAATACCTTCTGAGTCTTTATCTGCACTGTCAAAGTTATTACCCACAATCGTCAAATTAGCAATAATTGGCGCTGACTGTGGCTCTTTATCAGGAGTAGAACCATCGTTATCCCCTTCAATTCCTCGGTTTGCTTCGCCAGCATTTTTAGCATGTTCAACATAAATATGTTGCAGCATACCTTTGTAACCATTGTCCCAATCGATACTGTCATCTTTATTGGCCGTTAAAACTAAATGTTTAACATTGACCGCACCGCCAAAAAATTCAACACCGTCATCGGCATTTGAATGTACTTGAATATAATCAACCGTTGTTCCTGAGCCAACACCACCAAACGTTATACCATTAAGTTCGTTGTCAGGCGCAATTTCAAACCCTGCATATTTAACAATAAGGTATTTTAAGATACCTGAATTGTCTTCCCAGTTTGAGCCACCAAAGACAGCACCTTCTTCAGCACCTTCAATTTGAAGTGCACATTCACTACCATCAGTAGGACATTTATTTGAAGGGGCATTACCTAAAATAACTACGCCACCCCATTGACCGGCTGTTGTTTCTTCACCCTTAACATCTTGCAGTGAGGTTAAAATAATAGGTTTAGTTTTTATGCCTTCTGCCATTATTTTTGCGTCGCGGTGCACAACGACATAATCACCACCTGATTGTCCAAAAAGAACAACACCTGGCTCTACGGTTAGTGTTGCTCCTGCCATCACTTCTAAAGCACCACTAATAGCATAAAATACCGGCTTGCTATCAGCACTGGCGACTAAAGTCATATCACTAGTAATTTTTCCATCAAGCACTTGTACAGCAACATCAAAACCTAAAGCTGTTGAAACATCTTGGCCCAACACCGAACTAGACTTACCCGGTAATTCGGTCACAATTGGGTCAGTTGGAGCAGGGTTAGTGATGGTTGTATCGCCTACTGAGTTATCTACTTGAGATGAAAGTTTAATATCGCCACCACCACAACTGGCTAAAGTAATGGCACAAGCTAGCGTACTGATTTTAAAGAGTGAATTTATTTGCATGTTAGTCTGCTCCGCAGAAATTATTAGAATAAAGTTGCGGCTATGCTACTGAGGTTAAATGACAGAATTGTTGAAGTAATATGTAGTTTTTATTTAAGAAAAATGACATAAGTGTTACATAATAAATTTCTATTACTGAAATCGCTTAACTTACTCACTGATCTGTTAACGTTTCAAAACTAAGCTTTTAAAGCTGAACAGATTGAGATGCGTTATTGAATGCGTTAACGTAAGTAAAACTCATAATTTATCAAGAATGTACTATGATGTATTTTAATAATCATTGGTAATTCAAAATAATCACTTAGCATTATCATCTGGTATTTTTTCATCCTAACTTTTAACAGTTCAGCCTATATTAATGAAAGGAAATTGCATATGAATGACAAAACAACAACGACAGCTGGCAAATGCCCAGTAATGCACGGCGGTGCAACAAAGAGCAGTATGTCAAATATGGGATGGTGGCCAAAGGCACTAAATCTTGACATTCTTCATCAACATGACAGTAAGACTAATCCTATGGGCGCGAATTTTAATTACCGTGAAACCCTGAAAGACCTTGATATGGCTGCTCTTAAAACAGATATGCATGCCCTTATGACAGATAGTCAAGACTGGTGGCCTGCTGATTGGGGACATTATGGTGGCCTAATGATCCGTTTGACTTGGCATTCTGCCGGCACCTATCGTATCGCGGATGGTCGCGGTGGTGCAGCGACTGGCAATCAGCGTTTTACGCCAATAAATTCTTGGCCAGATAACGCCAATTTAGATAAGGCGCGCCGTTTGCTGTGGCCTATCAAAAAGAAATACGGTAACAAACTTAGCTGGGCTGATTTAATTGCTTACGCTGGCACTGTTGCTTATCAATCTATGGGGTTAAAAACCTTTGGTTTCGCCTTTGGTCGTGAAGATATTTGGCAGCCAGAAATTGACACGTATTGGGGCGCCGAAAAAGAATGGCTTGCACCAAGTGGTGGAGAAGGCAGCCGTTATTCTGGTGAGCGTGATTTAGAAAACCCCTTAGCTGCGGTAATGATGGGGCTAATATATGTTAACCCTGAAGGTGTAGACGGCAAGCCCGATCCCCTTAAAACAGCGCATGATATTCGAGTAACGTTCGAACGTATGGCAATGAACGATGAAGAAACGGTTGCCCTAACGGCCGGTGGTCACACCGTCGGTAAATGTCACGGCAATGGTGACGCTTCGCAAATAGGGCCAGAGCCAGAAGCTGGAGATATTACTGAACAAGGTTTAGGTTGGAACAATAAAACCAAACGTGGCATTGGTCGCGATACCATCACCAGTGGTATTGAAGGCGCATGGACTACACATCCTACTCAGTGGGATAACGGTTATTTTTCGATGTTGCTTAACCACGAGTGGGAATTAAAGAAGAGCCCAGCGGGTGCTTGGCAGTGGCAACCAATAAATATTAAAGAAGAACATAAGCCTGTTGATGTCGAAGATGCAACTAAACGTCAAACGCCTATTATGACTGATGCCGACATGGCGATGAAAATGGACCCAGCGTACCGTGAAATTTCAGAACGTTTCTCTAAAGAACCGGAATATTTTTCTGACATTTTTGCCCGAGCATGGTTCAAACTCACTCATCGCGATATGGGGCCAAAGGCACGTTATATCGGTAAAGAGGTCCCTCAAGAAGACCTTATTTGGCAAGACCCTGTTCCCGCTGGAGCCACAAGTTATGATATTGACTTGCTGAAAGATAAAATAGCAGCGAGTGATTTAAGTATCAGCGAAATGGTTGCAACCGCTTGGGATAGTGCGCGAACCTACCGTAACTCTGACAAACGCGGTGGTGCCAACGGCGCACGCATTCGCCTTGCTCCACAAAAAGATTGGCAAGGTAACGAGCCAGCACGTCTTAGCAAAGTACTTTCTGTGCTAGAAAGTATTGCTATAAGTAGTGGTGCAAGTATCGCTGATGTCATTGTTTTGGCAGGTAATGTTGGTATAGAACAGTCCGCAAAAGCGGCTGGTTTTGAAGTCACTGTACCCTTTTCACCAGGGCGTGGCGACGCAACAGATGAAATGACGGATATTGACTCCTTCGAGGTACTAGAGCCCACTCATGATGCTTATCGAAACTGGCTAAAAGCTGACTATGTTGTCAGCGCAGAAGAACTGATGCTTGACCGAAGTCAGTTAATGGGACTTACCGCGCATCAGATGACCGTGTTAATCGGTGGTATGCGTATGCTTGGCACTAACTACGATGGTACAAAACATGGGGTATTCACCGAACGTGAAGGTGTACTTTCTAACGATTATTTTGTTAATTTAACAGACATGAATTATACGTGGGAACCTGTTAGTGATAACCTCTATGAGATGCGCGATCGTCAATCAAATGAAGTAAAATGGACAGCGACACGAGTTGACCTTATCTTTGGTTCTAACTCAATTCTTCGTTCATATGCTGAAGTTTACGCGCAGGATGATAACCAAGAGAAATTTGTTGCTGATTTTGTTACAGCATGGGCGAGTGTGATGAACGCTGATCGCTTCGATCTAGTTTGATGATTAGCTAAAATTTCACGCCGCTATTTACCGCGGCGTGAATGATTAATCTAGCTAACTTAGTAAGTAGCGACTTAAAAGTATTGCACCCGCAATACTTTTTTTTAGCTATAACCCCTTCAACTCAATAGCTGAAGTGCCCCCGTATCTTTCAAAAATATCACTTGAGCTATAAGCGATTGCATTAGCAATAATTTTTAAGTTTACCAGCGCTCTACACTCCATTGCACGGCCATAATCGCAATTAATATAGAGCCAACAGGTAGAACACCTCTCGTATAAAACGTGGTATTACGTAATAAAATTAATATCGGCAGTAAAATAACAAGTATCGCTAACTGGCCTATTTCAACACCAAGATTAAAGGCTAGTATACTTAGTAACTGTTGATCCGCAGGTAAGCCTAATTCTCCTAAGACACCAGCAAACCCCATACCGTGGAGCAAACCAAAGGCAAAGGTTAACCAAGCTAAACGTAAAACCACTTGCCAAATATTATTGAGTGCCGCAAATAAAACCGATAAAGCAATGCCCAGCTCTACCCAACGACTGCTTGGGCTTAACCAGCCTAAGGCGGTCGCTGTTAACGTTAGCGAATGAGCCAAGGTAAATGCACTTACGATCCATACGGTGTTAGTCAAAATAGTTTTAACACTTGATATAGCTTGCCACTTTTTATCTTTTCGCTGTAGCACCGCCGGCAATAACAAGGCAAACAAAAACAGGATATGGTCTATACCGATCCAAATATGTACAACACCTTGATAAACAAATTGTGTAAAGGTCGTCCAGGCACTACCTTTGCTCAAATCTATGGTGATTTTTCGAGTGCTGTCATCTAACACTAAACTGTGTAAGTAGTTACCATCACCAATATTTAAAACCACCTCATGGCTACTATCTAAAGAAAATATTGCGCTGTAGGCAATTTCTAATGGGCCACTGATTGGGCACTGACCTGAGAAATCAGTGACAGCGAAAGCTTCATTGGCATGATCTTGCAAACGCTCCATAATCTCAAAACGTAAGTTACACCTTAAATTTTCACGACTCAATAATAAATGCTCAGCCAAATAGCTAGCAATCTCAGCTTGTCGACTCTTGACCTCTCCCCAGGTTAACTCACCGTTGGCATTTATATCCAAGCCAACAGCTAATTCTAAATCAGTCAAACTCAATTGCCATTCGCCACTGATACGACCGGTGTCGTCGATTTCGGCAATAATGTAACTGGTACTCAATTGATGAGCGGCAACAGTATTGGCCAGTAATAACGACAGGCTTATTAGCCCTATTTTTAACCACTGCTGCATATTTTTATCTCACTACTTTTACGGTTTATTAAGGTTTATTGTGTTGAGGTGTAGCTTAAATCTGAGGCTTTTTATCAGGTGATTCTTTAAATGCTAAAGCACGTTTGAGCAAGCGCTCATCCGAGCCCAGCTTAGCTTGTTGCCAATTAATTCTCGCCCAATAAAGCGCCTTTATAGGGTTAGGAACAATATCGAGATAATATTGAGCTATATCTGCAGCATGAGCAGTATCATTTCGTTGCAAACGTATTTCAATACGTTGGGTTAGTCGTTGCTGCCATACGCCATTAGTTGCCTTAGTTATTTGTTCGGCAAGGGTCAAACGTAATAACAAAGCATCATCAAAACTATCACTTGCTTCAACGATGGGTCCTAATGTCTCTAAAACAATTTGGCCTTGCTGTTGTGCTAAATAAATATCCGCCCACAGCGCTAAATAACTAACCGGGGCCTGATTCAATGGGTAGCCTGACAAATGGTCTATGGCTTGTTGTGTTAACTGTTGACGGTGAGCGAGGTCAGCTAAAATTTGATTAAGCCACACCTGTTGGGCGATAGGAATATCACCCGCAACCTTAACGATATTTCTTAACTGTTGGTAACTTTGGGCAACGTTGCCTTGTTCAGCACTAACCTCTAGCACACAGGCGCTACTGACAAATAAACTGCCCTGCCCCAATACTTGTAAACAGGCACTTTTCGCAGCGTCAAGATCACCTTGTACCATGTGTATATTGGCTTTCATTAACCAAGCAGCGACGTTGTCTGGCTGATATTGAAGTATCTGAGTCAGTAATTGTTGGGCCTGATTAAATTGATGGTAATGCTGTAAGACGGTTGCTGAATAAAATTGTAGCTCTAGATCATTAGGATTAGCGACCAACAAGGGTTTCAGTAAAGCGCCAGCACGGCCATAATAACGACTTGCTAAGCCAGGCTTACTTGCGTCATTGAGCAGTTGGGCGATAAAAATCTTTGGCTGTTGTGCAGGTTTAGGTACCGTCCAGCTAGCTACGATACTTTGATTTGATTTGGGCACATAACTTTCTGAATGCACAGGCGATGAAGTGGCAATAAAAACCAAAAATAACAAGGGGCTAATAAAACGAAGTGTTGGCATATCATTATCCATAAAAGGGCGCCTTCCTTGGCGCAGTCAAGATGGTTCTACTGTTGAATCAAGTCGTCGTATGCTGCTGGTTCCTCAACATCTTGAATAAACGCACGACCATTTACGGCCAAGGGTTTATCGCTTGATTGCTGACTAAAAGCTGCACGACTATAACTGGCAAATGACACTTCCAACGCTTCAATTGTAATATTAATTGTACCGCTAACAGGATAATTAATTCCATCAGAGGCAGTAAAAGTAAAGCTGTCGCTTCCTGTTACTTCAGCATTAGGCTGGTAAGTGAAACTACCATTACTATCAATGGTAACCATTCCTAGCATCGGCTCTTGGTCTAAGCTAAAAGTCAACGTGTCACCATTTTCATCATTTGCGCTTAACATGTCAGTGATAGGCGTTTCTGTTTGAGTGATCAAATCGACCGATATCGTAGTCGGTGATGCGTTTTTCGTAATAGGTAGCTCATCGACATCATTATTACAGCCTGAAACTAGCATGGCGACCGCTAAACTTAACACGACCCCTTTAAGATTAAAGACTTGGCTAAGATGAGATGCTTTATTTTGTTTACTATATAACATAATAGTGTTCCTTATTTAGAGCCTGGTAAAGGCGTTGCTAAGTATGGAAAGCTAGTATCCATCATAGAGGCATTACTTGGCGCACCATCAGTAAAGGGTACATTACCTACACTTGCATCTTCTGGTGCACATAAGCCCAAATCGGTATCTGTGCCATTAACAGGAATTGGGTAACATAAACGACCCATAACAACACGAAGGGCAATATCTACCACATCATCTCCTGGTCGGCGACCATTTGGAAAGCCAGCTAAATCGTCACCAGCAACACCAAACGATGACTGCATATCGGCTGCCACTGCTGCAATACCAGTATTTAAGCGTAGCATTTCAGCTGCGGTCACTGTTGATAACTGATTAACACCTGGGAAACCCGTTAAAAATGCGGTAACTAAATCAACCCTAGGGAAATTAGTGGGTGCCAACGTTTCGATATTTGCACCTAAAGTGGTATTAACTGCATCTTTAAACAATATATTCAGCAGTTCAGGTAGCGTTGGATGAGTCACATAATCAGCAAACTGACCATCTGCACTTGGATGAGAACTTGAGAACTTATCTTTATCGGCCAAACCAATAACCAATTCATTCACTAAAGGAGAGCCAAGACGAGAAACTTGCGTCAATGCACCACCATTTACTTCAGTGTTATCAAAGCTAGCATTAGGATTCAAAATTCTAGCCTGAGGCAAACTTGCCGTAGTCCAACTACCGATAACGCCATTACCTGTGCCTGTTAAACAAGCTGTCGGTACTTCAATAGCGATACTAGTAACATTTTTGTCCGCTAAATCATCATTACTTGCTGATTGTGTAATACCACCGGGGAAGCCATCGCCATCGCCTGCTCCAGGAGCACTGTCACCTTCAACAGGAACAAAGTTCACTAAATCAAAAACTTTACCTAAATTAACCGCAAATGCGTCTTTACGCTGACCAACAAATACTTTTGCTGGTGCATCACAGCCAGGTATAGCGGCTGAGTATATATGACTGTTAGCATAAGCTGAATACTGCTCAGCGTTGCTAAATGTTTTGTTACCGATGTAATCGAGTGGCTTAGCAAAACTTGCTCCACCCGAAGTACTATTAGTAACAGCAGCACTGGTACCCATTCGCATTGGACCAGAAATCATATTAACCATGTAGCTTTCAGAGAAATTAGCCGCACTTTTATCTGCCATACTGATACCGCCAACATTTTTAAGTGGTACACCAACAGATTTCTGTTCTCCTTCAGCGCCAACCATCAAAGCAACACCTGCATTATTGTTGCCTAACATCTGGTTAAAATTAAAAGTAAAGGTTATATCTTCAACAGCATCACCATCGTTATCAATATGAATCGCATAAGTTGCAGCAGGGTCCATAGCGAAATAGTTAGGTCCACCATAAGCATCCTGTAAAGGAATGTAATTTGCGATGAGTGTGACGTAATTGCCACGCCCTTCTTCATAACTATTGAATGCATAAAAGTCTGTTGAGTCGACTGTTGGCATACGTGTGACGTTAGGCGCTTCACGATGGCTTGATGCAGATACAGCTTGAGACAAAGTTGCACTCATTATTGCCGATACAATTAGTGTTAATTTAAATTTTTTCATGACGTTTCCTTTATAATTTATAGTTCTTAATGGTTACTTTCTTGAAAGCACATTAAGTTAAACGATCGAGATTATGAATTGGATGCAAGAAAAATAACTTATTTACAAATTAATAATTATTCAGCCGAACCATAGTTTCAAATCGTGTTATTTTTACTTTTTATATTGGATAGCGTTGTTGCACTTTTTTTAGGTCATGTCGCCTTAGTCAACTTAATCAACTTAATCAACAACAGCTAAGGTAAGCCTAGGTCATAAAATTATAGAATGTCTATTACTTATCATTTAATATAAACAATATATTTACAAATTATTGACTTTTCTCAGCATAAAACAACAGATAAAAAAAAACGAAACTGTCGTTTCGCTTTTTAATATTCGCAGTAAAAGCTAAAGAGTAACTAAAGAATAACCAGTTCTGAAGTATATAAGACAGTGGTTGGTGAACCATTGGGTGAACCACCTAATGGTTCTAAGCTAACCGCTAAAGCCGCAATCTCAATCTGATCAAATAACTGAGGTTTACTTAAAACTAACTTACCACTTTTAGGTAGCAAGCCTAAAGAAATCGGAGGCCGACCGTCTGCTGCCACTATCCATAGCTGATAATCAGCATCTGACTTAGCGATTAACTTCTTGGTCGCTTGCACGCTAATAGTGTCTGCACCAATTTCTAGCGCCCATAATAAGTCGGCTTGTTCATTACTCATTAAAGCAAGTTGTTGAACTTCAGGCTGAGGTGGTGGTTGAAAGCTAAATAACAACACAGCAAGCACGATCGCCGCCGCCGAAGCTAAACCCGCAATACCTTGCCAAACTCGAGGCTTAGACTTGGTTATTGCTACAACATTACTTTTTATAGGCTGAGCTATAAATCCTAATTGATCTTCGATACGCTGCCAAACAGCTATGTCTGGAGTAACCGGTGGAATTTTTTGCCCTAAGCCATTGAGATGTTGCTCCCATGTTTGGGTTGCATCACTGATCAGTGGAAATTGCATCATCAATTTTTGAAAGCGCTGGCGAGCAGGGCCACGTAGAGTACCCAGCACATATTCTGCTGCAAGGGCGTTTTTGATTTTTTCAGATTGATAATTCATGGTGTTAAGCAACTCTGTAAACTCATAAGACCACGTCTTATCCAGCTTTTAATTGTACCCAAAGGGTTATTTAGGTGTTTAACCACCTCTTGATGAGAACAGCCATTGAAGTAGGCTAAATAAATAGCTTGTCGCTGTTGAAGATCTAACTGCTGTAAACATTTGTCGAGTAAGAGTTGTTCTGAGTCACTTATTTTCTCACTGGTATCGAGATCAAAACTCTCATTCTCAACGAGTTCATCCTCTTTTCTAATTTTATGATAACGTAAAATGTCTAGTGCGCGATATCGCACTATACTGATCATCCAAGTCAACACTGTGCCTTTACCCGTTCTATATTCAGACGCGTTATGCCAAATGCGGACATAAGCCTCTTGCAGAGCTTCTTCGGCTAATTCTTTGCTGGATAACATTTTCAGACAGACTGCATAAAGGTGTTTACTGGTCGCTTGATAAAGTTTCGAAAACGCTTGTTTATCGCCTTGGGCTGAAGCACCAAGTAACGCTAAATGCTGCTCATGTTCCATTATTTATTGCTCTTTTTTTTAAGGAAAATTACATATATACAAAGATAGTAACCTAAACAGTGGTGATTTATCTACAATACTCTTATCAATAATTTTGAACAAAAGTCTAATAAGCATAAATGATTCATAATAACTATCAGCATGATTATTGAGGAGGTTAATCTATAGGAAGCTAGGTGAATATAAGATGGGGTTATTTTTTAGGTGAAAAAAACGGACACTTCAAGTGAAGCATCCGTTTTTTAATGTGGCGGTGAGCGAGAGATTCGAACTCTCGAAAGGGATAAACCTTTACACGCTTTCCAGGCGTGCGCCTTCAGCCACTCGGCCAGCTCACCAATTTTTTCACTAACAAGCTAATTTTTATTGAGATAGATTAGCACGCTAATTTTATCTATTAAAGACATTTTAAAACAAGTCTTAACTCGCTACTCAGAGAATCTACTGCGTAAAAAAATAACTTTATAAACACTTTAAACTTATAGACATGTCATAAAATAAAGCTGCGCTATGGTAGGTAAATTTAATAGCCAACACAACTTAATTTTAATAAAAAGAGGCCGACTGATTACTTTACCAGCAAAAAATCACCTTAATGGTTATTTACTGGCTAAAGCGTTGTTAAACGTTAGCATGCGATCCAATGACTTCAATGCACCATCGCGAAGTTTCATGTCTACAAACACTTCTCTGCCTAATGGATTAAGCAATGCGTCTTCTATCTCTTTTAAACCGTTCATTGCCATCCATGGGCAATGAGCACAACTTTTACAGGTTGCGCCTTCACCCGCTGTTGGTGCCTCAAAGAATTCTTTATCTGGGCATAGCTGCTGCATTTTATAAAAAATACCACGGTCTGTTGCGACGATAAACTTTTTGTTGGACATCACTTGAGCAGCTTTAATTAGCTGGCTGGTTGAACCAACAGCATCAGCAAGCTCAATAACATCTGCAGGAGACTCTGGGTGCACCAAAATGGCTGCGTCTGGATGCAAAGCATTCATATCCTTTAACGCTTTGCTTTTAAATTCATCATGAACGATACAAGCACCCTGCCACATTAACATTTCGGCACCCGTTTGCTTTTGAATGTATGCGCCTAAATGACGGTCAGGTCCCCAAAGAATTTTTTCCCCTTGCTCATCAAGGTGTTCAATAATTTCTAATGCACAAGAAGAGGTAACGATCCAATCCGCTCTAGCTTTTACCGCAGTTGAAGTATTCGCATACACAACAACAGTTCGGTCAGGGTGCTGATCACAAAAAGCAGAGAACTCTTCGATAGGGCAGCCCAAGTCTAATGAACAAGTTGCTTCGAGTGTTGGCATAACCACGGTCTTTTCAGGCGTCAGTACTTTCGCGGTTTCCCCCATAAAACGAACACCAGCAATAATTAGCGTTGTTGCAGGATGATTGTTGCCAAAACGCGCCATTTCTAAAGAGTCGGCGACACAGCCACCTGTTTCTTCAGCTAAAGCCTGAATTTCGGGATCGGTGTAATAATGAGCAATAAGTACCGCATTTTTCTCTTTCAATAAAGTTTTAATACGATCTTTATACTGACTACGTTCATTATCTGAAAGTGGAGCTGGTTTCGCTGGAAATTGAAAATCAAATTCTACGGCTAAATTACTTTGCGACATTATTTATCTCTGATTATCTCTTTAAATACCACGCAATTATACGATATAGATATCGTGATGTGTATAAGACTTTTAACTATTAAAGATTAAAACAAGATAATACAGGATGGGATTTTATTGAGCATGTAGCTTTTGAATAAGATATTAATTAAGGAGCGTCTTGAAGTTAAGCGTTTATCTTAAGGACTTACTTTAAGCAGTGTTTGGCCATAAAAGATTTGAACCTTGGAATTAATCGGCTTAACGGTTAAAAGCCTCGGCTTTTTATTGTTAACTATCTGACTTATAAATTTGAAAATTAATTATTTTAGAAGTAGTCGGCCGTGAAGGATTTGAACCTTCGAGCTAATCGGCTTAACGGTTAAAAGCCTCGGCTTTTTGTTGTTTACTATCTGACTTATAAATTTGGAAATTAATTATTTTAGAAGTGGTCGGCCGTGAAGGATTTAAACCTTCGAGCTAATCGGCTTAACGGTTAAAAGCCTCGACTTTTTGTTGTTTACTATCTGATTTATAAATTTGGAAATTAACTATTTAAGAAGTGGTCGGCCGTGAAGGATTTGAACCTTCGACAAATTGGTTAAAAGCCAACTGCTCTACCAACTGAGCTAACGGCCGACATATAAACTGTGGTGTTGAGAATCATCATCAACTAATGCAAAAGTCACTAATATGCTAATTTTGCATTGTACTTGTTAAGAAAGAAGTTGGTCGGCCGTGAAGGATTTGAACCTTCGACAAATTGGTTAAAAGCCAACTGCTCTACCAACTGAGCTAACGGCCGCCATATTTTCTTTTTTCGAAATAAATTTCGAATCTTACAAGGTGCTTCTTTTACTTTATAAGAAATAAACATTATAAAGAAGTGGTCGGCCGTGAAGGATTTGAACCTTCGACAAATTGGTTAAAAGCCAACTGCTCTACCAACTGAGCTAACGGCCGACATAAGTGCTAATTCACACTGCGTTGCACTAGTGCCTCAACGCGACGCATATAATACTCATAATTTTTTTTAGTGCAACCTTAAATTCAACTTATTTCTTATTAATTGACTACTTGCATAAAAAGAAGGCAGTTAGTGTAAGTTATCGTCGCTTTTATTGGTTATAAATTTTCTAACCTAGGTTTTGCTAGTTGAGCCGCACTTGAATCTGGGTATTGTGCGAGAACTTTCTGATACCAAATTTTTGCTGCTGCGTTATTATTTAGCTTTTGTTCAACCATCGCCAACTTCAACATTGCATCGCTTCGCTTGTTTGAGTCGAGGTATTGTTCAACCACTAAATTAAATTCATTTTTTGCTTTGGTGTATTCAGTTTTATTAAATAATAGCTGTCCTAACCAATAATGTGCGTTGGGTGCATAACTAGAATTTGGGAACTTTCGATTAAACGCTTGAAATTCAGGGATCGCTTTATCGTATTGTTTGTCTTTTAAAACTAAATTTACCGCGCTGTCATATGCTTGGTTTTCAGTTAAATTCATTGAATAATTTATTGAAGCGTCTGAAGAGGCTTTTGCTGGGGCTATAATCGCCGCAGGAACGTTATTTTCAGGTTTTAATGCTTCTGTTACCCTACGGTCAAGCTCTTGATATAACTCACGCTGTCGATTCAAAACTTGACTAAGCTGATGAGTATGTAATTCAGTAACACCACGTAATTCATTCACTTCATTTTGAAGTTCATCAAGCTGTCGCTGCACCTTGACTTGGGCACGATTACGAGCATCAAGTTTACGTTCAAGATTAACCAACTTCTCAGCCATTGTTTCTGGTACCGAAGAGGTATATTGCGAAGGGCTACTTTTAATTGCACCCGTCTTGGTTATATCTATAACGGGAGCAGATTCTGCTGCCACTACCGCAAGGGTAGTAACAGCAAAGGACATCCCGAATAAAAATTTATTCAGTTTCATTTCTATCCTTGATTAGTAAACTAATACCGCACGACGATTTTTAGCAAATGCGTTATCACTACGGTCTTTAATCATCGGCTTTTCTTCACCGTAGCTAACAACACTTAGCTGTGCAGATGAAACACCCATATTTTCTAAATAAGTTACTACCGCTTTAGCACGACGTTCGCCTAAAGCAATGTTGTATTCAGGCGTACCACGTTCATCGGCATGGCCTTCAACTAAAACTTTCATGCTTGAGCTTTTGTTTAAAAATTTAGCATGTGCATCTAAAATAGCAGAAAATTCAGTGCTAACTGTAGAGGTATCAAAATCAAAATAAACAATGTGCTCAGCACGAAGTTTTTCTAATGCTTGACGTTGTTGCTCTTCAATTTCAGCGGCACGTTGTACGGCGCTTACTTGAACATCAGCAGTATTATTTTCTATTACTGAAGACTCTTGAGCATTAGTCGCTACATTGCTTTGTTCATCAGTTTCTGAATTTGAACTACAAGCAGATAAAGCCAAAATTGGCAAAGCAATCGCAAGAGCTTTCACAGTTTTATTCAAACGCATTATAATTGTCCTTATTTTTCTAAAGTTATGTTTTAAATTAATGTTTAATTTTTTATAAAAATGGTGACCAAGCAGGTGCTTTTACTTCACCATCAGCCGCGGGTAAGCGCGCTTTAAATCTTCCATCTACAGATACTAAACTAAGCACTTGCCTATTATTGTGTAAAGTACTGTAGATTATCATGCCACCATTTGGAGCTATGCTCGGCGACTCATCTAAACGTGTTTTAGTCAGAACTTGAAAAATTCCTGACGCCAACTCTTGTTTAGCTAAATGATAATTCCCTCGTGTTCTGTTCACCATAATTAGTTGGCGACCGTCAGGTGTAATTGAACCACCAAGGTTCATTTCACCATCAAAGGTGAGTCGTTTAACACGACCATCGACTAAATTTACGCGATAAAGCTGAGGTTTACCACCCCGTTCTGAACTAAATACTAATGATTTTCCATCAGGGCTCCAACTTGGCTCTGCATCTATCGCTCGATGACGGGTGATACGACGTAGTTTTCTTGTTGCTACTTCCATAACATAGAGCTCTGAATTGCCATCTTTAGATAACATCATCGCAAGTTGATTACCATCGGGTGACCAACGTGGCGCACTATTTATACCAGGGTGATCGCTGATCATAGTACGCTTTCCGGTATAGATATCTATAATATATATTTTTTGTTGGTTATTCTCAAATGTCGAGTACGCTAACTGATTGCCACTTGGATGCCATGAAGGTGACATTAATGGCTCTTTAGAACTCAACAAAACGTGCTCATTAACACCATCATAATCAGCCATCACTAACTGAAAAGGAAATTCACCTTGGTCTCGCACTATCACATAAGCAATTTTGGTTAAAAATGCACCTTTACTGCCAGTTAACTTTTCATAAATAACATTACTGATGTGATGTCCATAACGACGAAATTGGTCAGCATTAATTTCAAAAGCACCCTCAGCATAAATATGATCAGAAGTTTGAACCAATTCTCCATTGCTTAGCATTTGCGATTGTCCACCGGTGATCTGCCCACGAATAACATCAACCAGCTGGTAGCTTATCTTGTAACGACTAATACCTATTTGATTAATTTCTCCAACAACAACCGCTTCAACGCCCTCATTTGCCCAAGCTGAATAATCAATTTCTTGATCAGAAAAGGGTGTTTGTGGAAAACGATTATTTTTTATTGGGTTAAATTTACCGCTGCGCAATAAGTCTTCACCAATAATCGACGATATATTTTCTGGAAGCGGCTCTAGTCCTGTCCATTTAAAAGGTACAACAGCGATAGGTCTAGCGCTATCAATACCCTCAGTAATGACAATCTCAAGCGTTGCAAATGCACTATTTGAAATCAGTACGATAAAGAAAATGAAGGCTACTTTAAATTTATTCATATATTTTACTATTTTCTCAGTCATGGGTTATTTTTCATTGAATATAAACTGAACCATTAAAATTCAGGCACCACTGTTAGGCTAATCGTACGCATTTCTTTAAATACTTCGGGGTCTTTAGAGACAGGTAATGTCCCTGCTTTATAAATAGCGGTCTTTGAAGCGCTACAAACTACCTGGTCCCCTTTGCCAATAACAACGTTGGTTACAAAACCTGATGGTGCAAGACTTATGGTTAACTTACAAGACTTACCTTCCATAGTGCTGCGGTCAGTGATCAAGTTTCCTTGAATGGTTTGCCTTATAAGGGCGGTAAACCGACCAACCTCACTCATTGTTTGCTGATATCGGGCTTGTTGTCTAACCGCCATTTCTTCAGCCATTTGTTGCTCTAACATTTCTTGCTGTCGTGCACGCTCTTGAGCTTCTTGTTCTTTACGTTTACGCTCTGCTGCTTTTTTCTTCAGTAAATCATCGGCTTTTTTGGCTGCTATTTCTTCTTTTAAGCGCTTAGCTTTTGCATCAGCCGTCGCTTGTTCTACGATTTTTTGCTCTTCTTCTTTTTGTTTACGTATTTTTTCAGCAGCGTTGGCGTTGCTCAGCGCTTTTTTTGCTGCTGAATCAGCTGCCTTTTTCTCTAGTAATTTTTTCTTTCTTTGTCGCTCAAGTGCTTTAATACGTTTTTCTTCTTTAGCACGTTTTACCCTAGCGGAAGCCACTTGTTGTTCCAAGTCTTTTAACTGTTTGGCATCATCAAGTTTTTTTTGCTTAATTTTATTAACTTGTGCTTCAATTTTACTTTTATCAACAATAGTTGCCTGAATAGTTTGAACTTGCACAACTTTGGGCGCCACTTTTGGTTCACTGTCAAAATCGCCCATCAATAATACCGCAGCTAATACGATATGTAATAAGAAACTAAACGATAATGCGATAGCAAATTTTCGGCTCATTTAATTATTTAGCTCCAGGGTCTGTCATTAAACCAACCGATGGCACACCTGCTTTTTGTTGTAATAACACCATTAGTTGTATCACAGCATCATAAGAAACAGCGCCATCACCGTTAACAACGACTGGCGTGTCAGGTTCAACTTTTAAATGGGCAGCAACCAGTGTTGCCACTTGTTCAGCAGACATAGGTTCATTCTTACTGGTACCAACCGCTAAATAATAATTACCGTCGGCATCAACAGAAGCGACTAAAGGCGGTTTTGACTCTTTATCAAGCGCTTCTGCATCGGCCTTAGGTAGGTTAACTTTCACACCTTGAGTGACCAATGGCGCGGTAACCATAAAAATAATCAACAACACCAACATAACATCAATGTAAGGAACAACATTGATTTCAGCAACTTTACGGCGTCTTACTCTTTTATACATAAGATATTACTCCGTTTATGCTGATGGTTCACTGGTACTTTGACGTTGTAAAATACTGGAAAACTCTTCCATAAAATTACCGTAGCCATTTTCTAATCTTTCAACATGATGGCTAAAACGGTTAAAAGCGATTACTGCTGGAATTGCAGCAAATAAGCCCATAGCCGTTGCAATTAATGCTTCAGCAATACCCGGAGCAACCATCGCAAGTGTTGCTTGTTCAACAGCGCCAAGCGCAATAAACGAATTCATAATCCCCCAAACAGTACCAAACAAACCTATGTACGGACTAATAGAGCCCACGGTCGCCATAAATGGTAAGTGTGTTTCAAGATGGTCAACTTCACGTGAAAGTGCAACGCGCATTGCTCGATGAGTTCCGTCAACAATCGCTTGTGGTGAATCCATATTGCTTTTTCGTAAACGGGCAAATTCTTTAAAGCCTGAGACAAATAAACTTTCAATACCGGTGGCGGGACCTTTAGACGAAACTTCATTATAGAGTTTACTTAGGTCTGCTCCGCTCCAAAACTTATCTTCAAAGATTTTCATTTGTGCCTGTGCGTCGTTAAGTGCTTTTCGACGTTGAAATATCATCGCCCAACATGCAATAGAAAAACCTAATAGAATTAACATTACACTTTTAACTAACAAACTGGCTTGCAGAAATAAATCAAATATAGAAATTTCAGCTGACACGTTTTAACGCTCCTAATATTTTTTCGGGAATAGCACAGGGTTTAGCAAGTGATAAGTTAACACAAGCAATTTGGACAACAACAGCACAAATAAGCTTATTTTGCTGATCACTAATTTGTTGAGTAAAAACCAGACTGGCGCGTTTCAATTCACTAATCCATGAGGTAACAATAAGTAAATCATCTAAGCTGGCTGAGGCTACATTATCCATTTCCACTCTTCTGACCACTAAACCGATGTTTTGTTTTAAAAAAGATGATTGATTCGCGTTTAATTCTCTCAACCACTCAGTACGTGCACGTTCACAAAACTTTAAATAGTTTGCATGATAAACAATACCACCGGCATCTGTGTCTTCATAATATATCCTAACTGGATAAACGTGTTTAATATCTGGCATAAGTTAAATGATGTAAAACACTCAGAGCATCGTTATTTGTATTTTTATCGTTAAAAATAAAATTCGAGGCACTCAATTATAATTTCTTCTATATTAATGATAATAACTTCTAACGACAAGCGTTTAGTGGTAATCGAATGTAACATTTTGAAAAATAGTTTCTAGCGGAGAATTAGCGGTTTGTACTGCGCTGGTTAAGACACACCACAAAAAATAACATTAGTTTTTCTAATGCGAAATATCTAATTTTTTTATCTTGTATAAATAGAACAGTTACTCTAAAATCCGCCTGTTGTTCGAGCTAACGTAATAATTATTCAAGTTTATCTTCACTGATATAGCGGGGTAATTGATAGCCAGACAACTTGAATAGATTTTATCTCTTCTCTCTGACATGTTTATTGGAACCCTATTTCCTCTTATCAACTTAATTTATAAGTTGGCCCACATAATTGATGTGGGCTTTTTTTTACCTAAAATTTGATACGACGATCTGAGTTGGTTATTAAACCGGCTTATCTAAACCAAAATGCTGGTAAGCACGTTCAGTTGCTATACGTCCACGCGGTGTTCTTTGCAGGAAACCTTGCTGAATAAGATAAGGCTCAATAACATCTTCAATCGTTTCGCGCTCTTCGCCAATGGCTGCTGCAACATTGTCAAGGCCAACAGGACCGCCCATAAATTTATCAATAATCGCTTGTAATAATTTCCGGTCCATTAAATCAAATCCTTGATCATCAACCTCTAACATATTTAGTGCTTTAGCGGCCGTTGCTTGGCTAACAATGCCTTGGGTTTTCACATCTGCATAGTCACGAACTCGGCGTAATAATCGGTTAGCTATTCTTGGTGTGCCACGAGAACGCTTGGCCACTTCAAATGCACCTTCTTCGTCGATAGGTAGCTTGAGAAAGTAGGCTGAACGTTTAACTATTTCAGTTAAATCTTTAGTGTTATAGAACTCAAGTCGTTGCACAATGCCAAAACGGTCTCTCAGTGGCGAGGTTAAGGCGCCGGCACGGGTCGTTGCACCAATCAAGGTAAATGCTGGTAAGTCTAATTTTATTGAACGAGCTGCGGGCCCTTCTCCAATCATGATATCTAGCTGATAATCTTCCATTGCGGGGTAAAGGATTTCTTCAACTACAGGACTTAGACGATGAATTTCATCAATAAAGAGCACATCATTTTCTTCGAGGTTAGTCAGTAAAGCCGCTAAATCTCCGGCTTTTTCTAAAACAGGACCGGAAGTTGTGCGGATATTCACGCCCATTTCATTAGCCACAATATTGGCAAGTGTGGTTTTACCTAAACCAGGAGGACCAAATATCAATAAATGATCGAGTGGTTCATCACGCTTCTTTGCCGCTGCGATAAAAATTTCCATTTGAATTTTGACATGATCTTGTCCAGTGTAATCAGCTAGTAGTTTAGGACGAATAGCACGATCAACGGTTTCTTCTTCTGGCTGGGCAGTGGGTTCAATAAGACGATCAGCTTCTATCATTATTTTCTCTTGTGTCTTTACTTATTTAAATACGGCTAAGTAAGTATTGTCAGGCCGATGTTACTATTAGCAGCCTGTTATTTACGTGTTAGCTTTATCTAAATTTTATCAATGTAGTAGATATTAAAGCATTGACTTTAATGCGTCACGAATAAGATCTTCACTTGTTGATTCTGCTTTAAATACGTTTCGTATCGACTTTTCAGCTTGTTGCTGACTGTAGCCTAAAGAAACTAATGCGTTAATTGCATCACCTTTTGCATTTGTCACAAAATTATTTTCATGATGAACCTCAATCGGAAGTGTTCCCGATGCTAATGGCGATGTCGTATGAGTGACTTGCCAATCTTTTAAGCGGTCGCGCATTTCAATGAGTAAACGTTCAGCTGTTTTTTTCCCAACGCCTGGTATTTTTACAATGCTGGTCAAGTCGTCATGAGCAACACAGCTAACAAATTGGTCTGCAGACATGCTTGAAAGTATGGCAAGACCTAATTTAGGGCCAACGCCATTAACCTTAATAACCAGTCTAAATAATCTACGTTCGATTTTATTAGCAAAGCCATATAATAATTGCGCATCTTCACGAACCACAAAGTGCGTATAAATAATGGCTTGTTCGTTTAATTCAGGTAAGGCATAAATACTGGTCATTGGCATAGTCACTTCGTAGCCAATTCCCCCACACTCAATTAAGACTTCTGGTGCTAATTTTTCTAATAATGTTCCACGTAAACGACCAATCACAGCTAAAACCTTCTCTACATTAACTTCTGGCAACCATACCACTATATATTTATACAGTAAAGTCGCTTGCGTGGTTTATCGTAATCGTCCGCGGACAACTTTACTGACCTGCCCCGCCATTTTTGCAAGTGTATCATGGCTATGTGCATGACAAAGCGCAATAGCGAGTGCATCGGCAGCATCCGCTTGCGGCATTGCAGGCAGTTTTAAAATAGATTTTACCATGTGTTGTACTTGGCTTTTATCGGCGGCGCCCGTGCCAACAACCGATTGTTTTATCTGTCTGGCTGAGTATTCTGCAACCGGTAAGCCTTTATTGGTTGCCGCAACAATAGCAGCTCCTCGCGCTTGGCCCAACTTCAACGCGCCACCTGGATTAACGCCCATAAAAACTTGTTCTATAGCAAAAAGTTCGGGAGAAAATTGCAGGATCAACTCAGAAACACCAGCAAAAATAGTCTGTAGACGCAGGCTAAAGTCATCTTCCTCTTTATTGCCCGCATATGCTTTTATACAGCCACTGCCCAAATATGAGATTTTGCGACCTTCTTTTTTTATAACACCGTAACCGGTAATACGTGAGCCAGGATCGATACCTAGGATTATGGTCAAATTGAGTTCTCTTATTTAATAGTATTTTTAACGAAAGCAGGAATGGCTTAAAAGAGTATCGAGATTATGCGTTGAAGTCAGTTAAATGGCAATGTCGTCGTTCATTTTGACAATGAACGTTATGCAGATAAGAACTGTTATTCATATACTAAAATGAATTCAGCAAGACGACAAGAGCCCTAGTACATGATTGGCTGGTGCATCCATGGCACTACGACATTGCCTACAGAGAGCAGAGGCTATGATTTACCTGGAACAATAATGACGTATAGAAAGGACTAATGCAGTGATGCCATGGCTGTCTAAGAGTTTTCATGACCGTACATTATATAGATAAAAAGCAGCTAATTTAGCTGCTTTTTATCGAACACTGATTATTTATAAACTATTCAGCTAAAGGTTCTTCTTTCTTTTCAGCTTTAGGTAAACAAGCGATGCCCAGTTCAACAAGCTGAGCTGGATTTGCTTTACCTGGTGCATTGGTTAATGGACAAGCCGCTGTGGTTGTTTTTGGAAAAGCCATAACATCACGAATTGATGATGCGCCAGTCATTAACATTACTAGGCGGTCTAAACCAAACGCTAAGCCAGCGTGTGGTGGAGCACCATACTGAAGTGCTTCAAGTAAAAAGCCAAATTTTTCTTGCGCTTCTTCGTCACTAATACCCAAAATTCTAAAAACTGCAGCTTGCATATCTTGGTTATGAATACGTACCGAACCACCGCCTAATTCACAGCCATTTAACACCATATCGTAAGCATCAGAAAGCGCGCCAACAGGGTTAGCTTCTAATGCTTCAGCCGTTAAATTAATAGGTGCGGTAAACGGGTGATGAATTGCATGCATGCCGCCATCAGCTTCTTCAAACATTGGGAAGTCAACAACCCACAATGGTTTCCAATCACCTTGTAATAATTCTAAATCTTCGCCTAGTTTAAGACGCAATGCACCGAGTGATTCAGTGACAACATTGTACTTGTCGGCGCCAAAGAAAATAATATCGCCTGTTTTAGCGTTAGTACGTGTTAATAACGCTTTTACCGCTTCTTCATTTAAGAACTTCAAGACCGGCGATTGTATGCCGTCAATACCAGTACTTAAGGCTGCATCAACATCATTAACTTTTAACCAAGGCATACCTTTAGCACCATAAATGCCAACATACTTAGTCAGTTCGTCAAGACCCTTGCGTGAGAATTTTGCTGCACCACCTGGAACACAAATTACTGATACACGGCCTTTTTCGTCGTTTGCAGGTCCAGAGAAAACTTTAAACTCTACATCTTTAACAATATCAGCAACATCCACTAATTCTAGTGGATTACGTAAATCAGGTTTATCTGAACCAAAACGTGTCATTGCCTCTAAATAAGTCATACGAGGAAATGTACCTAAATCAACATTCATCAAATCTTTAAATAATTTAACGATCATCGTTTCAGCAACATTCATCACTTGCTCGCTGCTCATGAATGACGTTTCAATATCTATTTGAGTAAATTCAGGCTGACGGTCAGCGCGTAAATCTTCATCACGAAAACATTTAACAATTTGATAGTAACGTTCCATACCCGACATCATTAACAATTGTTTAAACAACTGAGGTGACTGCGGTAAAGCAAAGAACTGACCTTTGTGTGTGCGACTTGGTACTAAATAGTCACGTGCACCTTCAGGTGTCGCCGCAGTTAAAATAGGTGTTTCAATATCTAAAAAGCCCTGCCCTTCTAGGGACGTTCGCACTGCCGATGTTACTTTTGCACGAAAGCGCATACGTTCTGTCATCTCGCTACGACGTAAATCTAAATAGCGATATTTTAACCGTTGTTCTTCTGAGTTATTTTGGTTGGAATCAAGTGGTAATGGTGCCGACTTATTTAAAATAGTCAGTTCTAAACCTAAAATTTCAATAGCGCCGGTTTTCATGTCTTTATTAATTTGACCTTCTGGTCGGGCACGCACCTTGCCTTTAATTTGAACACAAAATTCATTACGTAAGGTATTCGCTTTAGCAATAACTTCAGGTAAATCTGGATCATAAACGACTTGCACCATACCTTCACGATCACGTAGATCTAAAAAGATCACCGCACCTAAGTCTCGACGACGGTTAACCCAGCCGCATAAAGTAATTTCTTTGCCAATGTGAGATTCGTTCACATCACCACAATAAAGATCGCGCATGTCTGTTGTCCTGATAATACTAACTAGCTCATGCAAAGTATTAGCATGGCAATCGTTAGGATAGAAAATTGCCAACATTATAAAGGAATATGACGACAAAAAAAGCATTAAGGGGAATAGTGACCGTAAAATGATTAAAAAATATTTTACGGATGATAAATTAGTTGGGTTTTATTTATTTAGCTGCGTATGTATCTGAGTTAAAGACATAATGATTTTTTCCATTTGCCTTAACCCTATACATTAACGTATCAGCAATTTTTAGCAGGTCATTATCTGTCACGCCATCATCGGGATACATAGCAATACCAATACTACAACCAATATTAACCTGTTCCACCGACAATTCAAAAGGCTGCTGCATCAGCTTTAATACTTTATCAGCAATATAAGCCGCTTCACTTTTTTTATGCAAACCTGTTAGCAGTAGAACAAATTCATCACCACCAAAACGAACAACCGTATCTGACTGTCGAACACAACTTTTAAGTTTATTAGCCACTTTGACTAACAGTTCATCGCCAACATCATGTCCATGGGTGTCATTTATAGTTTTAAAGCCATCAAGATCGAGAAATAAAACGGCCATTTGCAATTGTTGGCGTTGATGAAAGCTAATAGCTGTATTGATCCGGTCTTTTAGCAATACTCGGTTGGCTAATCCAGTTAATTCATCATGGGTCGCCATATGTTTCATTTTTTCTTCAAGCAATTTACGCGTTTTTATTTCACCATATAAGCGCCTATTCCACATTATTATCGCAATAATAATAATGAGAATAAGTACGCCAATTTGTGCAGATACTCGCATAACAACGTCTTTATTAAACCCTGTTTCTATATTTACTCCAAACCAGCGGTCATAAATCTTCTGTTTTTCATTCTCAGAAATAGTCAATAAGGTTTTGTTTATGATTTGTTGTAATTCAAGCCAATCGGGTCTAATGGCAAAGTGACTAATGTCCCTTTGCAATTCTTCCAACACTGACATATCTAAAACGCTGAGACTTTCTCGTTTCATTAATTCAGAAGCCGACGCTATATTAGAAATAAAACCGTCAACTTTACCTTGCTGAACGGCAAGTAGGCCCGCATTGTGAGTATCAACAAGTTTTAACGATATTAATGGGTGTTCTTTTCTAATAGCATACGATAAATAGTAGCCTTTAATTATGGCTAATCTTTTACCATGAAAACTGTTAAGTGTCAGTTGAGAGCCCAATTGACGTTGGTGTAAAATAACCCAAGCCATACTCCAATAAGGCTGGGTAAATAGTACTTGTTTCTTACGCTCTTGTGTCACAGAAACACTGGCAAGCATATCAATTTCTTGCTCGACTAATCCTTGATATAAGTCACTCCAGCTATCAAAAAATGTAAATTCAAACGCTAAACCAGAGCGATCAGATATCAACTTAAGTACATCGGGGTTGATGCCTGTTACTTGGCCTTTTGCATTAACAAATTCCATTGGCATCAAGTTATTAACCAGTCCAACATTTACTTTTTGATTTTTTTCTAGCCATAATTGTTCAGATTGAGACAAACTCACTTTTTCAGCAGAGCGAACAAAATAACCGTTATTTTTGTCGATAAGCCAATTTCTCTCAAGTCTAATAAGTTGCTCAATAGGGATATTGTTAAAGCCTTCGTTAATCAATTCAACCAATTTATCATTACCCTTTTTTACTAAGGAGTAAACCGGTGTTGGGAAAGTAACATTTTTTAATTGGTAGAATGAAGATTGTAAATTGCTTTCTATTAAACGGGCATTTAGGTATTCTTGAGCACTGACCATAGCATCAACATTGCCTAATTCAGCCTGATGAAGTAGTTCATTAGCTGTCTGGTAAACCTGAACTTTTAGATTAGGGTACCTCTTAGTTAAGGTATTTTCATAAGTAGTCCCCGCTAAAATACCTATTCTTTTACCTTGTAAGTCTTTCAATGAATAAACATTATCAATTCGGGTAGAAACAAACACGCCAGCATCAACACCATAAATTTGCGAAGCGATCTGTAATTTATTATTAAAATTTTCGGCTGAATACCCAATATGTATATCGACATCACCGCCTTGTAACATCGCTAATTCTTGTGATGGAGATTGAGCAATAAATTCAATTTCAATGCCACTTTCTTTCGCCCATAAACGCCATAAATCAATAAATAAACCTTGCGGTTGCCCCGTAGGAGATACCCCCATATAAGGTGGTGCTTGTGTTAGGAAGCTTAATAACAATGTTTTGCTACTTTTCTCTCGTCCTAACCATTTTTTTTCTATTAGCGATTTTTCGGCAAGCGTAATTTTATCAAAACCTTCAACAATAAAGTCTTTTAACAACGTATTTTCTATTGATGTGGCGGCTACATATTCACCTTGATAAAAACTAATTCTTTTGTAAGGTGGGTATTGTTTATTTAATTCAAAATACTCACTAAAAAGTTTAGAAGGTTTTTCAACGTCCGTATAAACCATTATTTCGTTAGCTAATGCCGCTTGATATAAGACATGGCGATTTTCGTATAAACGTAATTTAAGGTGTGGATATTTTTCTAAAATGATTGCGGCATGACTTGACCCGCGAACCAAACCAATAATGTAAGGTGACAATTGGCTAATTTCAGTTAAATTGGTGAAGTCTCTATGGGTATAAAAATAGAAATCGTGATAGAAAAATGACGGTGTAAGCGAGAATTCCTTACTGCGCTTTACTGTTTTAGTCATTCCGCCATGAATGTCAACTTCTCCTGATTGAACCTGTGATAATGTTGATAACCAGTCCGTGGTAATAAATTCAATTTCAACACCTTGTCGCTCTGCCCATAGCTTCCAAAGATCGGGCATTAATCCATCCGCCTGTCCTTTGTCATTGAGGAACATATAAGGATAGCTGGTTTTGTTTATCGCTATTGTGAGTGGCTTTGCTGAGATTTCAAAACGTTCGTTGTTTGCTTGCACTATTACAGCAAAACACATCACCAGTAAGATTAGACAACGAACAAAATAATTGAGTTGCAACAGCAATTCCTTAATGGTTAAAGTGGATGAAATAACAACGATTATAGACCTTATTCGTCATAAGTTGCAGGGTAAATTTTAGCTTTAACTACTAAAAAGTACGCAATACTACCCTATGACAATAAATTTGGGTTAAAATAACGCAAAATTGATATTTAAATACCAAGACAAGTTCAGCCTA
This sequence comes from Colwellia sp. MB3u-55, assembly GCF_014076785.1. NCBI lineage: Bacteria > Pseudomonadati > Pseudomonadota > Gammaproteobacteria > Alteromonadales > Colwelliaceae > Colwellia > Colwellia sp. MB3u-55. The sequence continues at coordinate 83,346 of NZ_JACGUS010000101.1, forward strand.
ATGAAACCATCAGAACCCGATTTAATTTTTTCAAAAAAACAAAGCCAAATTAAAGATTTTACTTTTGACGCACATGTTGTCGAAGTTTTTCCTGATATGATTTCCCGCTCTGTACCTGGTTATAATACCATTATTGATACCATTGGCCGCTTAAGTCAGCGTTTTGTCACTGACAATAGTCATGTGTATGACCTAGGATGCTCACTCGGCGCCGCAACGATAGCCATGCGTAAAGCGATCACCGCAAAAAACTGTAAAATTATAGGTGTTGATAATTCTTCTGCCATGGTTGAGCGCTGTAAAATGCATGTTAGTGCATTCAAAGGTGCTACACCGGTAGAAATTATTGAAGGGAATATTTTAGATATTGAGATTGAAAACGCTTCAATGGTAGTACTTAATTTCACCTTACAGTTTATTGAGCCAGAAATACGCTCGACATTAATAGATAAAATAGCCAAGGGCTTAAAGCCTGGTGGCTTATTGTTATTATCAGAAAAAATATCAGCTGATGATAAGATCTGTAATGAACTACTTGTCGATTTGCATCTCGACTTTAAACGCGCCAACGGTTATAGCGAACTAGAAATAGCCCAAAAACGTACCGCTATTGAAAAAGTTATGCGCATTGATAGCTTACCCGAACATATTGCACGCTTAGAAAATGCTGGTTTCAACCATCAAACGCCTTGGTTCCAATGTTTTAACTTTTTTTCACTCATCGCCATTAAGTAACTTTATTCATGTCATTCAATAAATTTTATCAAGAAATAGCTCAAAACCGCCTTAGCCATTGGTTAAACACTCTTCCTGCGCAACTTAGCCAATGGAAAAAAGAACAATTGCATGGCGAGTTTGCCCAATGGCAAAAAACCTTAACCGCTTTACCAAAGACGACACCATCAGTCGTTAATATCAGTGACGGTGTTACAGTCGGTAAAAAAGAAGATATTACTGAAGGTGAATATAAGCGTTTAGAAAATTTACTGAAAAAATTTAAACCCTGGCGTAAAGGCCCCTACCATATCCATGGTTTGCATATAGACACTGAATGGCGCTCTGATTTTAAATGGGATCGTTTAAAAGAGCATATTAGCCCACTTAACAATAAATACGTGTTAGATATTGGTTGTGGCAGTGGTTATCATTTATGGCGTATGCGCGGTGATGGAGCTAAATTTGTTGTTGGCATAGACCCAACACAATTATTTTTTACACAATTTAATGCTATTCAGCACTTTGTTAATGACCCTAAAGTTAACTTATTGCCGCTAGGCGTAGAACAATTACCTGAGCTCAATGCATTTGATACCGTATTTGCCATGGGTGTTTTATACCATCGGCGTTCTCCCATTGATTTTCTTTACCAATTAAAAGCACAGTTAGTTAAGGGGGGCGAGTTAGTGCTAGAAACCTTAGTGGTTGATGGTGATGAACATACCGTTTTAGTGCCTGGCGAACGTTATGCTAAAATGCGTAATGTCTGGTTTTTACCTAGTTGTGATGCGATGTGTGCATGGCTTTCGCGATGTGGATTTAAAAATATCCGGGTGGTTAATACTGATATTACCGCCCTTGATGAACAGCGAAAAACTGACTGGATAGATACTGAGTCACTGGCTGATTTCCTTGACCCTGACGATAACAGCAAAACAATAGAAGGTTACCCCGCGCCAAAACGCGCTATTTTTATTGCTAATACTTAAGTTGTCGAGATAAGTAGTCTGTTAATTATCTATAGAGTATATTTAGGTAGTGACTGTTATTATTTAAGTATATGATTGTGATAGGTAAAAAATTAACACAATTAAGATAAAAGGGTGTCTATGAACGAACTTTGGTCGCAGCGAAAACTAGCTAGTGTTGCAAAACGTCTAAATGATCACCGTAGCCCTTTTCAGCGTGATCGTGCGCGCATTTTACATTCTGCTGCTTTTCGTCGTTTACAGTCTAAAACCCAAGTGATGGGCAGTGGACAAAGTGATTTCTATCGAACACGTCTTACGCATTCATTAGAGGCAGCGCAAATTGGCTCAGGAATTAGTGCCCAATTAAGAAACAAGCATGCACAATTATCGGCTGAGCTTTTTCCTGATGATGAGAATTTAATTGAATCTATTTGTTTAGCCCACGACATTGGTCACCCTCCATTTGGGCACGGTGGTGAGGTTGCTCTTAATTATATGATGCGTAACCATGGAGGCTTTGAAGGCAACGGGCAAACTTTTCGCATTGTTTCACACTTAGAGCCCTTTAGTGAATTTTATGGGATGAATTTATCTCGCCGAACATTATTAGGCTTAATAAAATATCCGCAACTATTAACCGAGTTAACACAATTACCTTTACCTGTTGCTCCGCACAGCTTTAGACAATTAAAAGCGGCTGACTGGCATCCTGCCAAAGGCTTATATAGTGATGACGCTGAAATGTTTGACTGGGTTTTATCGCCATTATCTGCTGATGATCGCGCTCTTTTTCAATCAATAAAAAACACCAAAAACAAACATAATAAAACAATATTTAAATCACTCGATTGCTCAATTATGGAGCTAGCTGACGACATAGCTTATGGTATTCATGACCTAGAAGACGCAATAGTTACAGGTGTAGTTAGCCAGCAGGATTTTGAACAAGAAGTTATCACTAAACTTAAAGCAATCGATGAACCTTGGTTGCAGGATTATTGTCAACGGTTAACGGCAAAGCTTTTTAATGAACAACACTACATTCAAAAAGAAGCGATTGGCGGCTTAGTCAACTATTTAATTACCGAAATATATTTAGCTGATTTAAATGAAAACTCGACAATAAGCTTTGCTGAGCCCTTATTACGCTACAACGCTAAGCTACCAATTAATGCCGCGAAAGCACTACAGATATTCAAAGACTTTGTCTTCTCATTTGTTATTAAACAAACAAGTATTCAACAACTCGAATATCGTGGGCAACAAATAGTGATGGAGTTATTTGAAGCACTGGCTAATGATCCCGCTCGGTTATTGCCTAAACATACTAAGCAGCGTTGGCTTTATGCAAAAACGCATAACTTGAACGAACATCGAGTAATTGCTGATTATGTCTCAGGGATGACGGATGACTATGCTACTCATCTTTATCAGCGACTGTTCCTGCCCAGTAGTTCATTTCCACTAAGTGAGCGCTAACTCTAAGCAAAAAATGAAGCTAGATATTGACTCGGCTTTATTGTTTACTGTGTGCGCTAAAAATAAAACGGTAGATACTGATAAAAATTAACGTAATAGATAAAGCTTAATTCAACCTTGCTGATAGAGTGAACAAGCAGCAACTGTGGGATCTTTAATCACCACATGCTTATATTTACCTACCTACTTTATTTCAGTGAGCAATTCGCCGCCAAGCTCGATAACATTTGCAACGGCATCGTTAATATCTTTAACTAAAAAATAAGGTAACCATGTCGCAGGCATACTAGCATTCACACCTTTAGCATGACAAATACCACTGACCGCTTCTCCGCTATCAGGACTCTTCATGACATAATCGTTATAATCGCCCATCGCCACGTTTTCAACTTGCCAACCAATAACGCGCTGGTAAAAGTTTTTCACCTCAGTGGCATTGTCTACCGTTAAATCTAACCAAGCCATTTCACCTATTTTGTCACTCATCTTATTTCTCCACTGATTCAGTTATTTTTGGGTTTCTTGGATAATACTTTTCAGGCAAGGTACTGATATGTTCAAAATATCGGGTATCTTTATAGGGTAACTTCATAAAGCCTGAAATCCCCTGACCTTGAATTGTTGGTAATAGCGTAATAATTTCAGCTAAACACTCGGCAAATTCTTGCTTTTTTTCATGGTTAAGTAACATTAAATAGCTATGAATTTTTAAGTGAGTGGGCAAAACTTCAAAAATAATGCATCCGGTATGATGAATTAGATTTAAACGTCCTAATACAGCCATTATTTCATCGGGTAGGTATAGGTATTCATCGGGGTCTTTACCGTCTTCAAAGTATGAATGCAAACGTGTAATATCATCAACCTCAGCAACATCACTGATCTCAAATGAAAACTCCTGTCCCAACTCAGCAATAAAGTCGTGCTCACTACTTTGTCGTTCGACATGCAAAGTATTTCTAGCATTAAATAAACAACTCTTAAACATACCAACGCGGTGAATACCTTGAGCGAGATGCACCATATTATTAACCGCACTTTGAAAAGAAGCATTAAGGTTAGGGTCAAACAAGGTTAAATTAGAATCAATATAAACACCATCGGTCTGCCAACGTATCGCTAAACCACCCACTACAGGAAAATTACCTAGTCGACCAACTGCGGCAATAAATGCTTTTTCGGTATCGCCCATGCCCATCAAAAAGTTTTTATAATATTTTTCTAGTTGCGCATCATCAATCTCGTTTAACTCATCACTCTCGGTAGACTCTCTTAAAAAAGACTTTCTTGAACCATAAACCACAGTATCAAAAATTTTGTCTGTTTTAGGTTTTAACCAAACAGGAATAAGTAATTTAGCATCGAAAGCCGTATGCTTTTTTGCCATGACCATGCGTTTTAAATAAGGTAACTGTTTAAAAAAGTAATCACCGGCGCTATTCCGTATTTTTAGATCGTCGCTAAGCATAGCATCAATAATTTTCGCCAGTAACTTTGGTAAACCTAATGAAAGCGGAGAAATAACCTGATGACCATATCGACACGATTGACCTGACGCAATCGCATAAATAGTTGCCGCTAACCCCTGCTCATCGAAGCGGGGCGAGGACATTGCGCCACTTATTTGGTCTTGACCAATAAAGTAAACATCACCTAAACGCGCATTAGTATTTTGCAAATCACTACTCATTAAGTCCATGACACTATTCGCGGTATTTTGCCCAGTAGCATCTAGCTGCGCAACAACAGCAGAACCCCAGTCGACTAAGTAAACCTTGCCCGTTTGTTCATTAAAAACAACATTCGAGGGTTTAATATCCCCATGAACATAGGGTTTCCCTTTGCCGTGTTTTTTAGGGTTGCGTAAATAAAGCAAAATTTCAGCGAGTTGAATCGCGATATTAACGACAAGCTCAGGTGCTAACGGCCCATGCTGTTGAGAATACTTTTCTAAATCAATGCCCGGCGCTCGTTCCATATGCACGATAGATTGGCGCTTAATTTTGTAATATTTAATAACTTTTGGGATGCGGCGATGCGATAACTCACCTTGAATTTCAGCTTCTTCTGCTAGTCTGTCTTGTACGTGTTGCGGTAAATTCATTCGTGAAAATTTGAAAACGAAGGCATTTCCTAAGTCATCATCACCATTAAACACAAACCCATAGGCGCCCTTTCCCAATAAGGCGATATTTTTATAGCCCAGTAAACTTAACTGTTGCTGACATAATTCAACCCAAACTTTTAATTTAGTAGCGTCTTTAGTGTTTAATAAGTAAACCGATTGCTCTTCGGCAATATAAAAATGTTGCAGTTTATTTTCGTGCACGTGATTTCCTAACAATGCTTGCTCTGCTAAAAAGTATATCTTTAAAGTCACTTGATGTTAACTCAAAGCTCCCGCTTAAATTTAAGCGCTTGAAAGATAATTCTATTGAGGTAATATCTTTAAAAAATAATAAAACATAGATAAAAGGATTTATATGAATTTACTAAAAGCACTGATACTTTTGGTCATCGGTGCAGCACTCGGTTATGGCATTTCGTCGACCACAAGAAGTCATCAAGATAATTCGACTTTGCCGGCGGTAATAGCGGTTGAAACACCATCAACCTTAAAAAAGACAGTAGACCTTGAAGAGCAAGCGACACCCCTTGTACAAACTCAACCACAAGTTATCCATCAGAAGCCAACAACCCTTGCTATTACTGACAATGATGAAGTGTTGACTCAGCAATACCTTGACTTAAAAACTGAGCATCAACAATTAAAAGAGAACTATAAAAAATCTAAACGTAAAGTGTCATCATTAAAATATCAATTAAGTGAATTTGATGGCAGTGAAGCAACCGACGAAGAAATGGAAAAACTCGCTCCTGAACCGTTCAATTTGTTCCTGAGTGCCTTTAGAGGTAAAACGAGAAATAACATCTATGATTTTCATCAAAAAGAAGACGATTTAGATTGGGGTTATAATATGCAAAACAATATTTCAGACTTTGTACTAACCCACTATGATGGCATGAACCTAGATTTAATATCAGTTATTTGTAAACAGCCTTATTGCGAAATTCTAGTGACTGAAAAACAAGAAGATGCTTGGAATAATATTGTTAAAGGTTTGTCAGGGCAGCCCTGGTGGAAGTTTTCATCAATGAACTCCTCATCGAATAATGTTTCTATATATATGTTCCTAACCCTATAAGATACTCTTGATAAACGAATTTCTTTATTGGTACTGATAAATAAAAAAAACCTGCATTAGCAGGTTTTTTAATAGTCAAAAGCGTCAAACTAAGACATATGCATCAACATATTGCTTGGCTCTTCTAAGAATGATTTCCACAAGTTACAAAAACGGGCAATTGAACCGCCATCTATAACACGATGATCACCAGACCAACTTACTTGCATAATGTAACGTGCTTCAACTTCACCTTTATCATTAAAACGTGGTAATTTTTGTAATTTACCTAACGCAACAATTGCTGATTCAGGTTTATTGATTATCGGTGTAGCAACCGTGCCGCCAATCGCGCCAATGTTTGAAATGGTAATAGTTCCACCCTTCAAATCTTCTGCCCCAACACGACCTGCACGGGCAGAGTCAGTTAAACGCATGATATCTTTAGCAACGTCAACAATAGATTTGTTTTGTACTTGCTTAACATTAGGGACGAGTAAGCCGACTTTAGAGTCAACTGCCATACCAATATTATGATCGTCAAAATAAGTAATTTCAGTACAATCATCATTAACTTGCGTATTTACAATCGGGAATTCTTTTAATGCTAAAGAAATCGATTTCATGAAAAACGGCATCATAGTTAATTTAATATCTTGTTTCGCATAAGCGTCTTTCATGCCGCTGCGTAACGCCATTAGATTCGTCATGTCAATTTCTTCACAATAAGTAAAGTGAGGAATCGTTGACACTGAACGTACCATAGCCTTTGCCATCGCCGCTTTAATACCGCGAATAGGCTCAATACGTTTACCGCCACTTTGTGCAACAGCAACAACTTGCGCTATATTTTCAGTGCTTATAACTGGCGCTTTAGTGAAAGAAACGACGTCTTCTTTATAAACACGCCCTTTCTTGCCACTGCCTGGTATTTCATGAATATTAACATTTAATTCGCGAGCTACACGGCGTACCGCAGGGCTAGCAACAGCTTTACTGTTAATAATCTTTTTCTCAACAGCTGCTGCAGTAGTTGTTGTTAAAGCCACTTTTTCAACGGCAGAAACCGTTGGTGTTTCAACAGTTTTTGCAGCGACAACTGAAGTCTGATTACCATTAGCCACCAGTTTTTCTATTTCAAATAAAGGCGCATGTACTTTCGCAATTTCACCTTTAGCATAATAAAGCTTAGTCACAGTACCGTTATGCATCGCTGGAATTTGTACTAGCGCTTTGTCTGTCATTACATCAGCAATGGGTTGATCTTCAACAATCACATCACCTTCTTTAACTAACCATTCAACGAGTTCACACTCAACAATACCTTCACCAATATCAGGTAAGATAAAGTCTTCACGTTCAAGTTTTGGCTCACCATGAGTCGAAGCCGCAACTGAATGCTCAGCAACTGGCGAACTAGGCACAGCAACCACTGGGCTTGCTTGCACAGGCGAAGGTGCCTGCTCTTGATCGGTTGTCATTGAAAAAAGTGGCTGATGTACTTTGGCAATATCGCCCTGAGCGTAATAAAGCTTAGTAACAGTACCATTATGCATCGCCGGAATTTGTACCAGCGCTTTATCTGTCATCACATCAGCAATGGGCTGATCTTCAACAATAACGTCGCCTTCTTTAACTAGCCATTCAACTAGCTCACATTCAACGATACCTTCACCAATATCGGGTAGAATAAAATCAATACTCATGACAAAAACCTTAGTAATTTATGCTGTGTTTAATGGCTTCATACACTTTTAAGTGGTCGGCAACATATTCTTTTTCTAGTGATAATGGGTAAGGTGTATCCATACCACAGATGCGTGCAATCGGTGATTCAAGGTGTAAGAAACACTCTTTTTGAATCGTTGCTGCAATTTCACTAGCAAAACCCGCCGTTAATGGCGCTTCTTGGCTAACAACTAAGCGTCCTGTTTTGGTAACAGAATTAACAACAGTTTCAATATCCCATGGTAAAATAGTACGTAAATCTATGATTTCACATGAAATACCATCAGCTGCAGCCATTTCAGCCGCCTTCTCTATTATTTCCATTTGTGCGCCCCACGCTAATAACGTGATGTCACTACCTGGCGTAACTATTTCAGCTTTGCCCAGGGGTAATTGATAGTCTTCTAAAGGCACTTCGCCCACAGAGGCACGATACAAACGCTTAGGTTCAAAAAAGATAACCGGGTTTTTATCACGAATAGACGCTAACAATAAACCTTTTGCTTGGTATGGGTTACGAGGTACAACAACTTTTAAGCCCGGCGTATGAGCAAAATAAGCTTCTGGTGATTGGCTATGATATAAGCCTCCCGCGATACCGCCACCGTATGGTGTACGTATCGTTAAATTACCCACATCAAATTCATTACCACTGCGGTAGCGAAACTTTGCTGATTCATTAACAATTTGATCGAAAGCAGGGAAAATATAATCAGCAAATTGAATTTCAGCGATAGGCACACTGCCTTGAGCTGCTAGACCATTAGCAAAACCAATAACACCTTGTTCAACTAAAGGTGTGTTAAAACAACGTAATTTACCAAATTTTTCTTGTAAACCACTGGTTGCGCGAAAAACACCACCAAAATGACCAACATCTTCACCAAAACACACGGCGCGTTCATTTTCTGTCATTGCAATTTCAAGTGCGTTATTAATTGCATGTAATAAATTCATTTGTGCCATTATTTAATTCTCCCCGCGGTGAATGGGTAGGCTTCTGGATACTTTTTAATATGTACTTTCAGCTCGGCAAGTTGTGCTTTTAATAGCGTTGGTGGTTCATCATAAACATCAGTGATTAAATCTTCAACGGGTGGCTTATCAATTTTTTCAGCAACTTTTACTGCCGCTAAGACTTCTTCACGTAATTTATCAAACAAGGTTGTTTCTTGTGCTTCATCCCACCACTTATTCGCTAACATCCAATTTTTCATACGAAGAATAGGATCATGTGCTTGCCATTTAGCTTCTTCTTCACGCGTACGATATCCAGAAGGATCATCTGAGGTAGAATGTGCACCTAAACGATAAGACATGGCTTCAATAAGTACTGGCTTGTTTTCTGCTAAAGCATAAGTACGAGCATCTTGTGTCGCTTTTAAAACCGCAAGTATATCGTTGCCGTCGATTCGAATCGTTTTAATTCCGTAACCCACACCACGAGAAGCAATACCATTACCTGCATACTGCTCATCTGCGGGTGTTGAAATTGCGTAGCCGTTATTACGACAGAAAAAGATAACAGGAGCACGATGTACTGCTGCCATATTTAATCCCGCATGGAAGTCGCCTTCTGACGCAGCGCCTTCACCAAAATAACAAATAGTTACCGCGTCAAGCCCTTGTAACTTCTGGCCATATGCATAACCGGTCGCTTGTGGTATTTGAGTAGCCAGTGGCGATGAAATCGTCATGTAGTTTAATTCACGGCTGCCGTAATGAATGGGCATTTGACGACCTTTGCCTAAATCCTTTTCATTACTGAACATTTGATTCATGAAGTTTTCAAGTGAGAAACCACGATACATTAATGCACCTTGCTCTCGGTATTGCGCCATGATCATATCTTGAGGTTTTAAACCGGCAGCACCACCGACACTTGCCGCTTCTTCGCCCAGTGCCGTCATGTAAAAGCTTAAACGACCTTGACGTTGCGATGCGACCATTCTCTCATCGAGTACACGGTGAAACGCTAACGTTTTATAAATTTTTGTTGCTGATTCTTGATCAATTTCAGGAAGCTCAGCACCTTCATATACGGTGCCGTCTTGTTGTAATACTTTGAGGATGGGAATTTCAACTGAATGACCATCAATAAAAGCGGGTTGATGTACCACCGGACTTTCTTTATATACGTCAGTGTTCATAGCCTTCTCTTCTCTTCTTGTCTTATGGAATATGTTCATTGCAGGGTTTGCTATACCTATTATTCTTGATGTAAGTGTACTTAGTTTTAGTACTTTTTGGGTTTTGCGCAATGAGCTGTTGTAAATAATCGAACGTACTTTACCTTTACGTAAACTGAAACACAAGTTGTGTGAGCTAAGTAAAGTTTTGGGCATACGACAATATCATCAATATGCCCATAAAAGTTTACATAAGCATGACCATTATTCGATAGATGTAGGAATAACGGTTAATAATGCTCGTTGCCCAATAGCAACATTAGCATTAGGGAAGATAATTGCTTCACCGACTTTATCTGTTTTGATCTCGTTACCATCATCTATTGCGAGTACGGTACCTTTTGGAAAGTCAGTAAAGTTTTCAACGTTATCAGAAAAATTTAAAGCAAAGTTTTCACCTTGGCGATTAATGGTTTGGTAGATCTCATAAATACTAAAGTCATTTTCATCATAGTCTTTTAGCAACAAGTCTTGTCCTGAAATCAAACGCGTCAGTGTTTCTTTAACTTTAACGAATTTAGCCATGTCATTTTCGCCAAAGGGCATCACTTTGCCTAATTCCACAGTAAAAGCGTCAGCATTAAATTCATTTGATGAAAAGTAACTAAAGGTCGTGGTGGGTGAATGCGAAAGTAAAATAGTACTTACCCCACACGCATGCATAAATTGTAGTTGAGATTTTTTCCAAGCTTTACCATGTCGAAAAGGATAAACCGCAAATTTATCGTTTTTTGAGCCTCTAATGGCAGTATGTAAATCGTAATGACAACGCTCTCTCTCTTTATTACTGGATAAGCTTTGACCTTGCTGAAAAAAATCTCGCACGGTATTTTCAAGTAATAAGGCACGATGGCGTTCTTTATTAATTAAACCCGCCCCCTGTCCCTGATCAGCAGAATGGCCACCAGAGAATAAACGATTCATATTTTCTTCAATAAAACGTTCAGAAATATTAATAGAAGCCGGGTTGCCAAAAATAAACAGTACACGCTCAGTACAGGCAAGCTTTCCTAAAATAAGCTTTTTAATGAGCTCAGCACAAATTTCAATTGGCGCGGTTTCATTACCGTGCACGGCACTAGAGAGCACAATGTCTTTAGTAGATGTTTGTAGTTCAACGGGTTCAAAAGTAATAAGACCGGTATCAAGTACGGTGACGTTTGTTTGGCTGTTACTTGCTTGATGTTTAACTTGAAAGGAAAAACGTCCTGCTAATGACCACTCATTCTCACGAGTTAAGGCGAGAAAGTCACCCGTAGATTGTAACGCTTGCTGTTGTTCTTGTAAGACTACTTGTAATTTATTCAAACCACATTCACTAAGGCAATAAAAATTGCTTATATTGTACAAAGAAATGGAGGTTATTGCTTGGTTTGATCAGAATAAAAGTTAAAGTGACGATAATGAAGAGTGACGATAAGTCAGCGACGTTTAGCAGTGCGAGCATATAGTATGGATTAATTATCTAGGTACTAACCCATATTATTATGTTATTTCAATTTATAGCAGGGTAAAAATTATGATACTTTCATCTTAACTATCAACCTATAAACCGGCTTTAGTAAAAGCAGCACTTACCAGTACTTGGGCTTCGGTTATAATAAGGGCTAAGTGTTTTTGATCGATAAAACTCTCGGCATAAATTTTATAAATGTCTTCGGTCCCTGAGGGACGCGCAGCAAACCAACCATTGTCAGTCGTAACTTTCACACCACCAATAGCGGCATTATTACCAGGCGCGTGTGATAAAACTTGGTTAATTTTTTCACCGGCGAGCATCTTAGTCGTAATGTCGTTGGCGCTTAATGAAGTTAGCACTTGTTTTTGTTCAAAACTTGCAACGGCTTCAACACGTCCATAACAAGGTTCACCTAATTTTTCAGCAAGCTCTTGGTATAATTGATAGGGGTCTTTACCGGTAACAGCAAGAATTTCTGCTGCTAATAACGCCATAATAAAACCGTCTTTATCTGTTGTCCAGCAACTACCATCACGAGATAAAAAAGCAGCACCCGCACTCTCTTCACCACCAAACGCATATGAAGCATCACTGAGGCCATCGACAAACCATTTAAAACCTACCGGCACTTCTGATAAAGGACGGTCAATATACTTAGCAACACGGTCTATAAGTGAACTAGACACTAACGTTTTCCCAATTTTACTGGTTTTAGGCCAATCGCGATGGGTCATCAAATAATATATAGCAACGGCTAAGTAATGATTAGGGTTCATTAACCCGCCCGTGCGAGTGACGATACCGTGGCGGTCAAAATCGGGGTCATTGCCAACAGCAATATCAAACTTGTCTTTTAAAGCAATGAGTCCAGCCATAGCATAAGGAGATGAGCAATCCATACGAATTTTGCCATCTTTATCAAGTGGCATAAAAGCAAAACTGGCATCAACAACAGGGTTGACAACTTCAAGATTTAACTGATATTTCTTTGCGATAACGGGCCAATAATGAATCCCTGAACCACCAAGTGGGTCAACACCAATTTTAACACCGGCTTTCGCAATAGCTTTCATGTCAACCACTTGTTCAAGTTCGTTAACATAAAAAGTAATAAAGTCTTCTTTTGATAATAAAGCGGACGAACAAGCTTGCTGGTAGCTAACTTGTTTGACATTAATAAGCTTTTCGGCAATTAAGTCATTTGCTCGTTGTTCAATTTTTTTAGTTACACCACCTTCAGCAGGCCCGCCATGAGGTGGATTATATTTAATGCCGCCATCTGTTGGTGGATTGTGAGAAGGGGTAATAATTAAACCATCGGCTTGCTTATCTTTATTTATCGATAATTTATTATGAGCAATAATGAGCCTAGAAATAACTGGGGTTGGTGTAAAACCATCATCATCTTGAATAACGACCGGGATGTTATTGGCAATTAACACCGACAGCGCATTCGCAAAAGCGGGCTCTGAAAGGGCATGGGTATCTTTACCTAAAAACAATGGCCCTTTCAATCCTTGTTCAATGCGATGTTCGGCAACTGCTTGGCAAATAGCCAGAATATGTTGCTCATTAAAGCTGGTTTTACTGGCATTACCGCGATGACCTGAGGTACCAAAAGTTACCCTTTGCGCGGTAATAGCAACGTCTGGCCTTAATAAAAAATAATCACTAACTAATTTACCAATATTGATACGGTCTTGTGGTCTAACTGGTTTTCCTGCGTGTGCATGAATAGTCATGATATTCCCTTTTTTTTTTATTTAAATGTTATCGTCGACAACTTTATAGCGCTTATAAAAGATCTCTAATATTTTCGGCATCTTCGTTAGTGTAACCTAACATTAGCGATGCTTTCGTTAACATCATCTTTTTACGGGTAGTGTTCGAGTTTGTCATTACCCAAAATGGACTATCAGGTATTTGCAATGGTTTGGTACTGCTACCACTGGCGGAAAGCTCATCTTTGCTTTTGGCAAAATATAGACGGTCTCGCCCACGGATCTCAGAGACAACAGCAAAACTTTCACTGTGCACGCGATATAAAGCGGCAAGAATAAGTAAAAATCGACCAACTGCACCACGTTGCATGGCTAACTCTTCTTTATTGATATAATTGAGTACATTATCAATACTAGGTGGTTCTACCATTACTTCTTCAACTATCACGGCTTCCATTTCGATATTTTCTTCAACGCCAGGCACTAAGTTGTCAGTGGTGACTTCAACATCTTGAACACTTTCGACAAGATCATCAAGCGCATCTTCAGCTAACGTTAAACTCAGTAAGCGACGCAAGATTGACGAAGCACTTTCGCCAATAAATTGGGTATTCGACACTATGTGTTGATAAAGTTCTTCATCTATTTCAATGTTTTTCATTAATTACCCTAGAATTTTATTATTCGCGCAGGATTATACTTAGCTTAAGGAAAACTTTCCAGCGCCAATATCTCGATAAAGCCTCAAAATAATTGCATGGTGCAATAAAAGCTAAGACAATAACGTTAAAGCAAGTATATACATTCGATGAGCTATCAATGACTAAAAATTTACATTATCAACAACAAGGCTCCGGCGCCGATATTATTTTAATACATGGCTTGTTCGGTAGTTTAGAAAATCTCAATATGGTGGCAAAAGGTTTAAAAGATAATTACCGAGTAACTAATATCGATGTGAGAAATCACGGTTTATCTTTTCACAAAAATTCAATGAGCTATCAAGAATTAGCCCAAGACGTTGTCGATCTAATGGCAATGATTAATATTGAACGTGCCCATATCCTTGGACACTCGATGGGCGGTAAAATAGCCATGCAGCTTGCTCTAGACCATAGTGAAAAAGTGGATAAACTTATTGTTGCTGATATTGCACCTGTTGCCTATCCACCTCACCACAACCTAATTATTGAAGGTTTACAAAGTATTAAGCTTGAAGACATTAATAATAGAAAAGATGCAGACAAGCAATTGTCTGCATTCGTTGATGACATAGGCGTTAGGCAGTTTTTATTGCGTAATTTAGTGGCCAAAGATGGAAAATTCAATTTCAAATGCAATTTAGATAATATTCAGCAATGTTATCGACAAATAATGGCGGCAAATGAAGGTAAACAAGATTTTAAAGGTGAAACCCTTTTTATCAAAGGTGGTAACTCTGATTATATAACCGCAGCGCATCGTGATATTATCCATGCATTATATCCAAATAGTCGAGCCAAAATAATACAAGGCACGGGGCATTGGTTACATGCAGAGAAAACGACAGTATTTAACAAAATTGTTAATGACTATTTAAGCCTTTAATATCGACTTATAAACGCTTTAAAACCGATGAATCGAATGACCTTTTTAGGTTTGCTACAATTAATTGATTGATTGAAAAAATAGCGTCAAATTGCCTTGTTATTTGTGGTAAAAATTATGTGTTTAAGCGTTAAATTATGCTATAGTGCGCCTGAAATTTTTAGGGTGAATTATGTTAGCTGAAAACTTAGAACTTATTGAAACTATTGGTTTGAATTTATTTTTTGCTTTTATCTTTATTTTCATTGGCTTATCAGTCCATGATGTAATGACAAAAAATGATGTTCCCAAAATGGGCCGTATGGTCGTTTATTTGGTTCTATTTTTAGGTTGTGCTGGCTTTATTGCCAAAGGCATTATTCAACTGGTTTGGGAAAGCCAAGGGGTTGGGTAAGAGTTAACAATGGCAAAAGAAGCAAGTGATTTAACCACTATTGATTTGTTTAGTGATGAAAAGCGTCCCGGGCGCCCAAAAACAAATCCTCATTCGCGTAGCGTGCAAGTAAAAATAAACAAGCGCAATCAAGTTAAACGCGATAAAAACAATGGCTTAAAACGAGTTGAGTTTAAAATACATCAAGACTTGTTTGAGCAACTCGACGACTTAGCTAAAGTTAAAGGTGTTAGTCGCGGAGAACTTATTGAGTCGATATTGAAAAATTCAATGACGGCACCAGCATTAAACATTAGTAAATAAGGGTTTTATACCATGGCAATTGTAGGTTTATTTTTCGGTAGTGATACAGGCAATACTGAAGCTGTCAGCAAAACTATTCAAAAAAAGTTAAGCAAAAAATTAGTTGAAGTAAAAGACATCGCAAAAAGTACAAAAGAAGAAATAGCTGAATTTGATTTAATCATTTTAGGTATCCCAACTTGGTATTATGGCGAAAATCAATGTGATTGGGACGACTTCTTACCCGAGCTTGAAGAAGTCGACTTTACCGATAAGTTAGTCGCTATTTTTGGTTTAGGTGATCAAGAGGATTATTCTGAATACTTCTGTGACGCAATGGAACCTTTAAAAGATATTGCCGAGTCAAGAGGCGCAATTATTGTTGGTAACTGGTCAACTGAAGGTTATGAATTTGAAGCATCAAAAGCCTTAGTTGATGAAAAGACGTTTATTGGTTTATGTATTGATGAAGACCGTCAGCCAGAATTAACCGAAGCGAGAATTGACAAGTGGGTTACTCAAATATTTGAAGAAATGTGTTTAGCAGAACTTGCAGACTAATTTATTTCTTATAACTCACTAATCATAAGCCTGTATCGACAGGCTTTTTTTTGTCTTACTTTTACCTAATTAGGTCAATAAAGTAGGTTTATTCTTCTGACGTATATATAAACGCCTATTTAGTTTAGCCACTAGCTCACCATCAATATTTTTGACATAAACATTCACCGTGGGTTGATATTTTTCACCATGACGGGTTTTTTCAATAATCTCATTAATAAAATCATCACTGACGTAAAAATCAGCTGTTACTTCGCCTTTCCCTGGTCTGATAAAATCAATATCAGCTGATTTATCCCAGACATAATATTGATTATCTAAACGCGCTAAAATCATTAACACATAAAAAGGGTCGGTCATTGAGAATAGTGAGCCTCCAAAATGTGTGCCTAAAGCATTTTTATTCCATGCTCTCATTTTTAAACGCACCTTGGCTTGTCTAAAATCACTAGATAGCTCTGTAACTTTGATACCCGTAAATAAAAATGGTGGCCAAATATTTAGCAGTAATTTTAATAACCACGCTTTTCTTAACATCTAAATCTCCTTTGATCCTATAATTACTCGCTAATACAACTCATCGTACCAGTAAAGCTATTGGTGTTTATACAAATTTCGAAAATCAAAGCCAATGAATTTACTATTCATTTCAACTAAGGCTTCCCTCAAGCAGAAGAACCCCCTATAATTTTGTTTAAATTACCGAATTAGAGAATTAAAGTTAATGGTAGACCAAAATGAAGAGCTAAAAAGAGCTGGATTAAAAATCACCCTGCCGCGAATCAAAATTCTCACTATTTTGCAAAATCCGAATAATCAGCATATTAGTGCGGAAGATGTTTACAAAATATTATTAGTGCAAAATGAAGAGATTGGCTTGGCTACCGTTTACCGGGTACTTAATCAATTTGACGATGCGGGCATTGTTAGTCGTCATCATTTTGAAGGCGGTAAATCAGTTTTCGAATTAAGTCATAAAAAACATCACGACCATCTTGTTTGCTTAAAATGTGGCAAAGTAGTTGAGTTTGAAGATAACGTCATTGAACAACGCCAAGAAGATATTGCTAAATCACATAAAATAAAGCTAACAAACCATAGTTTATATTTATATGGTGAGTGTGAAGATGAAGAAGCTTGTGATTCATACCGAACATCTAATAGCTAAGTTGTAGTATGAATTTCGCTTTATAAAACCTGCTTTGAGCAGTTTTTTTCTTTACTGAACAACAATATAATTTCGACAATTATCAAGATAAATTGGGTGTGTAAATAATCTTTTTCTAGACAAAGAAAAAGCGACATAAAAGTCGCTTTTTTTCGTTACTAGATATAATACTGCAAATCCATTTACTAATTTTTAAATTTCCTAAATCATACGGAAATTATTTTTGGGTAATATCACTTTACTCAAACTTTATTACTATCCTTAATTAACATCCATTTCAGTACTAACTGTTCATTTAATTCGTTTAAATGACTCCGTATAAGCAGAGGTATTATCTCTGTGTTAAGTATCCCTTCTCAGCTAGTTTTATCCATAAATTTTTATTCATTATAAGCGTAGTAAATTAAGTTAACTTCAGCACTTGTTGTTGCATCCATTCATGTAAATCCATTTACCTTCCATTCCGTTGGAAATGTTAGTGTCCTTGCGGGTAAATCCTTTATCAACTGAATATTAACTTATACCACTTTCCATTTCGTACTTCCTTTACGTGTTCAACAAATAGTATTTATCCCTTAAACTTATTTGTAGTGTTATCCGTAACTTGTGTCGTCCTGACAAGACAAATATTAGCATTCATGTGCTTTGTCGCTAGCAAGGTAAACGAAATAAAATTAACGTTACTTTCTCTATTTAACGAATAATGAAAATTTATTAATATTAAACATATAGTTACGAAGTGTTTTTTTTTACACTTACAAATTATTGTATGATCACTGACGTCATTGTGCGAAATGGCTTACACCAGAGGTGTGACTTTGTCGGGAGGTATCAAGATGGTAAGTGGTGGAATATGAAAATATCACTGAAAGTTAAAAGAAAATTGGTTACTCTTGCCAAAGTTTTCAGATCAAACAATATTTTTAGGAGTTTATGTGCTTTTGTTGAAGTCACTATTTTGTTTAACCGGTTCAGATAATCGTCGTCGATTCATCGCTATTCATATAAGTTGTTACTTGTTGTTTACCCTTACTAGCGCCATTTTTTCTTTTAACAACTTATTATCTTTTATGGCCTTGTCTATTTTTGCAGGTATTTTTACTCTTTCAACAAAGCGTCGTCTAAATGATGCCAACCTCAAGATAAGCTGGTTGCTGCCACCTACAGCCAGCTTTTTACTTGCTGGGTTAATTATCATCATCAGTGATAACACCATAAGCTACTGGTTACTTTTACTCCCTTTAGCTATTTCTACCTTCTTAATGACCTACAAAAGCCAAAAAATTAATCATATTCTTGGTTACGCTGGTCATATCGATTTAACGGGCTATATAAAAAAAGGAAGTTTTCAACCTCAAAAACGTATAGAACCGACATTTAATCAGCACGAAGTAAAAGATTCATTGGCATGCTCCTATCAAGAGACCCCTGATAGATTGGCTCAACATGACAACAAAGCTAAAGACTCGCCTATTTCACCTGCTAATGATATCGGTGAAGCGATCAGGCTGAAGCTACTTAACAATAAACAGAAGGTATTAGCGTTAACAGTACTGATATTAATCATCATAACGGCAATAATTCTGCCATCGAGTATTACCTCAGTTGATGATGACGTTATAGCAGCAAACACTAATGAAACAACAGCAATAGAGCAATCAAAATTATCCCTGAGACACGAAGTTACACTACCTGATAACTTTTCTTTATTCGTATCATCTTTTGATGGTATTACTATAAAATGGCAGGGTGACAAATCTATTAGTGGTTTTTTATGGCAACAAATGATTGCACAAGGTGATAAAAGCTGTCAGGTTATCTCTTATGATAGTGGTGAAGTGATTAGAACATTGGACGTTAATCAAGAAAATAATGGTGACTATTTAGCGCGGTTTTCACCACTAGATACTAAAGTGATAATCAAGAATATTGCCATTAGAAGCAGCTTTACCTTGTGTGGTTATACCTTTTCTCTAAACGGTAGCCAAGCCATTTTAGGTAAGCACCCATATTATTCAACATTTCTTAAGAATTAAATCCCTATATTTCAAGCAAAAAAATACGGCTCTAAGAGCCGTATTTCCTGAACTAGCTTATATGCATCCTGCATATTATATGTGTCTCGCTTCATCCATAAAGAACTGTCCGTAGTGTTTCCTAATAATCCTTTGCTTTCCATACATCTTCCGTGATTGCAACTCGTCCTAAGTCACATCAATAGTGATATTTCATCCTTGGGCTTATTCCGTCAGCCGTTATTCCTTTAACCTAAATCCATTTAGTTCATTCGATGACTCCTGTCATCTGGCTTGTTCCGTCAGCCGTTATTCCTTTAACCTAAATCCGTTTAATTCCTTCGATGACTCCTGTCATCGGGCCTATTCCTTCAAGCGTCCTTTTTAGAGTACCCTACTCTATCGGTCTTCCTGACCTGCATCTTCCTGATGTGGTAAATATTACGTTAATTAAGATTTATTCGTACCCATAATAATATTTTATATTTAACGATATAAAAATGTAACAAGCATACAGATAAACAAAAACCAATATAATCAACAACTAAAGCATATAACACGTCTTTATTTTTACATCTACTTACTCAATATCTTACATTAACGTAAGATATGTCTTACAAATATTTAATCAAAAATGCAATTGTCTGCAATAAGTTACGTGGTTCGTCACAAATAATGAGAAATGCGTCACACGATTAGGAAATTTAACATTCAAGTTATACCTGATAAAAATTTTGTAACTCGTCAACGATCCAGCAAGGTCAGCAAAGATACGAAAGCGGACGTTAACATCAATGGATTCCCGAGCTGTTATTAGTGTTCATTAGACGTTAGCTACCTTCATCTTGATAGTCAACAAAAGCCACCACAGCGGTCATTCATCATCAAACAGTCAATGCTAACTGAGGGCATCAGCAAAATAAAAAAAAAGATACTTTTTCTAATGGTTAAGTTATCTATCAATGGGGCTAAGAGTCACTGAAGAATGCTGAAAAATTACATGAATATAGATTTGATTAGTCTTCAAATCTATATTCATGTAATTGGCCAAGTAATCCTTGTACCGTTCTAATATCAGCTCCATTTAACAGTAACTGAGTCGCAAAATTGTGTCTGAAAGTATGTGCTGTGACATGCTTTCTAATATCAGTTTTCACAACGGCAGATCTCAGAGCTTTGGTTAATGAGGTCCAATGTAAGTGATGACGACAAAAATAGCCGTCCATTGGATGCTTACACCTCACGGTTGAGGGAAATAAATATTGCCATTTAAACTGAGTAATTGCTTTTGAGTATTTGCGTGATAATCCTGAAGGCAAACTCGTTTTACCTTCTCCTTCAGCTAAATCTTTACTATGCAAGTCTTCGACTTTATCTATTTGGGCCTTAAGTGGCTCTATGAGTATTTTAGGCAATAAGGTCATTCTGTTTTTAGCCCCTTTCCACCTAAAAACGTAAATTGAATTACCGTCAAAATCGATATCTTTGATATGCAATCTCAATAGTTCTGCTTTTCTTAATCCACCCATATAACAAGCTGAAAATAAGGTGGTACAGAGGCTTTAATTCTTTGATAATAGCAGTAGCCTCTTGGTTTGATAATACCATTGGCATCCTAGTAGGCGCTCTAGCCCTAACCTTATCAGATAAGAGGGTTAGTTCTCTTTTAAATACATGCTTGTACATGAAAACAATTGAGCATAACGCTAAGTTTTGGGTTGAAGACGTTACTTGCCCATCAACAGCTAAGTAATTGAGATAATTACTTACTTTTTGCTCTCCCATATCTTTGGCGTGTCGCTTTTGGTTAAAAAGAATGAAGCGTTTAATCTAAAGAAAATACGCTTTTTCAGTTTGGATACTGTAATGTTTTGTACGAAGGATATGACGGATACTTTCAATAAAATGCGATGTAGACATTATTACCAACCTATAACTGTGCTTATACACAGTTATAGGTTTCAATTAAATAAAGATCAAATATTTTATCAAATGGATATTACTGAGAAGTCTCAGTAAATGACCAAAACCCTGATATACCGGTAAAATTTCAAGTTATCTTACTGAATAGAAACGCTTTTTTTTTTGTGTGTTGGTAGGATATTACTGAGACTTCTCAGTAATATCCGAACACAATAAGTTTTAGTTAAATTAATCTTTCTAATTTATTGAAATTGTGAAACATTAAGTGATAATTAATAAAAATTATGGAACGGACATTACTGAGAAGTATCCATAATAAGCTGTTATGTTTCTTTCAAAAGGGTGAGTATCTTAGTATGCAAGCAGAAAAATCATATCTGACCGTTATTTCAAAAAGGTTGAAGTCCCCTGAGAAATATAAAGCACCAGCGAAGTTGATATATTTAGGTATTTGGTTGGCGGTAGTTATTATAATAATTACCATGTTGCAATTATTTCAAAGAGAGATGATTCCACCTATTTTATTAATATTTATTTCTCTTTTACTTGGCGCTTTTTTAGGTATCTTTATTACAATAAAATCTAGCAGGAAATGCTGGCCTATTTTAGCTAAGCATCTAGACGCGGATTCAATAAATAAACGGTTAGGTGAACTCGAAACATAACAAGTCATTCAAAAGGACTAAAAACAGCGGGCTGTTCGCTTCGCTCCATTTTAGCCCACTATTTTTAGCCTCTTAATGAGGCGTTAGGCACTTATACCGATAATCAGAAGGAGGCTCCATGCAAACATCTTGTTCATGTCCATGCAGAGAGAGTGAGGTAATAGTCAAAAATCATCCCGTAATTCGATTTATCTGCCATTGCAAGATTTGCCAAGGGGTGTATCGTCAGCCGTTCGCTGATATTGTTGCAGTAAGATCTAATCAGGTGATCAAACCTATTAATCCTACAATTCGATTCGCTAAACATAGTTTTCCTCCTGCAGTAAACCGAGGAGTTTGTCCTTCATGCAACAGCCCCGTGGTAGCATTTTTGCCTTTAGCTCCAGCCTTTGGCTTGTCCTTTATCCCCGCAGCTAATTTTTTCAAAGAATATGAATTGCCTAAAGCTGTTCTGCATTTGTTTTATGATCGGCGGGTTGATGATGCAGATGACGATTTACCAAAGTTTAATGGCTATTGGCAAAGTCAGTGGGCAGTATCAAGTCGCTTTGTCTCCACTATTTTACGTCGTGGCTAAATACGTGCCTAACAAGCAAATCAACAGGACTAAATACAGCTGGCTTTTTTTGCTACGCTCAAGTTTAGCCAACTATATTTAGCCCGTTATTTGGGCGTTATATGCCATGGAGGCACCGTGCCAACACCGAATATTTACTCAAGGATTCAAGTTTCTATAAGATCATATAGTCTTATATTTACTGTATTGTTCGTTATACTGCTATTCGCTGGTATTTTGGGATTATATTTTGTACCAGAAGGTGAAATATCCCCTAAAGATTCTTGGATAATTTACTTACCTTTGCTTCTTTGTTCGTTAGCTGTTTTTCTTCTTTGGTGCATCACGTTATCTCGCTTTCAAATGGAATCAATTATCCGTAAGATCCCACTTTTAGCGGCGCTACATAAATTAATGGTATCCGACTCTAAGCCCTGGGCAGAGGCAATTTACCTTAATATAACTCTAATAATTTTATTTGTTTTTTTAGCTGGTGGTTTTTCAATCTTCGATTAATTGTGTAAATGGCATATAACAAGTCAATAAAGCAGGAAAATTTACAGCTGGCTGTTTTCACTGCGTTCAACATTTTAGCCAGCTATAAATTTCCTCTTATTGAGGCGTTAGTTGGCTTTAGTTGGCTTTAGTTTACTTTGCAGCTTGAAATAAGCTTGGAGCTTTTAAAGAATGAATTTTGTTATAGGTTTAGTTCTTTTTATTATATTCTTTGTGCTAGTTAATTACGTACAAAGTATTATTGGAATTTATCCAAAATTAGCTAAAAAATATAAAACGGGCTTAAATGTTTCGGATCGTTCATTATTTAAATTAAGAGATATTAACCTAACAAATGATATAGAGTTCTCTATTGGGAAAAACGATGAATATCGTTCTTGGCTAACTATTAAATCATTTGATCAAGGTTTGTTTATAGGCCAAGAAAGAATGCTAATTTTATTATTTCCTAAAAAGTTTTTAATTCCATGGGAGCAAATTAGCTTTATAAAAGAAAAAGTCACTTTACTTAAAAAGCAGTATATTTATAAAGTCGACTGTAATGAAAAACCTATTTACATTATTACTAAATTTGATGTGTTCAACAGCGCAACTAACAAGGCATTAAAGCAGGACTAAAAACAGCGGGCTGTTCGCTTAGCTCCATTTTAGCCCACTATTTATTGCCTCTTAACGAGGCGTTAGCTATACAGGGATGTTTTGTCGCATATGAATGATAATGAAGTTAGACCAATATTTAGAGTTTTAACATTGGGGCTTTCTGTTTCTGCTTGGTATGCGGTCATAACTATTGTTCAATCTGAACTTGAGTCATTTAACTCAGATGTTATTCCATTCGATTGGAGTATTCCTTTAATCATTCTTCCTGTTGTTATTTTAATTTTAATTGTTGCTATCGCTTTTACATATACAACTCTATTTGGGTATATGCCTAAAAAGTTATTTACGATTTTATTTGGCAAAAGGTTTAAAAAGCAGTAAGTTGCAATGTATAGATAACAAGGCATTCAAACGGACAAAAAACAGTTGGCTGTTTTCACTTCGTTCAACATTGTAGCCAACAATTTTTTGCCGCTTAATGTGGCGTTATGTGTTTAGAAGAGTTAGTCGATGTATCGAAATATATTAAAAATAATCATCATATTATGCTTTCTTTCAGGTTGCGCTGAAAGAGTAATTGATATTAGTGATAAAGAAGGAAAAATTGTAGGTGGTTGTAATGCTGGTTTTGATTGGCATTTCTATGGCCTACAAGATTCTATTGATTATGTGTTGTATGAATGCGCGAAAGATTCAATTGCTAAAGGCTACACAATATCTGATGAAAGGTTGCTCACTATTGACTTTACACTAGCATATCCTCCAAAAGGTCAGTCGTGGAATAAAAAGTTAGCGATGAGCCAATTTCATAGTGGTAAAATAACGGAAAGAAAATTAGGTTATATTCTTGCAGCAACAGAATTTGAATATATCAGAGTTATATGGGCTGCCGAAGATGACTTAGCTAATGGAAAAATAACTGAGGCTGAATTCAATAAAATAGACAAAACTGCAAAGCTAAAATGGCTTGGTGAATAAAACACATAACAAGCTGTTAAACAAGGATAAAAAATAGTTGGTTTTTGCTCTGCCATCGCTAATTTTAACCAACTATTTTTTGCCTGTTAACAGGGTGTTATATTTTTATCACACCACTTAGGTGTAAATTAATCATTAAGGAAAATGAAATGAAAAAACTTGTTACTTCAATTGCTTTTTTAACTCTAGTGGGTTGTGCCTCAACTAATTATTCGGACTTCGAAATGGGAGAGGCTTTTATATCAAACCTTGAAGTTAATGAAATTCATAATTTAAAAAAAGGGCAACATAAACTCAAATTATCTTTTAACTACCAAATATCTAAATATGCCAATGGGAATGATTTATATAGCTGCTCCGTGCAGTTCTTAGCTTTGGATGGAACTACAACATCCATTCAAAAAGGTAAGCGATCACCTTGTATGTTAAATAAAGCTAAAGGCGAAATATCAATTACATGGCCCACTGTACTAGATAAAACATTTTCACCTTCTAAAGAGCAGTTATCTAATATTAAGTACCCAATGGAGTATTTTATAGCAATCCATCAGCAAACAGGTAAGAATATTAACCAAATAATAGGTAAAACACCTATTCAAATTAGCGAAGTAAAAATATAACAAGCCATTCAAGCAGGACAAATAACAGCTGGCTATTTACTCCTTCGTCGCTTATTTTAGCCAACTATCATTTGCCTGTTAATGGGGCATTATACAACTAAGGAGAGTTACGATGGGCTGGATTGTTTTAGCCATTGCCGGTTTATTTGAGATCGTATGGGCAGTTGGTCTTAAACAAACAGAAGGTTTTACTAAATTATGGCCTTCTGTAATAACGATTGCAGCCATGTGGATCAGTTTTGGTTGTCTTTCTTATGCATTAAAAACAATTCCAATGGGAAATGCTTACGCAGTTTGGACTGGTATTGGTGCTGTAGGTGTGGCAATCGTTGGTATCGTTTGGTTTAACGAAGTAGCCGACATCAAACGAATCGCATGCATAGGTTTAATTATCCTTGGCATAGCAGGTTTAAAACTATTGGATTCAGGTTCAACCGTTGTATAACGAGGCATTCAAACGGACAAAAAACAGTTGGCTGTTTTCACTTCGTTTAACATTGTAGCCAACAATTTTTTGCCGCTTAATGTGGCGTTATATTTTAAATCATCATATGGAGTAATTATGAAAAAAAGTAGTTTAATTTTAAGTGTACTTTTAGTGGGGATCACTGCTTGCTCAACGGTTACTATAAAACCGGAAGGGCAAAATAAACTTGTCAATAAACCCACATACCTGGATTCAAAACCATTTTATTTATGGGGGCTATCTGGAGAACATCGTGTTGATGTTCTGAAAGTTTGTAACAAAAATGAACCATTGCAAATGCAATCACAACAAACATTTTCTGATGGT
>NZ_JACGUS010000102.1:0-133024 GCF_014076785.1 Colwellia sp. MB3u-55
ACTACCTTTGAGTAGCAAGTAAAACTTGCCTGAAATTCACTCCTTTAATCAACATCTATAAAAATCGATAGGCAAAAGCTTACAAGATGCAGTACATGCATTATTGTTGACCAATGGATAGCTGTATTTCAGAGCATTATCACTGCGTAGTATTATCATGGGTGGCATAGTAAAGAAATATTCTTTGTTTGGCGGTGAAATAGATATTTGAACTCTACTCGAAGGTTTAGTGCTATGAACCCTTATTTAAAATTTCTAGTTGTCAGAAAGCAAAAAACCGCTAATCTTTCGATTAGCGGTTTTTCATTGTTTGGCGGTGAGATAGAGATTTGAACTCTAGAAGGGCTATAAACCCTTGCTGGTTTTCAAGACCAGTGCTTTCGACCACTCAGCCATCTCACCTGAATATCTTTAAACAATTGCTTGCTTAAAGACGAGGCGAATATTAAAGTGTAGAAAAAGACTTGTAAAGCATTTATTTAACAAAAACGTTTGTTTGCTAAAAAAAACAACAAATCGCTAGCTATTTAAACAATCTTCAAGGGTGTTTATGGGTAATAATAATTTTTCTGTAAACAAGTGCCGCTGTTCTTGGCTTGATACCTCAAAACCTGATTATGTAAAATACCACGATGAAGAATGGGGAGTGCCGGTTCATGACGATAAAGTGATGTTTGAATCCCTTGTTCTAGAATCTGCACAAGCTGGCTTAAATTGGTACACTATTCTTAAGAAACGTGAAGGTTACCGTACGTTGTTTTTAGACTTTGATGTAAATAAAGTTGCAAGGTTTACTAACGACGATGTAGAACGTTTAATGCAAGATGCCTCAATAGTACGCAACAGGCTAAAAATAGTAGCGGCTATTAATAATGCACAACGATTTATTGAAATACAGCAAGAGTACGGAAGTTTTTGTCAGTTCATCTGGTCTTATGTTGATAATAAAACCCAAGTTAACAGTATAAATGATACAGAGAAATCAGTTGCTACGTCCCCTATTAGTGATAGATTAGCCAAAGACATGAAGAAGATTGGCTTTAAATTTCTAGGCTCAACAACCTTATATTCACACTTACAAGCAACCGGATTAATAAATGACCACTCAAATAGCTGTTTTAGAAAATAAGTGAGTAATACCTTGGAAAAATAACAATTACCAACAAGCCAGCAATGCTAGTTAATGCGGCTAAATTTTTTAGTTACAAATATTCACAAATTATTAGTAAATATCAACAAATTTAAGCAACTAAATAATAGTATTTTAAAAAACGCCATGTCATAATATGTCAAGATGTCATAAAGAAAGTTTAAGAGTACTCTTGAATTTGACTTAAATGGCCTTATCTAAAAAGTATAACTAAAGTTATCAGAGGAAGTTTTATGCAATCAAATATTGGTTTACAAGCGAGTAAAAGCTCAGCTATAGAAATTAACAAGGTACTTAAAAATACCTATATGTTGTTATCAATGACATTAGCTTTTAGTGCCGTTACTGCCGCTATTTCTATGTCGTTGAACTTGCCACACGGCGCAGCTCTTATAATGACATTAGTCGCTTTTGGCTTAATGTTTGTTGTAAACAAAAAAGCTGATTCAGCGAGTGGTATTTTTTGGATTTTTGCATTCACGGGTTTAATGGGAGCCTCTCTAGGCCCTATGCTTAACCATTACGCTGCAATGCCTGCAGGTCCTGGAATGATAATGCAAGCCTTAGGAGGTACTGCATTAATATTTTTCGCCTTATCGGGTTATGCATTAACTAGCAAAAAAGACTTCTCGTTTATGGGTGGTTTTTTGATGGTCGGTTTAATTGTGGTAATAGTTGCAAGTATTGCAAATATTTTCTTTCAAATTCCGGCTCTTTCATTAGCAGTTAGCGCAGCTATTATCATGATTATGTCTGGTTTAATCTTGTTTGATACTAGTCGTATAATTAATGGTGGTGAAACCAACTACATTCGAGCAACTATTTCTTTATACTTGAATATTTACAACATCTTCGTGCATTTATTACACCTTTTAGGCGTAATGGGCGGCGATGATTAATATCGTAAGATAATAGAATGTAAGTGAGTTATTGCTTATAATATAAAACCTCGTTGATCTTACGGTCACCGAGGTTTTTTTATATTCATTTATAATCACTATTTACTTGTGTATGTAGGACATTTTGTGAAAAAACTCGCCTTTGTTATTACCACCCCGCCCAACAGTAACTTAACGGCTACTGCTATTAATATGGTTACCGCTGCGTTAAAGAGTGATATTAACGTTGTTGGCGTATTTTTTTATCAAGACGGTGTTTTAAATGGTAGCCAGCACCTTGCACTGCCTAATGACGAATACCAAGCGCATCGACAATGGCAACAATTACATCACGACTTTGATATTCCTTTACACTTATGTGCTACTGCAGCAGAAAAACGTGGGCTAAGTGATGATATTAATGATGGTCAAGCCGCTACTATTCATCAGGCATTTACCTTATCGGGCCTAGGTGAGTTAGTAGAATTGAATGTCAACGCTGATCGTCTAATTCAACTGTAAGGTATTTATCATGTCTGAAGCCAAAAAATCACTTGCTATCGTTAATGCCAGCGCACCCTTTTCAGCAGGAAATGCTAAAGATTCTCTTGATGTTGCCCTTATTTTTGGCTCTTATGAACAAGCCATTAGTTTGTATTTTCAAGGCGATGGCGTTTATCAATTAATAGCCAAACAACAACCTGAATTTATCCAACAAAAAGACTTTTTAAAAACGTTAGCGGCATTAGAGTTTTATGATATTGAAAATATTTATGTTTGCCAACATTCACTGACTCAACGTGGCTTGACTAACGATTTTTCTATTGAAAACGTAGCCGTACTTGACCGTGCAGAGTTCTCGACATCATTACACCAACATCAATCAATATTAAGGTTTTAACCCACATGAGTATGCTTCACTTAGTGCGCACATCCGCTTTTCAAACAAGCGACTTTGAACAATGCCTTGACGTAATACAAGCAAATGACACTATCGTGCTACTTGATGATGGTTGCTATAACCTTAGTCATGATTTATGGCAACAAGCCTTAAGTAAAATAGCGCTGCCCGCGCTTTATATTGTTGAAGCGCACGCACAAGCAAGAGCTATAACGATTGATAAAGAAAAAATAAACACTTTATCACTCGATGCATTAATGACATTGATTTGTGCAACAGAAAAATCGGTAACTTGGCAGTGAGTTTATTTTTTAATGAGCAAGAAATCGCCACCGACAAGCAAGGTTATTTAATTAACTTTAAAGACTGGCATACAGATTTAGCGCAGATAATTGCTGATAAAGACCAATTGGTATTAACGGAGCAACACTTTGAAGTTATACGCTTTGTTAGAGAGTTCTACCTGACTTACAATACGTCCCCGGCAATAAGAGCGTTAACAAAAGCGATGAAAGCAGAATTTGGCGAAGAAAAATCAAGTAGTCGGTACTTATATCGATTATTCAAAGAAGGGCCAGCAAAACAAGCAACAATGTATGCTGGTTTACCCAAACCAGCACGCTGTATTTAAACGTTTTACTCTTCGACTATCAATATTAAACTTTAATATTGATAGTGAAACCACTGCTACCTGATGTTGGTAATACCGCTGAGTCAACACTGCCAGCCGAGGCGATAAGCTTCAGCGCCATTTCACCTTCAAGCTCTTGCTGACCTTTAGATAAGGCTGCGGTTTTTAATGCATAACCTGTAGTTATATCTGTTTGCACACTTTCAATATTATTCAATGATAATGACATAAAGCCTCTCACGTTTTAGCTATGCACATAGCAAGTTAGAACAAGACAACATTTGCCACAAACTATATCGATTCTCTTTATTATAACTTTAGTCCATGAAAACATTTAGTCAAAAGCCGATAATAACGCTTCCACAGGATGACGAGTCTGCATATTTCCTAAACGCTTTGTTTGGCTTCTACAGGAGTAGCCAGTCACTAAGACTTGTTTAGCCTCTAATTTAGCTAACTTATCTTGCCAACTCATTTCAAATAACATTTTCGAGTTTTCAAAATTTACTTGCTCATGTCCGTAAGTACCAGCCATACCACAACAGCCCACAGAGACGTTTTCAAGTGTCAAACCAAATAACTTGAATATCTCACGCCATTGCCCTTCACTACCGGCTAATGCCGTTTTCTCAGTACAATGCGCAAATAATTTATAAGGCGCCACTGGTTTATCACCCGTTAGTGACGAAAGTGCTATTTTAGTATTTTGATGTTCTATAACCGTTAATAACCATTCATGGGCTAACAGCACGTGAAAATCGCCACGCTTATCACCAAGCGTTTGTTTATATTCGTCGCGATAGCAAAGTGTTAATGAAGCATCTAAACCGACCATTGGTATATTTAACTGATGAAGTTCATTTAAAAATTCAGCAGTATTTTTAGCTGTTTTTGCAAATTTAGCTAAAAATCCTTTTACATGCTGGGGTTTTCCATTAGGTTTGAACGGTAATAATATTGGGGTGAACCCTAACTTTTCAATTAATGCCATCATAGCTTCAACGACGTTAGCATCATAAAAAGAAGTAAATGGGTCTTGAACGATCAGCACATGACTCGCTTGTTGCGCTTTATTAAGCCCTTGTAAATAAGCAAGGTCAAAGGATTGATAATTTTTTTCTCTGACTTGCTTTGCTAAGGTCGGTACAGAAAGTATCGGAGTATCAATATAACCAATCGTTGCTCGTGAAAATTTGTCGTACCATTTATGGGATAATACCGCATTTATTAATTTCGGAGATTTGGCCATTAATGGCGTTAATGTTTCTACATTAGCGACTAAGTGATCTTTTAACGGACGGAAGTATCTTGAATGATATAAGTTAACAAAGCGTGCTCTAAAATCTGGAACATCTACTTTTACAGGGCATTGACTCGCACAAGCTTTACAGGCTAAACAGCCTTGCATCGCTTCCATCACTTCGTGAGAAAAATCTTCTTTTTGATGTGCTGAAAAACGATTTTTTATCTTATCTAATAAACGTTTTACAGACCAATGCTGAATATTTTCTTCTAAACTAAGAATATCGACACCCTTAGCTTCTAAAAGGCGTAACCACTCACGCATCAGGCCAGCCCTACCTTTTGGGGAATGTCTTCGGTCACGCGTTACCTTGCTTGAAGGACACATTGGGCTGTCTACATCATAATTAAAACACAAGCCATTGCCATTACAGTCGAGCGCTGAACTAAATGAATCTTTTACCGTTATAGGTATTTGCCGGTCATAGAAACCCCGTTTAGTGCCGTCAACCGAGACTAGTTTTTCACTCGATTCAAGTGGCGTACAAATTTTACCTGGATTCATTTTATTATGCGGGTCGAAAGCACTTTTAATTTTTCTTAGCTCTGTAAATAAATGTTCACCGAAAAATTTTGGACTGTATTCGCTGCGATATCCTTTGCCATGTTCACCCCACATTAAACCACCATATTTAGCAGTTAACGTTACCACTTTATCAGAGATTTCGCGGAGCAACTTTTCTTGTTCAGGATCGCACATATCGAGTGCTGGACGGACATGTAAAACACCCGCATCAACATGACCAAACATGCCGTAGTGCAAACCATAACTATCGAGTAAAGCGCGAAACTCAACAATGTAATCCGCTAAGTTTTCGGGTGGCACAGCAGTATCTTCGGCAAAAGCTAATGGTTTTTGACTACCTGCTGTGTTGCCTAACAAGCCAACAGCTTTTTTTCGCATACCATAAAGTTTATTGATACTGCTTAAATCAGTGGTCACTTGATAACCAATAACACCGGTATTATTGCTAATGTCACTATCTAAACGTGCTGTTAGTTGTGCTACCTGATCGGCTAACGCTTCAATACTGGTGCCGTTGTACTCAACAATATTAATACCGTCCATGACTTTACTGTCAACATCGGTAATTAAATCACGCACCGAATGCCACACAATATCTTGTTTGGCTAAATTTAAGACTTTTGAATCGATGGTTTCAACTGAAGTCGCTTTAGCTTCAACGAGTGCAGGTGAATGGCGCAGCGCAGAATCAAAACTGTCATATTTAATTACAATCAGTGTTTTAGCT
Source organism: Colwellia sp. MB3u-55 (assembly GCF_014076785.1). Taxonomy (NCBI): domain Bacteria; kingdom Pseudomonadati; phylum Pseudomonadota; class Gammaproteobacteria; order Alteromonadales; family Colwelliaceae; genus Colwellia; species Colwellia sp. MB3u-55. The sequence continues at coordinate 6,116 of NZ_JACGUS010000102.1, forward strand.
TTTAAAATTGGCGTTAAGTTAAGTTTTGCCTCACAAACAAAGGCTAACGAACCTTCTGAACCGGTGATTAAACGAGAAATATCAACTTGGCTTAAATCATCATTAAAAACATTTTCTAGATCATAACCCGTTAAAAAACGATTTAAACGGGGAAATTTTTCTAAAATCAAGGCTCGATTGTCACGACATGAGGCCAGTACTTGTTTAACAATATGACCGTAACTGCTGTTTTGTTGCGCGAGTTCTTCCGCTTCTCTGATGGACATTGGAGATGTTGTCAGAAAGTCACCATTAGCTAAAACCGACTCTAGGGATAAAACATGATTAGAGGTTTTGCCATAGACCAGAGAGCCTTGTCCAGAAGCATCAGTATTAATCATGCCACCAATGGTTGCACGACTACTGGTTGATAGATCTGGAGAAAAGAAAAAACCGTGTGGACGTAAATAATCATTTAATTGATCTTTGATGACGCCCGCTTCAACACGTATCCAGTTTTCTTCAATATTAATCTCTAAAATACGATTCATATATTTTGACAAGTCAACGACAATACCTGGTGTTAAGCTTTGACCATTTGTACCAGTTCCACCACCACGCGCACTAAATTTGATACTTTGATACTTTGGCGTTGAAGACAATTGACTGATCAATTGGATGTCTTGCTTACTTCGAGGATGTAAAACCAATTGTGGTAATTGTTGATAAATGCTGTTGTCGGTAGCAACCGACAGCCGAGCACTATATTGGCAATTAATTTCACCACTATATTGACTGTTACCAAGCTCCTGAGAAAACTTTTGATACAGTGGAGCGATAAGTTCTTGATGTTCTAATGAAGGTAAGCTCTGAGACATAGACGAAAAACATATTAATGATTTAAGGTTGAACCTAGTATATCACGTCAGTTTTGAATTATGACTCAAGTTTTGTTGAAGAATGCAAAAAGGCTAAGAACTTTTTAACTAAACTTATAGTAAAAAGAACCTAGCCTTTGTTTATCATATTGCCAGTGAGGCTATGACCTCACATTATTCACCAATAAATCGCGCTATACGATTATTTATTTTTTGTGGTTTTCAGCAATATACAACCAAGTCGCTAATACCGTATCTGGATTAAGCGAAACACTGTCGATACCTTCTTCAACCAACCATGCGGCAAAATCAGGGTGATCTGACGGGCCTTGGCCACAAATACCGACATATTTGCCACGCGCTTTACAAGCTTTAATCGCCATCGACAATAAGGCTTTAATGGCTGGATTACGTTCATCAAATAAATGAGCGATTAAACCAGAGTCACGGTCTAAACCTAGTGTTAATTGCGTTAAATCGTTTGAACCGATAGAAAATCCGTCAAAATGATCTAGGAATTGATCAGCTAACAAACAGTTCGACGGTAATTCACACATCATAATAACGCGCAAACCATTCTCACCACGTTTTAGACCATTCTCAGCGAGTATTTCAATAACTTGCTCGGCTTCTTCTACCGTACGAACAAATGGGATCATGATTTCAACGTTGGTAAAATCCATATCGTTTCGCACGCGTTTAATCGCTTCACACTCAAGTGCAAAACATTCACGGAAATCTTTAGAGATATAACGTGCTGCGCCGCGATAGCCAATCATTGGATTTTCTTCTTCTGGTTCAAACACGTCACCGCCAACTAAGTTAGCATATTCGTTTGATTTGAAATCAGACATTCTAACGATTACTTTCTCAGGCGAATAAGCTGACGCTAAGGTTGCAATACCTTCAGTTAGCTTAGCAATATAAAATTCAACTGGGCTAGCATAACCAACGATAATGTCGTTAATTTCATCTTTTAAATCGTCAGATTGCTCATCAAAATTTAACAATGCTTTTGGATGAATGCCAATCATCTTATTAATAATGAATTCTAAACGTGCTAAACCAATACCCGCATGAGGTAAACGAGCGAAACCAAAGGCTCGGTCTGGGTTACCAACATTCATCATTATTTTTAATGGAACTTCTGGCATTGAATCAACTTGAGAAGTGGTTACAGTAAAATCAAGTTTACCTTTGTAGATAAAACCAGTATCACCTTCAGCACAAGAAACGGTAATATCATCGCCATTAGCAATACGTTTTGTCGCATCACCACAACCAACAACCGCAGGAATACCCATTTCACGAGCAATAATTGCAGCATGACAAGTTCTACCACCACGATTAGTAACAATCGCAGAAGCACGCTTCATAATAGGCTCCCAATCAGGGTCGGTCATATCGGTGACTAAAACATCACCGGGCTTAATTTTATCCATTTCAGCCAGTGAAGCTAAAACCTTTGCTTCACCACTACCAATTTTGTGACCTATTGAGCGACCTTCACAAATTACATCAGCGGTTGTTTGTAATTGAAACTGTTCCATTACATTAGCGCTTTCACGGCTACGAACTGTTTCAGGGCGCGCCTGAACGATGTAAAGCTTACCGTCTAAGCCATCTTTAGCCCATTCAATGTCCATTGGACGTTGATAATGCTTTTCAATAATAACGGCTTGTTTGGCAAGTTCTTGAACTTCATCATCGGTTAATGAAAATTGATTAGACAACTTTTCTTCAATATCAACAATTTCAACTTGTTTGCCATGACTTTGATCTGTGGTGTAAATCATTTTTATGGCTTTACTACCGATATTGCGACGAACAACCGACGGTCTACCTTTAGCTAGTGTAGGTTTATGAACATAAAATTCATCAGGGTTAACTGCGCCCTGCACCACCATTTCACCTAAACCGTAACTTGAAGTAATAAAGACTACATCTTCAAAGCCAGACTCAGTATCAATAGAAAACATCACACCGCTTGAAGCAATATCACTACGTACCATACGCTGAATTCCAGCAGACAAAGCAACACCACGATGGTCATAACCTTGATGAACACGGTAAGAAATAGCACGGTCGTTAAATAAAGAAGCGTAAACATGTTTGATCGCTATCATCACAGCGTCAAAACCACGTACGTTTAAGAAAGTTTCTTGTTGTCCAGCAAAAGAAGCATCGGGCATATCTTCTGCCGTTGCTGAAGAACGAACAGCAAATGAAGCATCGTCAGCAAAACCATCGGCTAAGGTGGTGTAGGCTTTTGCTATATCTTGCTGCATTTCAGGTAGAAATGGTGTTTCTATGATCCAATTACGGATTGTTTCACCTGATTTTGATAATGCGGCTAAGTCATCGACATCTAAATTATCAAGCAACTGATATATTTTGTCGTTGATGCCACTTTGTTCTAAGAATTCATTAAATGCGTAGGAAGTCGTAGCAAAACCGCCTGGGACTTGCACGCCTACGTTTGAAAGGTTTGAGATCATTTCACCAAGTGATGCATTTTTTCCACCAACGCGGTCAACATCATTCATTCCTAAAACTTCATACCAAAGCACATTTTCTTGCACGACATTTTCTCCAAAAAAAAAAACAAAAATAAATAGATTTATGAGTTATATCAGTATATTTATAGCTTAAGACATTTTACACTGCGAACTTTATAAACTGAAATGTTATTTGAAACATTTTAGTATAAGTTACAGTTATACCCATTTGATTAATTGAATGACCTAGTTTTTATCAGAAAAATGGGTAAATACCCTGTATAAAATTTATTAAGTCATTAACCTACTTATTAATTTTATCTGGCAGTAGTCATTTATTTTAACTATAAAAATCTCAGTTAATTTTATTCGCTGGGTATTAAAGATAATAAAGAGGTTTTTAAATGCGCGCTGCTTTTTATATTTCTGATGGCACAGCCATTACATCAGAGGTTTTTGGTCATGCTTTGTTGTCACTTTTCCCAATGGAATTTGATCACGACACTATCTCATTTGTTGAAACTGTTGAAAAAGCAGAAGCAGCAAAAATAAAAATTAATAAAGCTGCTAAACGTACCGGTATGCCACCATTAGTTTTTCATACCTTTGTTAATAACGACATTAGAAAAATTATTGATAGTTGTGATGGTGTTATTTATAACTTCCTAGAGCATTTTGTCGCGCCACTTGAGAAAGAACTGCAACTAGACGCTAAGCCTACCGCTCATCGCACGCACAGTATTCACGAAAATAGTTATGATTACCGTATTGATGCGGTTAATTATTCACTGGCCAATGATGACGGTTCAAATGTTACCAATTATGAGCATGCCGACGTTATTCTCGTGGGTGTATCGCGCTCGGGTAAAACACCAACCTCGTTATACCTCGCACTACAATATGGTATTAAAGCAGCGAACTACCCTTTTACTGATGATGATATGGACGACCTGACTTTACCTGACTTTTTAAAACCTCATAAAAAGAAACTGTTTGGCTTAACTATCGACGCACAACGCTTAATTGATATTCGCGGTGAAAGATTAGCGAACAGCAAATATTCATCCGCACGACAGTGTCGAATGGAAGTTAGAGAAGTTGAAAAACTGTATAAAAAAGAAAAAATTCCCTTCCTTAACAGTACAAAGTTTTCCGTAGAAGAAATATCAGCAAAAATCCTCAATGAAACAGGCTTACAACGCTATAAATATTAACTTAGTTCAAATTAATCTTTGAAAATACAGAAAGCATTTCACATAAGCCGCTAATTTGGTTATGTTAGCGCGATAAATTATATTGCGCTGGCTTTTTTATTGCGCATTAACGCCTTCAAATAAAAAATTAGATTACCATGACTATTAAAACGGACGAATTTAGAACCACGCTAATTGAAAACCTTGTTTCTCCAGAAGAATTAGCACAGCAAATCCCACTAGATGATGAAACAGCGAGTTTTATCATCCAAAGCAGAAAAGACATTGAAGCGATTATCACCGGTGACGACGACCGTTTACTGGTCATTATTGGTCCGTGTTCAATTCATGACACCACTGCTGCTGTTGATTACGCAGAGAAACTTAAAGTATTACATGATAAGTACCGAGATGATTTATTGATTGTCATGCGTGTTTATTTTGAAAAGCCTCGTACAACGGTTGGCTGGAAAGGCTTGATCAGTGACCCTGATTTAGATAAATCTTTTCATGTAGCCAAAGGCTTAAACCTAGCTCGCTCATTATTAATGGATATTAATAAACTCGGTTTACCTGCAGGCACTGAATTTTTAGACATGGTGACCGGCCAATATATTTCAGACTTAATAAGCTGGGGAGCTATTGGTGCTAGAACAACTGAAAGCCAAGTTCACCGAGAATTAGCTTCAGCCCTTTCGTGTCCGGTAGGTTTTAAAAATGGCACTGACGGTAATGTACAGATTGCTGTTGACGCCATCAACGCCTCAAGTGTGCCTCATGTTCTATACTCACCCAATAAAAGTGGTCAAATGTGTATTTATCAAACGCATGGTAACCCATTTGCTCATGTTATTTTACGTGGCGGTAAAGAGCCGAACTATCACGCAGAAAACATTAGTAAGACCGGTGAAGTATTGGCTAAAGCTGGCTTAGAAAATCGTATTATGATCGATTGTAGCCATGGTAATAGTTTTAAGGACCATAACAAACAAATTGACGTTGCTCGCTCTTTAAGAGCTCAAATGGAGCAAGGCGACAAGGCTATATTTGGTGTCATGGTTGAAAGCTTCTTAGTTGAGGGTAATCAAAAAGTGGTTGATGTTAACAAACTCACCTACGGACAAAGTATCACCGATGCCTGTATTAACTTAGACACCAGTGTCAGTTTGTTAGATGAGTTATCGGCGGCTGTTCAAGCTAAACGTTCAACTCAACGTTAAATTTATCTATAAAGTACATTTCAACGCTTAAATAAAAAAAGCCGCTGAGGATAACTCCCCTGCGGCTTTTTTATATTCAGCAAAATTTATCTAAGTGAAACGAAACCAAACACCGTAACGTAAAGTGTTTGGTTAGCTCCGTTTGCTGCTAATGCTCAACCAATTCTTTCTTTTGAATATAACTGAGTACTAATTTATCTTTTTTGACACCAACTTTCGCCACGCCACCGTGTGTTAGATCACCAAACAATAACTCATTAGCTAATGGTTTCTTTAAGTGCTCTTGTATTAGACGTGACATAGGTCGAGCGCCCATCGCTTTATCATAACCGTTAACAGCCAACCATTTTCTAGCGTCTTTCGTTAATTCTAATGAAACGCCTTTTTGATCAAGTAGTGCTTGTAGTTCAACAATAAATTTATCAACCACTTGTTGAATAACAACTTCATCTAAATGGTTGAACCAGACAATATTGTCTAAACGATTTCTAAATTCAGGTGAGAAGGTTTTATTAATTTCACCCATTGCATCAATTGACTGATCTTGTTGTTTAAAACCGATAGATTGGCGAGTTATTTCATGAGCTCCCGCATTGGTTGTTAACACTAAAACAATATTTCTAAAATCAGCTTTACGACCGTTATTATCGGTTAATGTTCCGTGGTCCATGACCTGCAATAAAATGTTATAAACATCTTCATGAGCTTTTTCAATTTCATCTAACAAGACCACAGAATGAGGATGCTTAATGACTGCATCCGTTAATAAACCGCCTTGCTCATAACCAACATAACCTGGAGGAGCACCTATTAATCGGCTTACCGCATGTTTCTCCATGTACTCTGACATGTCGTAGCGTAATAGTTCGACACCTAAAGATTTAGCTAATTGTTGTGTTACTTCTGTTTTACCCACCCCAGTTGGCCCAGCAAATAAGAACGAACCAACAGGTTTGTGTTCATTACCTAAACCAGCACGAGATAAGCGAATTACTGACGTAAGTTCATTAATAGCGTGGTCTTGTCCAAAAACAACCATTTTCAAATTACGGTCTAATGTCTTAAGGCTGTCTTTTTCTGATGATGAAACTGACTTTTCAGGGATCCTCGCCATTTTGGCAACAATAGATTCTATATCACTGTCGTTAATTACTTTTTTACGCTTCGAAGCAGCAACTAATTGTTGTTTTGCACCCGCTTCATCAATAACATCAATGGCTTTATCGGGAAGAAAACGCTCATTGATATATTTAGCTGACAATTCTGCGGCTGCACGCAAGGCTTTATTGGTATAACGAATACCGTGATGTGATTCATATTTTTCTTTTAAACCATGCAATATCTTAGTGGTGTCATCAACACTTGGCTCAACAATATCTATTTTTTGAAAACGGCGCGCTAATGCACGATCTTTTTCAAAAACACTTTGGTATTCTTGGTAGGTTGTTGAACCCATGCAACGCAGTTTTCCTGATGATAATAATGGTTTTATTAAATTAGAAGCGTCCATCATGCCACCTGAAGCAGCACCTGCACCAATTATCGTATGAATTTCATCGATAAATAGAATGGCATTACCCTCTTCTTCTAACTCTTTTAATAAGCCTTTAAAACGTTTTTCAAAATCACCACGGTATTTAGTGCCCGCTAATAAAGCGCCCATATCAAGCGAATAAATAGTGGTTTCAGCTAAGAATTCAGGTACATCGTCAGAAATAACTAAATTGGCAAGTCCTTCGGCAATAGCCGTTTTACCCACCCCTGCTTCACCAACAAATAAAGGGTTATTCTTACGACGACGGCTTAGCACCTGTAAAGTTCGTTCTAATTCGCTATCGCGACCAATTAACGGATCAATATTCCCTTTTCTCGCTTCTTCATTAAGATTGGTAGCAAAGTTTTCAATAGTACGGGGTTCTTCAACGTGTGCTTCTTCGGTAGATTGCGGAGAATCCGTATGTTCTATTTTAGAAATTCCATGAGAAATGAAATTTACAATGTCTAAACGGCTAATGTCTGATTTTTTCAGAAAATAAGCCGCTTGAGATTCTTGTTCACTGAAAATAGCAACCAGGACATTGGATCCGTTAACTTCACTTTTTCCAGAAGATTGCACATGAAAAACGGCTCGTTGTAATACACGCTGAAAACCTAACGTTGGTTGAGTTTCACGTTCAATTTCCCCTTCTGGGATCACTGGCGTTGTTTCAGCTATAAAATCTAATAACTCTTTACGTATTTTTCCCATATCAGCAGCACAAGCTTTAAGCGCTTCGATTGATGAAGGGTTATCTAATAAGGCCAATAATAAATGCTCAACCGTCATAAATTCATGACGGGAGTCCTTGGCTTGACGGAAAGCCATATTTAATGATATTTCTAAATCTTTGTTCAGCATAGACTACTCCACTTTAAACCATGCGAATTCACGCTTTTTCCATTGTACATTGCAATGGGTGCTCATTTTCTAATGCGTATTGATTAACTTGTTCAACTTTTGTTTCTGCTATTTCAGCAGTAAAAGTACCGCATCGCCCCTTTCCTTTATAATGAATCTCTAACATTACGTCGGTCGCCTTATCTGAGTTCATATTAAAAAATCGACACAGCACATCTACGACAAAATCCATCGGCGTATAATCATCGTTAAGTAACACAACAGTATACATAGGGGGCTTTTCAAATTGCTCTACAAGTTCGTCTTCAAGGACTTCTTGATTATCTAGTAACTCTTTCCACTTGCTCATAATTTTATATTAGTCTGTACCTAGTGATTTTGCTTTAACATTTAAAAAAATAAATATTCAATTAACTGATAAATTTAACTTGATTATTTATGTAACTTGTCTACTGTTTACTTTAGTGATTATTTTTTAATCATTTATACATTTATGTTAATGCTTTTATGCAAGCATACCTAATTACCGATGTAGAAGGAAGTTGAAGTATGGCTCACGGGACAGTGAAGTGGTTTAATAATGCAAAAGGGTTTGGTTTTATTCGTCCAGAGGATGGTGGTGAAGATATTTTCGCGCATTATTCAACAATCCAAATGGAAGGATACCGTACATTAAAAGCTGGTCAAGACGTTGATTATGAACTAAATGCAGGCCCAAAAGGTCATCATGCTGCTAGTATTACACCTGATGAAATTGAAGCTATGGGTGAAGAATAATTTTCTATTGTGCTACAATAATCCGATAAAACACCTGTTTGCTCATCTAGCAACCAGGTGTTTTTTATTAAGTACTTTTAACTAATTAGAATAGAAATACCCAAGCAAAACATAGGCAACAGAAAAATATTGATTTTAGTTTACCTTTAATGACCAAAGTAATAAGTAAGAAAGCTCACTGATCAAACTTGGTAAGTCTTCCTTGGGGAAAATTAAAGAAATTAAAGAAGAAACACCAAGAATGCCCAGAATATTAAAAATATTACTGCCAGCAACATCTACAACAGCTAAATCCTTGTGTTTTCTTAATACCGCCATTACCGAAATAGTAAATTCGGGCAGAGATGTCCTATGGCAACTAAAGTGAGCCCTATAAGCGCGTCAGATAATCCTAAAGCTTTAGCAATAATCGTTGTTTCAGTAACAAAATACTGTGCTCCTAGCATAAGAAAACCTGAACCAAATCCTATCGATAATACTTCCAGCCATATTTTGTGAGGTTCAGTGTAAAGCTCTTTTCCTTCAGCTTGGTGGAGTTTATATAAAGCATTACTATGATTTTTCTCTTTTTAAATGATGAAGCCTAAATAAGCTAAAAGCGACTAATTATCACCACACCAGAAATGATAGAGAAAGAACCGCTTAAATCATTACTACATGCTGTAGCGCCAGTAAAAGCTGACTTTTTTGACATTATACGTGTGGTTTATGATTTATATAGCGTCAATCTAGCAAGTTCTTTAGGTGTTTTACAAGTCCTGTTGGTCTTTGCATTTATTATCATTATTCATGGTTCGATAAGAATTATTTATTAAGATAATATAAAAAACGTCTTGCCCATTCAACGGTTAGTCGGTTGCCATGTATAACGCTAAGCGTTGCACTCGCCGTTTTTATTGCTGCTATTGGTTAGTGCATCAAGAGATAATGAAAATCACTCTGTTCTTTTTTGCTGGTTTATTTGCTGAAGCACATCGTATTTATAAATTCAGTTAGTTAAATGACATTGCTAAAAAAATGCCGATCTCAATAACTCTCTTTGCCATTGAATTTTTAGGCATGATTGGTATACCGCCAATCGCTGGCTTTGTTTCTAACTGGTATCGTGGTATTGAAACATATAATGCTTGGGTAATAGCAGTACTCATGACAGTAATCTCAATACCCGTTACTGGTCATTTGGCTAGTTAACACGCTACTAGTGCTGTTAGCGCCTTGGTATTTACTTAATAAAAATTTCACCTTAACCAGCTTATTATCACTGGTGACCCTAAACAGCTTTATATCATCGTTAATCCCAATATTTCTAGCCGTTGTTGTCTATAAATTACTGGTTGCTTTTAAGCTAAACGGGCGCATAATTTTCAGCCTCGATGCATTCAAACTAAGAGTGATAAATAAGTCTTTCTCAACAAACAAGAAGCTAATAGTAAATATTGAGCAAGAGAAAGCTGTTGACCTGAGCAATTCATGCTACTGAATATTCAGTCAACCTATATGTCAGTCGTGTTAATTGGTGTTCGTATTTTATTATTAGTGGCCTTTAGCGTTTAAACGCAATGTGCTATCGTCTAGTAAGAGATATTTAGTCGATTAACTAAACTCGACTAAAAAATGGTTATGTTATTGGAGAACCAAATTGACAATAGAACATGGTGACAACACAATAATTTTAAAAGAAAATATTATACATATAACGTTGAAAGGCTCTTTTAATGAGTATGGTGCTGAAAAAGTCTCGCAAAAGACATCAGCAATAATCAAGTCGCTCAATCAAAGTAAGTTTCTGATATTTGTTGATCTTTTAAACTTGGATGGTGCTACGCCAGACGCATTTAATATTTCTAATAAGTTTAATGGGTGGCTCAATGGTCAAAATATGGTAGCAAAAGCTATCGTTATCACATCGCAGGTAATAAAAAATATTGACCAACAATGGGTACCCTCGAAAGTGCTTCAAAATATAGAGTATTTTGATAATAAAGACGATGCATTAATTTGGTTGAACAAACAGATTTAATACAATGTGTTTGTTTACCTTTTAATTTTTATCTTAAAAATAAAGATAAGTTGTAACTGAATTCTCGAACACCAGAGTGAACTACTCGGCACTAAATTACTGAGCTTTCTCGATGATAAAGATAAAATTACTGTTATGATTTTTAGTGTATTGATTATAAAAACCATTAATACCAATACCGGTATATTTATTAGTTGAACATTACATTTTTCGTTACTCCCTTCAATCAAAAAAAACAGTTAAACTGTTGATTTATAAGGAAATACAAAACTCCACAAGAATAAAAAAACATATCAAGCGATCTCCAAATAAAGAAAATTAGCTTCATCACGTAACAACTAAGAAATCAGATCGATCACAAGGTAATAAAACGGCTTAACGATTAAACTCATAGTTTTGAACATTTTCATAAGTAGTCTCATGTATTTATTCATTCGACAAGCCCCTTGTAACTTAATGAATTATTATGACTTTCATTAAGTTGCAGGTATTCATTTTATCAAGCCTATCCAATATATAAGTCGCAATTATTATTTCATCACTCCCCTTTAAGCCAGTTAAAATAATGACTAAGTAGTTTTATCACAGTGCCCTAGGGGTTCTTCCCGATTATAACGCTCAAAAGAATTATGCACAGTAACTGAGTTAATGAAATAAAAATCATTCAAAATTATAATCATTCAAAAGGTATAAGAAAATGAAAAAGACACTTTTGGCACTATCGGTTAGTGTACTTGCTGCGACCACATTTAATGTTAATGCTGATGCGATTATTGGCTCAAAATTACAGACGTTGTTACCCACTTTAGTTCAAAGTACTAAAGTAATTGTTTCAACTCACCATTACAATGAACTCGATAATGTTATGACAGCTTTAAACGTTCCTTATTTAGCGTTAAAAGTATTACCTATGGCGGGAACTTCTTTAACTCGAAGCCAAATCAATACTTTAGCTAAAGATTCACGGGTTAAGAGTATTTATTTTGATGCGCCTTTAGAATATTACAACTATAACTCTGGCGAAATTACCAGTGGTCATCTAGTACATGACGATTATGGTGTTTATGGTGAAGGTTCAACGATTGCAGTACTAGATTCAGGTGTTGATGCAACACACCCTGATTTATTACTCGGTGAGAAAACTATCCAAAATGTTAAAATTGCTGGTGACCTTGATTTTGCTGGTGGTAAGAACTTATTTTTAGAAGGTGTGCCAAATACTGATACGAGTTCAGGACACGGTACACATGTTGGCGGCACTGTTGCTGGTAGCGGTGAAGCATCAAGAGATGATGAACGTAGAAGTTTTTACCAGGCAGGCATCGCCCCAAAAGCAACCTTGGTGGGTCTAGGAGCTGGTGAAGCGATTTCAATTCTTTATGCTATTGCTGGCTTTGATTATGCAATCGCTAATAGTGAACGTTATAGCATAGATGTAATAACTAACAGTTGGGGTGGAGGTGACGGCGCAAGCTTTGATCCGAATAATCCAACCAATCAAGCTTCTTATCAAGCTTACAAAAAAGGCATCGTAGTGACTTTTGCCGCTTCTAATAGTGGTCCAGATGACAACACCCTTAATCAATATGCCATTGCACCATGGGTTATTAACGTCGCAGCTGGCACAACAGACCGTCAATTAGCTGATTTTTCAAGTCGAGGCGTTGAAGGTGACTGGATTAAAACACCTGATATTACTGCCCCAGGTAGCGCGATTGTATCAACACGAGCACTTAACACGCCATTGGGCGCTGCAGGTCCTATTATCGACCCTGCACATCCAGAATATCACCTGTACTACGCAAGTATGAGTGGTACGTCAATGGCGACCCCCTTTGTTGCTGGTGTGGTCGGTTTATTGTTGGAAGTGAATCCCCTGTTATCACCCGATCAAGTTGAACAAATTTTAAAAGACAGCGCAGATGAAATGCCGGGTTATAAAGTTCATCAAGTGGGTGCAGGTCATATTAACGTAAAAGCGGCTGTAGATTTGGCCATAGTTACTACCGGCGAAAGAGCAGAATTTCTTAACGGACAAACTGGTTGGTCTAGCCAGGGAGTTTGGTCTGAAGTTTCTGAAACTGATAACAATATTAATTACAAAAAACGTTGGGCTGTAAAAAATAGTACCTTATCGTCAGATGGCACCTTTAAGCAAACACGACGTAGAAACGCGCAAATTAGCTTTGATTTCATTGGTGATAGCGTTCAATTAAAATATATAACTAATAATAGAAAAGGTCATGCCGAATTATTTCTTGATGGTAAAAGCCAAGGTTTATTAGATTATTATTCACCTCAACGTCAAGTTAAAACCGTTGCATTTAGAGATTTATCTACCGATAGTATTCATAGCATAAGTCTTAAACGCATTAACGGTACAGTTTCATTTGACGGTATTTTACTCGACGGTCAATTAGTCGACTCAGCTGCAGTTATTATCAAAACTGACAGTAACTTCGCCGGTTCAGTTGGCCCGTCATATGAAAATATGGAAGTGTCAGACCATGATATACAGCTGACAGACAACGTTTCTATGCTTAATGCTGTGTTAACCTGGTCAGGTGTTGCAGATTTAGATTTTGACTTGCTTAACGAAGCGGGTGAAGTTGTCGCTAACAGCGCCTCTTTAGATAACCCAGAAGAAATTAACTTTCGCCCAACTAGCGGCGGACTTTATACGCTACGCGTTAATGGTTATATTTCAGTAGCTACTGACTACACGATTGAAGTAACAACATCAAAACTTGAAACTAATGATTAATAATTTAGTTTAAGTATTAAGCCGCTAGATAAACCTAGCGGCTTTTTTTATGGCTAATTTTTATTTATTTTCTCTATTTTGTTCAACCTAGTCATTAATCATCAATGCTATTTTCTCGTTTAGCGTTTCTTGCGCAAATAAGACAGTAGAGTCACTACCTTTAACGCTCACTAAAGCCAAAAAAGCGATACGTTGTAATGTACTAGATGAGTATCAAAAAGGTTTATTAACACGAACGTAAAGATGAATGTTAACAATTAATAGCGTAATACCGTCGATATCCAATAAAACGAGCGTTAAGACCTTTAGTTTGATTATAACTTCAGCTGACAAAAGTTTACGGGTTTTTATCACTAACACCAATTAAATAACGGATAAAAAAAGCGCTAATCATGACGATTAGCGCTTTTATAATCAAAGATTAAAACCTAAATTAAGATTTTTTCTTTAAAGACCTCGTCATTAATCCCATCAGCCCTAACGCAAATATTGCTAATGTAGACGGCTCAGGAACATCGGTTACTGATGAAGATACTTGACCCAATGCATCAGCGTTAACAGGCGTTGCAACAGCGAACATATCAAATGGGTCACTCAAGGTAAATTCATTTACCACTAGAGAAAAATCGGTCGTCCCTGCTTCTATTGCCTGCAATGTGAACTTTCCTAATAAAAAATCACCACTCGATGGAATAAAATCAACAAATCCAATAGCTACGCCATTTCCAACTTGATTCCACAACATAAAAGTAGTTGAAAGTTCGGTTGTAAACGTAAGGGGTAAAAAACTAAAGACACTTGTATCAAAATTAACATTTAAAGAAAATACATCAAATTCGTCAAAACCCGTGGCATTTAAGGTAATTTCCATCATTTCGCTAACCAAAACATCACTTTGGTCTGCTGAAAGAGTAATTAGTCCGGCGTTAGCGTTTCCACCAAACGTTGCACACAATATTAACGTTGCTACTATTAATAACTTCTTCATTTTACTACCTTTTAATTTAATTTAATTTTGTTTGTTTTATTGTTTGTCTGTTTTAAGCAATTTAGCCTAATTAGCCGCACAGCGAGTGCGAGTACATAAACTCATCATAACGCGAACATCCATCATAGATACGGCCCCATCATTATTGAGGTCAAACGCTAAATCGATCGTTTGTCCAAACTGTATTGCACGCATCAAACCGCGTAAATCATTGATATCAATATCGCCATCTCCATCAAAATCGCCTTGGATTGCTGCAGGTGTAAAATCGAATGCAACGATAACAGGATCATGGTCAGACATTCTGTAAGCATTATTGTCATATAAGCTAACTAACTGATCAGCCGTTTTATCCGGATGGCTAAAACCAGAGCCACAAAGTTCAGTGTTGTAATCAAGAACACAAGGTTCATCTGCATTAATATGCCATTCTGTTGTATCAACCACTTTGGTTAATAAACTACTGCTCGCTAGGGCATGATCTAGGTAACCCACTTCACCACCAAAGAGGTAAGAATAGGCTTGTTCGCCTGCAAATTGATGAATGAGGTTAGTGAAACCGTTACTTGTAAATGCTCTGATTGGATCTTCCATTGCATAAGCGTTCAAATCACCCATCACTAGCACATCTTCTTGCAGACTCAATGTCGCATCAGTCGCTAACCAATTCATCAGTTCGTTGGCCTGCGCTACCCTTTTTGCATTGAAACAGGCTTGTCCATCGTTCTGATCTTGGTCTGCACCTGAAGCTCTGCTACAACCCCCTTTAGATTTAAAGTGGTTAACAACAACGGTTATAGCTGAACCGTTATTGTTTAGCGTAAATATTTGAGCTAACGGAGGTCGATTAAATATGCCGTTGTTATTTAACATGGCATTACCCGACGCTGAAACACTGCTAGGTTTATAAAGAAGCGCAACTGCAATCGCATCGGTGCCAATGGTTCCTCCCGTGTTAACAAATGCATAGGTATCTGCACCCACAACGGCATTAATACGCGCAACTAATTGAGCTAATGTACTGTTGGCGTCTACTCCATCATTTTCGATTTCCATTAAACCAATAACGTCGGCATCAATAGCGACAATTGCAGCCACGGTTTTAGCAAATTGACGCTCTAACTCTTCAGCGGTATCTGCGCCCCTTGCTGTTGGGAAACCTCCACCTTGACCATCACCATTAAATAGATTTAAAACGTTCAAGCTAGCTATTTTAAGGTTAGATGGCGACAGTTCCGGTTGGGCGAGTCTGATGTTGTCATTTACAAACGTAGGAGCTACTACTGGAATTATTCTGTAATTACTGAAACTATAATCAATTATTCCAGTTAACTCAGTAACTAAGTCACCAATGCGTAAGCTGTTGTCAGCCGATAAGCCTCCAGTAGGGAAGATTATTTGCTCAGGATATGAGCCATTAACACCATCGTCTAAAATAATTCGGTTCAAGGAGTTTTCATTCGCCAGTGCTACAGCTTCAGCCGAACCAGGCAAATGTATGTTAGTTGGCACAAACAATCTACTGCTAGATAGCGTAACTTCGCCAAATTTGGCTAGGTTATAATTATCGCTAACGGTAAGTGAATCGGTGTTGCTAACCAACATTCCTTCTAATGCTTCAGGTTGTTCAACAGAGGTAAAGGGCAAGGATAAGGTCGTAGTAGATACACTACCCGTTCCACAAATAATAAGATCTTGTGCTGGCGATAATTGCGTTCGCCCGAAGAATTCTGAAACATTACCAGCAACACGGACTAGATCACCATTTGATGGTGTAATTGTATTGGCCGTATTAAAGACAAACAGTGCTTCTGAAGTTAACGGATCCGCATCAACATCTGTATCGCTTTCTTGTATAAAGAACCCGTCAAGTGCTGGTAACACTGATGTTACGATAGCTTCAACGACAAGGTTTCGGCCTACTAAAGGTGAAACATCAGCATTGCCTTGGATATCATGGATAAACGTCGATGGATCTGAACACTGACCTATTAGCATTGGTGTACCATCACCATCACCATCGCCGCCGCCGCCGCCGCCGCCGCCAGTATCACCACCAGAACCAAAGGTTTGATTTGTATTTACATTATTGAATGTATTAGCATTGACATCTTCCCAAGTAAAATCAGCTGAACTGTAACCCGTTCCGCCAAGCTGTAAAGAAAGACCAGCAAGAGTATTACTTGTTTCTGAAACGCCTATGTCCGTGCTAATCATTCCGCTTGCGGGACCATTAGTAGCGGTAAGTGAGCCTTCATAACTTAAGAATTCAATGACAGTTCCGTCGTTATCAATCAGAGCAATGCCGTCAGGAGAACCATTCTGGATGCCGCTGATGTCAAATGACAGGGTTCCAAATCCAGCTTGTTGATTAGTCAACACACCAGACAAATCAACTGTTTTGTATGTAGTTCCGTTTGAACCGTTGTAAAGCACTAAACTCAAACCTGATAAGTCGGTTCCTGCTGGACCGGCAACTTCAATCGCTTCTCCAGTATCACCGCCGACGTTGTCATAGTGAATTTCATTAATAAAGACACTACCCGCCAAAAACGTTTGCTTGGTATTTACATTGTTAAATGTATTTTCAGCTGCGGCTTGCCAAGTAAAGTCTGCGGAAGTAAAACCTATACCCGCTAACTGAAGAGAAAAACCAACCACTGTGCTACTTACTTCTGAAACACCAATATCTGTGCTAGTAATGCCAGTTGCAGGACCATTGGTAGCAGTTAACGAACCTTCATAACTTATGAATTCTAGAACACTGCCATTACTATCAATAAGCGCTATACCATCTGGTGCGCCATTTTGCATACCTGCAATGTCAAATGACAAGGTGCCAAAGCCATTCTGTTGGTTTGCCAATATGCCAGCCAATACTTCTGTTTTGTATGTGGTTCCGTTTGAACCATTGTACAGAACCAAACTCATACCGGTTAAATCAGTTCCAGCAGGACCCGCTATTTCAATCGATTCACCAATATCACCGCCAGCGTTGTCATAGTGAATTTCATTAATAAATATATTTGATGTACTGCCGCCATTATTTCCACCGCCAGTATCGCTACCGCCAATATCACCGCCGCCAGTATCACCGCCGCCGTCAGAGTTACAGGCTTCGCTACCATATAGAGTTGTTACCCATTCAGGGTGATCAATAAAAGGATTACGATTTCCTTGATATTCGTAAATGGTATTGTTTCGTTTTTGCTCAAAGGCATCAATTGGATCTGCATTATGCCACTCAATTAAACGACATAACCTGCCAAGTTCAGGCCCACTGGTATTTGTACTTTCCACAACGCGCAAATCTGGCATGTTAGCGTCGGCTACTTCATATCGCGCATCCATATAAAAGACCATTCGTGCGACATCACCTTTTACTATATCTCTAGGTTCGAATGAATTGCTGTCAACCTTATTACCAGGCGCCTCTCCAATTTCAGACCCACCACTATCAAAATCTAAATTGCCTCTTGTGCTGTTAACTGAAATATCAGTAGGTCTTAGGTGATGGATATCTGTATAGCCAGACTGACTTTCACTACTAAAACCACCATGACTTTTCGCCCATACATGTTCCCTGTTCCAGTTTTCTGGATCACTAGAAGCTGGGCCACTGCCGTTTGAAAGTTTAGCTTTGGAAATACCACGATAGAATAAGATTACGTTATCTGAATTTGACGGGTCTTCATCAGTTTCAGTCAATGCGGTCCAAACCTCTGCATAACTTAGGTCTTTGTGATTTTGACTTATTGCGGTGGTTATTTCCCCTTTAATTGCGGTAGTACCATGTCCGCCATTAATCGCCAAAATTACATCTTCATAATAAGTGGCATCGTCAAAATTGGTCGAGTTAGCAACTTTTTCTAGATCTGGGCAGTTAACACAGACGCTGCCACTGGCACCATCGTCCACATTGCCGCCACCACTATTATCACCGTTGTTACTATCACCACTGTCATCAAATGTTTGGCCTGTATTTACTGCGCCGAATGTATTTGCATTAGCTCCTTGCCAAGTTGAACCATCAAACTGTAGTGAATAACCCGTAGGTGTACTACTGGTTTCAGCAACACCAATATCAATACTTGTTAAGCCATTTGCTGCACCATTTGTGGCTGTTAACGTTCCTTCATAACTTAAGAATTCAACGACAACACCAAGATTATCTACCAATGCAAATGCATCAGGTGCGCCGTTTTGTATACCCGACTTTGTAAAAAATTGCGTACCAAAGCCTGCTTGTTGATCAGGAATAATGCCAGACAGGCTTACAGAGCTATAGCTAGTTCCATTACTACCATTATATAAAATAATTGACCAACCGGTTAAATCTGTTCCTGCAACACCAGCGATTTCAACTGCTTCACCTACGTCTGATCCTGCATTGTCGTAGTGTATTTCGTTAATAAAAACATCTGCTGCAAACGCTGTTTGTGTCATAGAAAAACATAATGCAGACATAAGCATCACTTTTTTTAAGCAACGTTTGGGGTTGTGATTGTTAGGGGGAACAGCCATGATTTTTGGTCGTAAGGCTAATCGATTTTTTTTCATTTTATTTATCCATATTACGTTTATTATTTTTATTAAAGTGCTATGTATTTGCACTTAGCCATTTGATTCAATATTTTTGTAAACCACTCATTCACATCGTAATTAATTTTTTTTGGGCGTATTGTCTATAATTTAGAATGATAAAGGTTTTATAATTACTGCCCGTAATTAACATCTTTTCTTTGAATAAAGATTTTAAGAAATAATCGCTTAGCGATTTTAGTAAAAATGGGTAGTGCAAATAATAAATTGAAACGATTATTTTCAATGATAGAGAGCAATATAGGGTGGATAAAATGAATGAATAAAACTTTCCAGTCTTAGAGAAAAGAGAAAATATAAAAAAAGATAAATCTGTGTATCTAAACTCCATTTTACATTCTTATATTGTTGTTTTATGTATGGCTATTATTTCCCTAAAATATGACATTTTAATGAATAACCTAATAAAATATTTATATTAAAAATCACTTTAAAGTAAAATTTTCCATAAACTGACTAAGTGGTCAAATAAAAAAAATGAATTATAATATTGTTTAACTTAACAATTCTGTCTAATAGTAGTATTCAGCTGACCATCAGGATGGATAATAAAATAATGGATGCACTATTTATTCAATACGTATATTTGTACCTTCTCTTCTCGTTGATTGCTCACTAATAAGATATTTTTTTTGGTGGGTGGCAAAACACTTTTAGCAAAAAAAAACAAAAAAAAGCCCACTTATATCACTAAGTGGGCTATTACTTTTTTTAATAAATAATTAAAGTGTTGCTGTTGTACCCATCATTGGCGCAGCAGTTACTGACTTCACATCATCAGGTTCGACGACCATAATCGTGCCATTAGCTGGGTTTACTACAAACTCAACTAGCTCCACAGAACCTACAGCAGAATCAGCAGTACTTGCTTCGGTACTCGCATCTGATTCATTTAGTACCATTTGGTCTAGCACAATAGTAAATTGAGTTGGACCATTGGCATAACCTTTAACACGTAGAGTGTAGCTTTCACCACCAACAACCGTGCTACCTACCTGCTCTGAAGGGCCTAAGTTACCAGAAGTAACCATGACATTGCCGTCACTGTCGAGCATTGAGAAATCCAAATCTGGATAGGCTCCACCCACTTCAGTGTCTGCTGTTAAGGTTGCAACAATACTTTGTGCACTTGTCTGTGCTGTAAAGACCACATCAACATAATCGACACCGTCAGCAACTTCTACGTCTGTAGTGCCAATAGCAACTATGCCTTTATACTCAGAGATATTATGATAAACCACAGTACGATCTGCACTTGGTGATGTATCAACAGGTACTTGACTACCATTAGCCGCTTGTGATGGCATTAGTACTTTAGCGAACACTTCAGCCGTAAAGGAAAAAGGTTCAAACCTTGGGTTATTAAACACATAAGTACGAGCAGAAGAATCCATTCCTGGTGCTAAAGATTCGTTATACGTAAACGTTGCGGTATCTCCATCTTGGCCAGTACCACCATTATCGGCATTATCTAAAGTCACTCTAGCGTTATTAATCGAAACAATATTAAAGTTGATAGGACCAAATAAATCCACGCCACCTGTATTTGTTAATGTATAATCAATACTAAACTGACCGTCCGGAGCTAAAAAGTTACTGAATTTATATTCAATATTATCAGTAATATCCGTTGTTTTTAACTGAGTCCTCGCCGTGCCTGATAAATCAGAAAAACCAACTTGTCCAGAGGCATTAACGTCAATAGCACGAACAACGTATTGATAATCATAAGCATCGATACCTTGACCTGCGCCACGACCAAAACCCTGTCCTTTGTCGCTGTAACTGGCACCCGTTACAAATTCAACATGGGTATAGCCATTATTTTCTATATCGCCGTCGACATATTCACGACCCGGTACACCAGCGAATAAACGAGCTGGGCTGCCACCTTTACGCTTTAATATTTGATAGCCAATGGCATTATCTACTTCATTCCAAGTCACTTCAATGGTGTCTGGTGTGGTAATCGTTGCAACAATATTTTGTGGTGCAGCTGGCGCTTCTTGATTCGCAGTAAAGTCACTTACCGCTGTTGAAATCATCTGCACACCACCTAATGGAGCTGAAGCGTTTAATCCCAATTCACGAGCGGCAAATACACGTTCAATAATAGCATGATGTTGACCCAGAGATTTAGCATCTACAGAGACAGTTGGATATAGCATAGCGTCAGCTGTTAATGCCGCATCTCGCGCTTTAACAAAGGTATCTGGCGCACTAACACCTAAAATATACATAGAGCCAAGGAAAATACGTTCCCACGTTTCTTTACCTAAACTGGTTAACTGTGTTGCATCACCCGTTGTTGGATCTGGACGAGCAAAGTCGTTAGCTG
The DNA here is from genome assembly GCF_014076785.1 of Colwellia sp. MB3u-55. Taxonomy (NCBI): domain Bacteria; kingdom Pseudomonadati; phylum Pseudomonadota; class Gammaproteobacteria; order Alteromonadales; family Colwelliaceae; genus Colwellia; species Colwellia sp. MB3u-55. Next base: position 27,771 of record NZ_JACGUS010000102.1, read on the forward strand.
GATACATCTCGAGCATAATTTCTCGTAAGTCCCACATCGCGCCGGCATATATTTCGCCATCTCTGTGTACTTCAAAGTCGTCACCGCGTGTACCTAATTGTGAATAACGTAATTGGCTTTGGCCACTACGAATATATTCAAAAGAATCAGGATCTGTACCATTTTCGCGTAATAAGTCTCTTAACCCACAACCTGCAACCGGGTAACTACCTAAATCAGGTGTTTCACCTATGGTATAAGCCCATAAATCGGCTTGCCCTTCGTTCAAGGCACCACCTTCAGGGCTACCTTCAAAGCCAGCAATAGGTGTGATAGTCGCATGCGTACCTTCGTGCATTGGTACACTAAAATCTATTGCTAAGTTGTTAAAGTAATAACCATGACCATAAAATGTTGGGTTAACAACGACTTCTTGGCCACCAATTTCTTGTGTAAGAGGTATAGCAAAAGCATTATCTAAGTTTACTATTTTATTTAAAAGCTCAGGATCACTAAAGTCTATATCTTGAGCTTCTAGTGCCATAAACACGTTAGGTATATGAACGACACCTACTAAAGGCGTTGACTCATTAGGGTATTGATCAGGAAAACTACCACTGCCAAACCCTCTAGCATGAACATCGTCACCATCTTTGTGCAAATAGTCTAAATATTCCATTAAGTTAGTGATATATATAAATTGACTGATACCGTCGAATTGCTGTGCAGGCTCAGCAGTATGATCTTTTTCATTAACGCGGCCATAAAGAGGTGCAGCGTCTTGGTCAAAATAATAAGTGCCTAAAGCCGCTTGCGCGAATGGCAATTTGCTCGATGAAGCATTAAGAATAAGTGCATTAGTACCTGTTAATACACTACCAACACCTGTTACTCGGTTAGTTTCATCAAATTTTCTTAATTTAATGCGCAATAACCCTTCAGGTGTGCCCGTTAAACCGCCATCTGCATCAACAATTTCACAAGAGTCTTGTAATTCTTTGGTGATCGGTGGGAAAGTCGGAAAATAATCAGCAAATTGATCGGTTGGTTGTGGCTCTTCGGCCGTGCGCACTTGATCTTCACGGTAAACTATCTCACCCGTTTGTGCATCAACCATGTATTTAAATACGCCAAAAGGATTCGTTGAGTAGTAATAAAACTGCCAAACTAAGCTATGGCTATCAGCCGTTTGCACTATGCGTAGCTCTGGTATGGGTGTTTTAAACACACCTAGCTCTGCTGCTATTAATTCATAGGCCGGGGTTAGTATTGACATAGCCTCTGCGGGGATATTCTTTTCGAATTGTACAAGATTACGCGTTGCCATTAACACCGCATCATCAGCAGATAACCCTGGTTGACCGGCTACTGTAAGGGCTTTTTGATAAGGACCCATAATGGCGCGAACGTTGTTGTTACCATCAATAACAACACCTAAACCATTGCCATCAACAAGAATACCATCGACAACTTGATCGAAACGAACAACTTGCCCACCTAATGCCGCTTTAGAGCGATTACGATTATATTTCAGTTGGTCATTGCTTAAACCTTCAAAAATTTGCTGATTGTCGGTAATGAAATTACGTGCCATATTCTCAACAGAGGTACCCGCCGTTTTAACGGTCATGCCGGTAATAGCATCAACAGTCCCTGTCGCTTGATTGATATTTACCTGTGCGTTTGGATTAGCTGCTTGAAAGTGACTGATGGCTTGAGCCTGCTCAGCGCTTAAACTCATTAAGGTATTTAGACCCGTATCTTGAATTTGATTAACGTTTGGTACATCAGCAACGTCAAAATTTAAGATTTTATTGGCCGCATTACTTCCAGTAATGATATCGCTTGTTGATGCATGAACTTGACTAGATATAACGCTTAGCGGAACAGTCAGTGCAAAAGCAATGGCACTTGATATTAATGTATTCTTCATTGTAATCACCTTTTATTATTTGTGACCTTGAGCATGATAATTAAACATATAAGTCAACATCATTCGCTTTCATGGACACTTTATGGGTAAGAAAATTATTTACTTAGTTAGGGTGCCCATTTCTCAGACAAAAAATAATCAGGTATTTCCCTCTTTTACACTAGGTATTAACCCCCAGTGTTATTACTGCTTATCTATGTAGAGTAATAAAAGTAAAACAAAAAGCCAACCTAAGACATTGATATACCGACTTAAAAAAAACAAAACTTTTAAATTTGTATTTTTATTTAAATAAACTTGGAATAAATATCTCACATCATCCGTTATCTAAGTGTCATTAACATAAACAAACCTTAGAGGAAGCAAACATGACTTCATTAAATAAAATTGCAAAAGTATTGGTAGTAAGCGGATTAAGTTGTTGGGTAAGTGTTGCACAAGCAAACACTATTCAAATTAATCAAGACGCCCAAGTTAATCAGAATACTCAATTATCTCAAGGAGTTGATAGCACTGATAATTCAGCACAAATGTCGGCACATTCAGACAGTTCCGCAACGAGTAATACACAAGTTACGGCTAATAACGCAGACAACAATCCGCAAGCCTCTGCTCCAAGTGAACCAGCGCAAAGCGAACCAACAGAGCAGCAAATCAGTAATGGCGTTAATGCAACAAGCGTTAAAGCTTTTGATAGCAATAATCAGATGGTTGCGACCCTAACAAATAATACGGGAAGCACTGTCAATATAACTGCTGGTGTTGCGGCCACGTTAAGCCAATCACTGAACCAGGTAAGCACAACAGAGCTTCCAGAAAGTGATATTCCCCAAGAGAGTGAAACGACACCTGGTGAAGACTTAGCTGAATCTGAAGGGGTTGCTAGGGCGTCCAACCTTGATAGCCAAACGTCTTTTGCTAATACGTCGCAGCTGTCGCACAGTTTATCGCAAGGCATGTTTGAAAATATGTCGGGAGGCCTACAAAATGCCAGTGCGTTAGATACCGCCACCTCTTTAACTGGTTCCTCACAACTGTCGCAGAGTTTGTCAGGAGATTTGCAAAACATTGCCGCTGCAGATGCAGCAGCACAAACCACACAAGTCTTAGAGCAAAGTATTAATGCCAATATTGTTAATTCAATTACCAGCGATACGCAAAGTGTTATTACTCAAGACGTGAATAGCCAAATTAGTCGTGTAGTTACTGAGCAGGTTAACGCTGAGATTGCTGCAGCAACTGCCGCTGAAGTGGTAAGCACTTTGGCAAGCGACTTAGCTATTGGCTTGTAATCTTACTGACTAACTTGTTAAATGCGCCAGTTACCCTGGCGCATCCTATTTAAGGAAATTAAGATGAAATATATGTTGAGCAGTTTAGGGTGCATCCTTAGTATGCAAGTGATGGCAGCAACGCCAGAGACATTTACTTTTAGTGGTGAGGCTTCTTTGGCTTTAATAAACAACTCAGCGCTTAGTGTCGATGAGCTTGATGAAGTTTCCTCACAGGGTGACAGTGGCATTCAAAAAACGGCTGCGGTTACTGGCTTGTGGACGTTCAATAATAAAGCAAAGTTAACGTCATCATATCGATATAATGACCAAGATTATCATCAGTTAGATTCTTTTGATCTTGCCTTACATCAAGTCAGTATTGATGGGACCTATAAATGGCAGGAAAAAGATTTAGGGCTACGTTATGATGGTGCTAAAGCTAAGTTAGCTGGCGAAACATATTTAACCTTTCAACAAGTCAGTATTTACTTGGGAACTTTTCTTCAACCCCAAACATTTTTACGCACTAGCCTTAAAATAAAGCGTAAAGACTTTGCCGTAATAACTCGCCGAAATGCCAACACTTTTGGTGTAAGTACTGAATTATTTCACTTTATCAATGACGGTCGCACTATGCTGATGCTAGGGCTTAGCGCAGATAAAGAAACGGCAACAGACTCACAGTTTAATTATGGTGGCTATGGGGTTAACACTAAGTTATCTCAAAAATTTGAATTATTTGGCTTAGCTCACAAAGCAACTATCGGTTGGCGTTTTCAATCGAAAGATTTTCAAGCAGTCAGCAATAATGATATCCCTAGTCAGCGTGAATCAAAAGCAGATGAACATAGGCATATATTTCACGGACAGTGGCAGTTAAACGTTAACGAATATTTAGTGGTTATTGGCAACGTTGAATATGGCGACTACCGTTCAGAGCTTGATAGCCAAACATACACTCAAACCCTTTCGACTTTAGCGATTAAAGCGCAATTTTAACGGCTTACTATCGCGCCGACACCATAAATAGGGTCCTTACCGCGAGGACCCAAATCTATTGTTGATTCATTGAGCTTTTCTAATAATTGATTTCTATTGACGCCAATTTTTGCAATTAAACAGGCTAAAGCTGCGGTTACGTAAGGTGTGGCAATCGATGTGCCTGACTCCCGCCCCACCCGCTGACCACTTTGTGCCGTTAAGACATTAACCCCTAAGGCAGAGTAATCGACATAATCACCACGATTTGACCAACGGTAAGGTTGTTGAAATTGGTCAATAGCACTCACCGCAATAACATCTTTATAAGCCGCTGGAAACATCGGAGGAGCCGCCGGACCTTCATTACCGGCTGCAGCAATAATTAAAGCGCCCTTTGCCATGGCCGAAGTAAGCACAGCCTGCAAAATTTTATTATCTGGGCCCGCTAAACTCATATTGATCACTTTTACGTCTTGTTCTATTAGCCAATTTATTCCCGCTATCATCGCTGACAAAGTTGCACCCTGAACATAATCTGACTGTTGGTAAAATACTTCTGCCGAGTAAATTTGCCCCTGTGGTAAAAGCGGTACCAACTGCTCGGTCTTGCCAACCAATAAACTTGCGATCACGGTACCGTGTTGAACTGAGGCAGCTAATTCAGCAGGCAAAAAAGACTTTGCGGTAATACTTGCCTGCTTAAAAGCATGATGGTTGGTGTCTATTGCACTATCAACTAGACCAACTTTTACCTTTAACTGACAAGCATTAAATGGGCTTTTAGTTTTTAGCTTTTCACCGACTACTTTTTTATCGGTAAGCTGACGGGCTTGACTTTGTGTTTGATAAATATGATTTCTAGCTAAACTCAGTGACGCTTTGGCAGAAAGTATATTTATTAAGGCTTTCTTTGAGTCGAGAGCTTGTGGCACATTAAAACGTAACAATGTCATGCCCAAACCAGAATAACGAGATTCATTAATTATCACCGCACCCTGACCAATTAAGCGTGCCTTATTAAGGTCGTCGGCTAAGAGTATCCATTGTCCCTTCACGGCTCGCCATCCCTGTTCTACCTCAACATCAAACCAAAGGTGTTTCCCTGTTACTGTTTCTATTGATAATGAATCAGGTAAAGCCGTAAGTGGCTCAGTCGTCAATTTATCAACATTGGGTAAGCGACTTAACGCAAATGGCGCTAGTTTACGCGGTACTTTTATTTGCTGGCTAATATCGCCTAAATTGCGATCTACTAGGGTTATATTTCCTAAAACATCACCGCTAGTGAGTTGTTGTGCCGGTAGCGATGTACTAAGAATTGAAATAAATATGGCGGTAAGAGGTAAGGTTTTCATGTTAGTCTTCAGCCTAAAAAATAAGTGTGTCGTTAATAAAACGTTTCAACTAAAAATAAATTTCCTTTTATGGAATAAATATTTTTTAGATACGTCTACTTAGTAGAGAGGAGTAAAAAATGAATAAACCTATAGAAAATATACTACCAATGCTAAGACGCTTTGCCTACTCTTTAACGGGTAATCCTGCTGATGCAGATGATTTAGTACAAACCACGCTAGAGAAAATACTCAATAAAGGTGTACCTAGTGGAGTAGACGAAACTAGGTGGGCATTTAAGGTTTGTCGCAATGTTTGGATTGACGAATATCGGTCACGAAAAGTTAGGCAGAATGCGGTACTCAAACCAGAGCTTCAAGAGCCACAAACTACTAATGAACACCAACAATTTGACAACAAAGAAACGCTGGCACACGTTAATAAAGCGATGAGTACCTTGCCTGACGATCAACGGGCCATTTTATCGTTAGTGGCCGTTCAAGGCATGTCATATAAAGAAGTGGCTTCTTCTATGGAGATCCCTGTTGGTACGGTGATGAGTCGGCTATCTCGTGCACGTGTTGCACTAATGGATATGATGAAACCCTATCAAATAGGAGCAGGCTTATGAAAATAGACAATAAAATATTGAGTGCATTTTTAGACGCCGAACTTAGCGAAGAAGCAATGGAAGAGGTCCGTTGTGCGCTAGAGACTGACGACGATTTAGTGATGCGTTTGGCTGATTTATCACAAGTTGATCACTGGGTTGACGAAAATGCTGCCATTATTGATAGTACTTCAATGCCTGATGGTATCTTACTCTTAGCACAAACCTTAGATAAAAAAATAGCAGAAAATAAAGCAAACCAGACGCCTGAAAATGTTGTTAGCTTATCACGCTGGAAAAGTGTTAACCAACGCATTAAAAAGCATTACGCCTTAGCGGCAGGTATTTCGATGATATTTGGCGTAGGAACAATAACCCTAATGCAGTCAGAGCAAACAACTGCGATTACTGCAGAGATATCACAGGTGTTAGATAAGGTAAAAAGTGGCAAAATGTCGTCAACAGACCAAGGTGATAAGGTCATGGCTAATTTAAGTTTCACTAATCATGCGGGTAATTTTTGTCGACAGTTTCAGCACATTAATTTACAAGCGGCCAGTATCAACATTGCCTGTAAAGAAAATCAGCAGTGGCAGCTTAAAATCACCAAAAACGTAGCGTTTTCCCAAGATATGGAAAATTACCGTGTTGCCAGTAACAAGGCACAACTAGACAGCGCTATAGATGAGATGATCAAAGGACAAGCAATGGATAGCGATCAAGAACAACGAGCAATAAACAATAACTGGCAAACAAATAAACAATAACCGAGGTACATTATGAAATCATTTATTCCCTTTTTATTCGTAACTTTATTAATATCAGCTTGTGCTTCTCAACCTGACTACCGCCCTGCAACTAAAGGGTCATCAGGTTATAGTGAGCAAAAAATTACCAGTGATAGGTATCGTGTACAATTTAAAATCATCTCTAACAGTGTCGCTGATGCAGCTGATTATGCGCTATTAAGATCCGCGGAGCTCACTCAAAAGCAAGGTTTTGATTGGTTTGTCGTGACCAATAAAGAAACTTTTGTTGAGTCTCAAAAAGTAGAGGTTGCCTCTGCATTTGGTTTATCGCATCAACAGCGCATTGAACGCCGTTGTGGCCTATTCAACTGTGAAACTTACCAACGCCCACATAGTGAAATAGGAATTGCCTTTAATAGCGGCAATAACCGTAAAGAAGTGCATAGTATTTTAGAGATTCGAATGGGCAAAGGCATTATGCCTAATGAATCGACTTATAGCGCCTTTGATGTGATTGAAAACTTGTCACAAAAACTTGATAAGCATTAGAAAAAACATGTGATAATAGCTAATGTAAACGCTAGCAATAATCACATAACTTGAGGTAGCTGTTAATCTAGCTATTAAACCCGGTAACATGAATGTTACCGGGTTTTTCTATAACTGAAGGGTAAATATTCAAGGCCCATCACTGCAAATAGCATAAAACACCTCTTTTGACTGAGTTAATATCACTAGATATCAGCCGTTTACTTCACAATAAAAAACATAGCACTCATATTAACGTTAAATTAATGTGACCTGTAAAAGAATCGAATGCTAGAATACACAATAATTCAAATTAATCGGATCAGTTATGAAATATGTTGTATTGGTTATAATTATTGCCTTGGTAATTTTCTTTATTTCAAAAAGTTCAAATGATAAAAAAGCCGCGGTTGAAAATATAGCTATAGCTAACCAGTTCTTAGCTACAAATAAAACCCTTGAAAATGTTGTTGAAACAGCTTCAGGTTTGCAATATCTAGTATTGGAAAAAGGTGATGGATTAAAGCACCCAAGTGCCAGTTCAAAAGTGAAAGTGCATTATCATGGCTCTTTACTCGATGGCAGTGTATTTGACAGCTCAGTTGATCGCGGTGAACCCATTAGTTTTGGCTTAAACCAAGTGATACCTGGCTGGACTGAAGGTCTTCAATTAATGGTTGTTGGTGATAAATTTAAGTTTTTTATTCCATCGAGCTTAGGCTATGGCAATAAATCTGCAGGAAAAATAACCCCCGGTTCGTTACTTATTTTTGAAGTGACACTACTCGACATTCAGTAAATAAAATATCTAAAACAGCAATAATATAAATATCATTGCTGTTTTATTTAGTCAGATGATTAGGTCTTGCCAACATGTAATAGCCACTATATAAGCTATTGATAATACCAGGGATTAATAAAGCATCAAACTTAAACAGACTGAAAAAATAAGCACAAAATCCCACACTATTTAGCGTTAATTATCGAGTCTTAATTATAATCTTTCGGGAAAATTACAAAATATACCATCAATGTTTAATTTTTTTACTTTGGCAATATCATCATAGTCATTAACCGTATAAACATAAACTTGTAACCCTTTTTGATGTGCGTCATCAACAAAGTCCTGATTGATAAAATCTAGACTTAAGTTGATGGATTGCGCATTAAGTTCAACGGCACAATCAGCATAAGAAAGAGGAACGCCTTCAAGCAAAACACCGATGGGTATTTGAGGATACAAATGTTTAAATTTGTTTAATTCATGATGATCAAATGAAGAAACCATAAAATCAAGCTCAGACCAGCCCTTTTCTTTTATGTATTTATCTATTACCTGATACGTTGCAATTGCGGTACTCCTTCCCTTTAATTCTATATTTACTATTACGCTTTTATCAACAAGATCCAAGACTTCTTCAAGTGTAGGTATAAGTTCACCTTTTCCCGCATCTAGTTGTCTTAACTCAACAAAGGTTTTATCTTCAGTATAGCCTATACCATTAGTTGTTCTGTCTACTTTATCGTCATGTATAACAATAAGTTCACCTGTTTTACATACATATACATCTAATTCTATTGCATCAACATTTAACGCTAATGCTTTTTTAAAAGACCTTAGCGTGTTTTCAGGTTCATGACCCATTGCGCCACGATGTCCTATTTTTAGTATCTTTTTATCCAAAATTTATTTCTCTTTGTTTTCTATAGTAAAATAATTAACACGGCGATATCAATACGCATAGCGCTCATTAACAGCCAACGGCTATAAAAACAGTTCTAGCACTTTAGAAGGCCGACCTAGCTTTTTAGTGCTTTTTTTAATGGTGTTAAATGAGACTCATAATTGCGCCATTGTTCAAGACCACTTTGATAAATAGGTTGTCGAACCTGCTCAGAGCTAGGTGTGCGAACAGCGCGTTTATTTGTGTGAAAATCAATACAGGCCTGCTCAAAAGGAAGTCCACAATAGTCTAATATGCGCCTAACTTGGCTTTCCAAATCGGCAACCACATCTTCATACTGCACACGTAAAATCTTACCGGGTAATTCTTTGTCCCAATGGTCCATCAACTCAACATAACTGCGATAATAATGTCCAATGTCTTCAAGATCATAGGAAAACTGCTGCCCCTCACCAAACAATTGTTTGAAACCACTAAAACAACAGGACAAAGCATCACGTCTCGCATCAATAATTTTCGCGTTAGGCAAGATCAGATTGATAAGCGCAATATGTCGAAAATTGTTTGGCATTTTATCGATAAAAAACATTGCTCCTTGGCGATGATGCCAAGTCTCTTCAATATACAGCTCGCCCATTTTAGTAAGGTCATCAGCAGATATATTGTTTAGAATACTGGGATATTTGGGGTTGTCCCGCGTGGCTTGTCGACCATTTAAGCGATGCGCTAGACCGATAATGTTGGCCAATTCCATTGTCCCATCGACCTGTGAGTGTGAAGAGAGTATTTGTTCTAAAAGTGTCGACCCCGCTCTGGGTAGTCCAACAATAAATATAGGATCAGCAGCAAAGCAACCGGTTTGTTTATGGCGATTGAAAAACGCAGCGTCAAAATTATTTTTCTGAAATTCAAACGATAACTCGAGAGATTTGCTGTCAAATTTGTCTTGCTCGCTCTTGAGTTTATTGCCGCGATGGTAAAAAGAGAAGGCTTCGTCAAAGAGCTCACTGTCTTCTAAATCTTTGCCAAGCGCAAAGCAAAAATGAATTTTATCATTTATCGATGTAGTGGCGCTTGCTTCTTGAACGCGCATTTGCTGACGTTCATCAGAAGTAAATTGGTAAGTTTTTAAATTGGCCAAACTCCAGAAAGCATCACCAAAATCAGGTTTGAGTTCGTAGCTTTTACGGTAAGCTTGGATCGCGTCTTTAACACGCCCCATCGTTTTTAATGCATGGCCGAGAGTTAAGTAGATAGAATAATTAGCTGCGTTGCTATCCAATACACTTTCAAAGGTGCTTATAGCTGCTTCAAAATCTCCAGTGGCTTGTTGCGCATTGCCAAGACCAATTTTAAACGTTGCATTTTTTGGGTCTGAATCTAATAGAATTTTTGCTTGCTCAAGTGCCTTATTAAATTTTTGTCGTTTATGCAGAACATGAACATAGTCAAGGCGTGCTCTTTTGTAATTTGGTTCAAATTCAAGGCAGCTGGCTAATAAGAATTCCGCGTCGTCAAGAATTTGAAACTTTGTTCCTAACTCAGCCAGTAAGCGCATAGCTTCTGGTTGATGGGGATTGTCTTTGAGAAAGTGACGACAGAGCCATTCAGCGCGATGTAATTGCTTTTGATATATTAAGCTAGAAACAGACACTAATGCGGGCGGCAAGCTGGAGAGCCAATCAGCACGTTGTTTAGCTTCCTGACGCATTGGATAGCCAGGTTGGTCGGCTAATACGCGCCAACTGCCAAACAAAGCGGGATTTAAGGCGACTGCTTTTTCAAAGGATGCTATCGCTTGGCTAGTGTTCGCCATTGCTTTGTGAGTATAACCTTGCTCTTGATGCGCCCTGCCATGGTCCGGTTGTTTTATAAGAATTTGATCAAGACTTGCCATAGCCAGATTATATTTTTGTTGTTTACGCTGACAGACTGCAAGACAATAAACACCTTCAATATGTTCTGGATTTTCTGCAAGCATATCTTCTAGGTGCTTAGCTGCTTGGCTTAAGTGGCCTTTTTGAATCAAAAGTTGACACTGTTTAATAACTTGGTCTGGTTGGAGGTTTTTCAATTGATTTGGCAAAATAATGTCTCGGTAAATATCAAGAGATGGTTGATATTGTCTATAAATATATAAAAAAATGGGTCGACGTTATTAAACGCCGACCCTATCTTATCTCAAAATACTTTAAAATAATGTAAAATGCTAATAATCATAGCTTATTCTAAAGCCAACTGTGCGAGGTCTCGTTGGCGAAACCCTAAAGACATTATCAGCTGAACCCGCAGCAACTTGTCCAAGAGAATCGGTAGCATTGTCAATAAAGAGTGTTGCTTTCCAGTCATCTTTTCCAATAGAGGCAGATAGGTTAACTTGATTATAAGACGGTAACTCGACACGATCAGCAGCAACTAAGCTATTAAAACGTGAGTCTGTCCATTTAAATACGCCCTGAAAAACAGCAGCAAAGTCACCGATATTTTGATAGTAACGCGCGCCAACCACACCTTCATTTTCTGGTGCGTAAGGGAGATTAGACCCTACTGGTGTGATATTAACTAAGGTGTTTGGAATATCAGTCAACTCTGAATCAATGTAACTAAATGAGCCAAAAAGGTCGACATTATCGGTCGCAGCCCAGTTAAGTTCAAATTCAACACCATTGATATCAGCAGAGCCAACATTATCAAAGAATGAGCTATTAGCGATACTAAGATCAAGAACGCCTTGCTGCATGTCACTGAAATCAACATTGTATATCGCGCCATTAAAACGCAAAGTATTATTAAGCCAAGTTGTTTTCCAGCCTAATTCAACACTAACAACATCATCGGTATCAAAAGTAGCGGGAATGCCACCAGTGCCAACTGCACGATTGAATCCGCCGCCTCTAAAGCCTTCAGAATACGTAGCATAAAACATCGCGTCAGCATTCATTTCCCAGCGTATATTAGCTTTGTAAATGGTTCCCGATATTGTTGAAGGCGTTAAACCAGCCAGTCTTGAATCGACATTGGTTCCGGCATCTGCCTCTGGTCCAGATGCTCTTTGACCGAAAGGAGATTGTCCCATTAAGCCCATTTCAATATTATAGTGACGTGCACCAACTGTTACGGTTACCTCTTCAGTAACGTCGTAAGCAAGCTCACCAAATACAGACATTTCTTCACGGTCTGATTGATAATCATTGAAATAAGTTACGCCCGGCGGTCGAGCACTGCCATCGGTGTTAGTGAAAGCACCCGGTATCGGAAAGTTTGGTGAAAATCCAGCGGCAATAGAACCCGCATAAGTAAAGTCAGTTAACGTATTAAGTTGCTGATCATCATAGAAAACACCACCAATCACTCTAAAACGGTTTTCCGCATTGGTTGCAACACGAATTTCGTGCACAACGCGTTCTGTTTCAAACTGTTCAGAAGTGGTCATCACAGGACTAAAACATTCGTCATAACCTGGGTAACTACAAATGTAGTAAGGAACAAATGGTCCTATTTCTATATAAGCAGTATAGTCAGTATTACCTTGGAACGTACGGTTGGTGAACGAGCCGTTATAAATAACTTCAAGGCCGCCAAGCATTCCATTCAACGTCCACTGTGTAAGGTCTACTTTATCATCACCAGCCGTCGGCGAAAAAGTGGCTGTATTTAAGTCGTCTTCAGTGCTGATAGAGGGATCATATTCAAAAGAACCTTCCGTATCTAGCTGTTGGTTTGTGTGCTGTACTAACAAATCCCATTCGTCGTTGATCTGCCATAAGCCACTAATTCTAACGCCACGGTGTGTCGCTTCATTGTAATCATCTTTTGCAAGTGTAGAGTTACTTACTACTTGTCGAGATGAAGGAACGCTGCCACCCAGTCCTGGATTAGTTAATGGTAATTGCGTTGTAGACAGCGCATTATCAATAAACCCACCATCAGTAGAATTATAAGCTGCAATTCGTATAGCAAACTCATCTTCTATAATAGGAAGATTGACATAACCTTCAGTTTTATTACTGATGCCACCACTCTTGGTCGATGACATACCTACCTCGCCACCGGCTCTAAATTCGTTCAATTCCGGTTTGTTGGTAATAAGGCGAACGGTACCTGCTTGTGAACTAGCGCCGAACAATGTGCCTTGAGGACCTTTTAACACTTCGATACGTTGCAAGTCAACCGCATATAAATCTATATTACGACCTGGAGTAGTAATTGGGGTTTCATCAAGGTAAAAAGCAACACTTGGCTCGCCCCCTATCCCTGCAAGTCTTACATCAGCACGACCGGCTGATACACCACGGATATAGGTTTCTTGCTTACCAGGACCTTGACCTTCAGAGCTAACACCCGGGAGTAATGCAATATAATCTTCAAAGCTGTCAATACCCAGTTGCTGAAGTTGTGCTCCACTAATGGCTTGAACTGCAAGCGGTACTGCTTGTTGGTTTTCTGAACGGCGAGTTGAAGTTACCGTTATAGTTTCGATCTGGCGCTGAGTCTCAACTTTTTTGTCTTCTGCTTTACTCTTTTCTTGAGCTTGAACGGCACTACTACTCAATGCAAGAGCGATTGCCATGGTCAATACGGTTTTAACTGGTCGGTTTTTATGATACATAGGTATCCTCTTTGATTATTTTCTGTGACTTAGCTGATACTAAGTAAATTAATAGATCAATATCAAAGCAAAACACTTATCAAGTGACAGCCTTTTGCTTCTTTGCGACAAACCGTCAAAAGTTTTCGTAAACAGCTCTGTCGTTAAAATAATCTGTAATATAACTTAATGATTATTATCACAGAAATTTTTGAGTTGTAGCATACTACAATATCGGAAAGATTACTGAATATAGCTAAAATAAACAGCAAACTTCGGTGAAAAGACGGTATTTTGAAGAAGTAACCTTTAGAACTACTCGTGGGGTTTATTTACACTTAGGGCGATAAACTCTTAAAGGGTTAAAGAGTTTATCGCATTCAATGCCAGTACTTGACGAGACTTTACCCTGTCTTTGCCGCTTTATATTCTGCATGCATAAATGCCCAAACAGATATAATACCCACCGCTGAAATCAATATAAGCATATTCATAAAGCTAGACCACCCCCCCGCACTATCTGCTAACCTGCCGCCGATAAAAGCAAATGTTGCGCTGGCCGCAAAACCAAAAGCATCAATAAAACTCACCAACTTGGCACTGTGGGGGCCACCATATTCGATAGAGAATATTGACATAGGTAGGTAATAAGCGGGAGAAATTGAAAAGGCGAATAAGAAAATTGCACCTAAAGCGACAATGTAATTCACTTCAACACTCAAATCAAACCAAGATAAATACTTCAGGGTCAGGATACTCAATAAACTCAGAGTCATCGCTATCGTTAATACGGTGCGAATGCCTTTTTTTGAAAAACGGTCGTAAAATGCTATCGAAGCTAACAATCCAGCCAAAGAACCTACGGGGAAGATAGTAGAAGCCATTGCTGCTTGTGAGGGAGATAATTGATAGGTTTCCATAAGATAAACGGCAACAAAGTCTAAAAAGGCCATCATACAAGTAAGCATCATTAACATTAGCACTACAAGCCAAACTCTTGGACTTTTAATAAATGCTAACATACCGGCACCCATACTCGTATCTTGAAGTGGGTGGTTATATTTGTTATCAACTGCCTGCTTTGCTGCTTTGGCTAGTGCTATACCTTCGGCACTGGTATCAGTAGGATCACCTTGATTTTCTCTAAAAAAGTTGGGGTTTTCTGGTTTTTCTTGTAGAAAAAAATAACAACCAATAAAAACAACCAGTCCAAAAGCCGCAGCGATGAAAGCGACTGAACGCCAATCCATAAAGCTTAATAACCAGCCAAAGAACAAAGTCGCTAACACAACACTGAATCTAGAACTGGTAGAAATAATACTCCAAACTCGTCCGTAGTGATGAGGGTGATACCATTCTCCAACCAGTTTGGTCATCGCTGGCCAACCTGAAGATTTTGTACAGTACAATAGGAATGAAAAAACAGTAAAAGCCATTACATTAGGAGAGAGTCCAAAAGCGATAACAAAGAGCGCTGTTAGAAAAATACCAATCAAAAAAGTAAAGCGCCCACCTATAATATCAGCAAGAGGCCCCCAAATGAGCTTGCCAACCAATGCACCTAAAGTACCATAAGCAGCAAAATCACCCAGATTAGTTTTTGTTAAGGCTAAGGTTTCATCGGCAAGCAAGGCAGGACTAAGGATAGTGACCATTTGACGACAAATCATCATGGCGGCATAGCCAAGATACATGGCGATAATAATATTTAATTGCTGTGGGGGTCGGTTAGACATAATTTCTCTGTGAACAGTTGTAATATAGTTAACGGAACTCCTATAAAACAATGGCTCTGTTGGGTTAATGATTATGGATTCGATGATACTATGTTATTCAGTAATTTACGTCAAATACGCCAAAAAAAATTGGCCTTATACCAAACTAACAGTAATTACAGATGTACTACTTTCAAATAAAGTGACGAGATTTTTATTCAAGAGAAAAAATCTAAACGATGTAAATGATGACTTGTAATAATGGGGAGGATTATAACTAACTAAGAATTTCAGAAAAAAGGTGGTACCCGGAGACGGACTTGAACCGTCACACTCTATGAGCGAGGGATTTTAAATCCCTTGTGTCTACCAATTCCACCACCCGGGCATCGGATAATTCTTTTTAAAGTAGAGATTGGCTCCCTACTAACCCTTAATTACTAAGAGATTTCTACTATCTAGTTTATTTAAACACTAAATAAATATTTTAACGTAAATTTTCTACTTAAATATTGGAGCGGCTAACGAGACTCGAACTCGTGACATTCACGTTGGCAACGTGATGCTCTACCAGCTGAGCTACAGCCGCTTCGTAGATTAAGTAATATAATACCATTACTTAAGTTTTTCTTTTCTTTAATAAAATTTGGAGCGGCTAACGAGACTCGAACTCGTGACATTCACGTTGGCAACGTGATGCTCTACCAGCTGAGCTACAGCCGCTTCATAACTTGTTACTGCAAACAAGGTTTACATTTTATCTGCATGCGCCAAAACACACCATCTAATTATCCACTTTACTTCATTAAGAGAAGTGGTACCCGGAGACGGACTTGAACCGTCACACTCTATGAGCGAGGGATTTTAAATCCCTTGTGTCTACCAATTCCACCACCCGGGCATCGGATAATTATTTTTTATAGTAGTGATTGTCTCCCTACTTCTTAGTATTTAAACTAATTCCTTCATACATCCAATACTTATAAATAAGTATTGGAGGCGGGTCCCGGAGTCGAACCGAGGTCCACGGATTTGCAATCCGCTGCATAGCCATTCTGCCAACCCGCCGAATTCTTTGAATAGATAATAATTTAAAAAAAACATTATAAATCAAACTTGGAGCGGCTAACGAGACTCGAACTCGTGACATTCACGTTGGCAACGTGATGCTCTACCAGCTGAGCTACAGCCGCTTCATCTGTTGACTCCCTGTCAACTTGGGACGCATTCTACATTGAAATTATTTGGAGTCAACAGTTTAATTTCAATTTTGTTTTGACTGCTCAAAAAGCGGCTGATTTGACGTTTTTTTAACTAAATATATCATTTTCTAGCTATTTTGTTTCGCCAACTCTGGCCAAGCTACTTTAAAATAGGCCAGCATTGACCAAAAAGTAAGCACTGTGGCTATCGCATAAAAGCTGTAAGCGATAAACATTAATATTTCATGTGGAAAATTAAACAGAATTAGTGGAATATCATAATCAGGTTGCCAAATTAATCCCATAATACCTAGCATTTGCGCAGCTGTTTTATATTTCCCCATTTGAGAAACAGCAATTTCATCGCGTTTACCGCGTGAAGACATAAATTCACGCAAGGCACTAATAAAAATTTCACGAGCAATCATTAATATTGCTGAAATTGAAATCCACCACAGTTGATAATCTTGAATAAGTAGCACTAAAGCAGCAACAACCATTAATTTATCAGCTACTGGGTCGATAAAGGCGCCAAATGCTGAAGATTGGTTTAATTTACGTGCTAGATAGCCATCAAGAGCGTCACTAATAGCAGCAAGCCAGAATACGGCAAATGCGCCGAAATGATTCCATGATACTGGTAAATAAAATACCACTAAAAAAACAGGTATTAATACTATCCTAAACATGGTGATTTGATTTGGAATGGTCCACATAAATTTATTTTACTACTAAAGCAACAAGCGTTACCGCATTCTACACATTACAGGCAGAGACGTAAATTTTTATCAAAAAATAGCAATAATAAGTATAGACAACAAAGGTGGGTTTATTACAGGAGGACGTTTAACTTATTTATCATGTAAGGCGTTATATATCGTATCAGCTAAAACAGTACTAATACCAGGCACCTTTTCAAGTATTGACCTATCGGCTTGCATAACTTCTTGGAGCCCACCTAAATATTTTAATAAGGCTTGACGTTTTTTCGCGCCAATTCCTTCAATAGATTCAAGTGTCGATTTTTTGCTAGCTTTTTGGCGCTTGGCTCGATGTCCTGTAATGGCAAAACGATGTGATTCATCACGAATATGCTGTACTAAGTGTAAAGCTGGTGAGGTTGAGGGTAATGAGATTAGCTGATGACTACCTGCTAAGATTAGCGTTTCAAGTCCAGGCTTACGCCCTTCTCCTTTAGCGACACCAACTAATAGTGGGATTTTTTCTAAAGCGGTATCTGTTTGCCATTGAGCAAAAAATGCTTCTGCTTTTGATAATTGTCCTTTGCCGCCATCAATAAAAACAATATCAGGCATATTTTCCATGGTAGTCACCTTGCCATAACGTTTGTTAAGCGCAAACGCCATCGCCGCATAATCATCTCCGGGTGTAATGCCATAAACATTATAACGACGATAATCACTTTTTAAAGGCCCTTCTTGATTGAACACCACATTGGATGCTACGGTTTGTTGCCCCATGGTGTGACTAATATCAAAACACTCAATTCGGTTAATGCCGTTATCAAGTTCAAAAACTTCATTTAATGCAGAAAAACGCGCTTGCATTGACGCTTTATGACTATTCTTAGTAACTAATGCATTTTGTGCATTGGTACACGCCAACTTTAAATATTGGGCACGTTCGCTGCGAACACTCGTTGATATTTTAACATTGCGCTCAGCTTGCTCACTCAAAAGCTTAGTAAGCTCTTCAATATGTTCAAAACTTTCACTGACCACTATTTCTTTAGGTATCGCAGCACTTTTTAAGTCTTGCCCTAGGTAATGCTGGCTAATAAAAGCTTGGTAAACGTCTGCTTGTTCCGTGTCGGCAGGAATACTAGGGAAGTAGCTTTTGCTACCCAGTATCTTTTGATCACGTATAAATAAAACGTGTACACAAACCTGTGACTTCTCAATATAGATACCGATAACATCAAGTTCAGCGACAAAACCACTGACAAACTGTTGCTTTTGAACTTGTCGTAACGTAACAATTTGATCTCGGTACTTAGCTGCAGCCTCAAAGTCTAATGTGTGGCTAGCTTGTTCCATTTCAACCACTAAACTGTCAATAACTGTTGAGCTCTTTCCTCGTAAAAATAGTTTAGCTAAGTCAACTTGTTGCTGGTAATCAACCGCTGATATTTTATCAACACAGGGTGCAGAGCAACGATTTAATTGATACTGCAAACAAGGACGACTGCGCGCACGATAATAACTATCTTCGCATTGACGAACCGGAAATAACTTTTGCATTAAACGAAGACTTTCCCAAACAGCACCAACGGTTGGATATGGACCAAAGTATTCACCTTTAACTTTTTTTCCGCCTCGGTGAACGCCTAACTTGGGATGTTTATGGTCTGTTATTAGTAAATAAGGGTAAGACTTATCATCTCGTAATAAAATATTATATTTGGGTAGATATTTTTTAATGTAGTTGTTTTCAAGAATTAACGCTTCGCCCTCAGTATGAGTAACGGTAACGTCAATCGCCATAATATGGCTAACTAATACTTTAGTTTTGGTGCTGCCGACATCTTTACGAAAGTAACTGGCGAGACGTTTTCTAAGCTGTTTAGCTTTTCCTACATAGATAACCGTTTGGTGTTTATCGTACATCCGATAAACACCCGCTTGTTCAGAAACGGAAGAAAGAAAAGCTTGGTGATCAAAAAGAGATTGAGAAATTGACAAGGTTTATAATGTTTCTGTTTTGATCATACCATGGCGAATAGCGAGATGAGTAAGTTCCACATCATTACCAACATTTAATTTTTCAAACATTCTGTATCGGTAGCTGTTAATCGTTTTAGTACTTAAGATGAGTTGTTCTGAAATGTGGGGGACTTTTTCGCCACGGGTGATCATCAACATAATTTGAAGTTCACGTTCAGACAAGGTATTGAATGGATTTTCTTCATTCGATTTAAACTGACTTAATGCCATTTGTTGAGCAATATCTGGCGTGATGTAACGTTGACCACTGTTTACTGCTCGAATGGCGTTAACCATTTCATCAGCACCAGCACCTTTAGTTAAATAACCTGCGGCGCCAATTTGCATAACCTTAGTAGGAATGGGGTCTTCTGAATACACAGTTAACACAATAACTTTTATGTCAGGTGAATAACGAATTATTTTTTTAGTCGCTTCTAAACCACCTATCCCCGGCATATTCATGTCCATTAACACAACATCTGGTTGACTTTTACGACAAAATTGTACGGCTTCTTCTCCAGTTTCGGCCTCGCCTATGACTTTAAGTCCTTTTACGTCGTCTAGAATTCTACGTATTCCTGTACGAACTAACTCATGATCATCGACCAATAAAACATTTATCAACGGAGTTTCACCTTAATTTACAATTTTTATTATCTTGGAGAATACTGTAAGAAATATTCCTTATATGATTAGAGCATATAGGGTATTAGCAAGCAGTACAATTGAATTCAACCATCTTACATTGAAAAAGTGCAGCATAGTTATAGCACTGCTTTATTAACCTACTGTTAGGCTAATTTTTAACTACAAATCATGCTTCTTTAGCCAATTATTTAACAAACCAATTTGACCATTTTTATAAGCAGCATAAGTCAGCCTAACCGCATTACTTAAAATGACGCTGTCCGTCCATTTCGTCTGTTGGGCTATTAGTTCGTAACAATTCTGTGCTTCTGGAGACAAATAGCCACGCATTTCTTTTTTGCCATTCTCTTTTTGTCGTTCGCGATAGCGCTTTTGTTTCTCTGCGTTACTAAATGCTTTTTTATTATCTTGCATCAGTGAGTTACCAAATTATTTAAAATAAGAAAAAGGTTATGCGTAACCAAACAATATATAAAAAAATGATAATAATCTAACTTTATATTAATAAAACTCAAATAAAGCACTGCTCGGAGTTGTTTAGTGTACAGGTGTTCGCTAAAGTAGCGAATAATTTAATTACTGAAAATAAAGTGACCTCATGTTAGATCAAAATTCATACTCTAAAGAAGACTTAGTAAAAGCAGGAACTGGCGAAATGTTTGGCGAAGGAAATAGTCAATTACCTTCAGACAATATGTTGATGATGGACCGAATTATTTCTATCACTGAAGATGGTGGTGAATATGGTAAAGGTGAAATTTTTGCTGAACTTGATATTAGCCCAGACCTTTGGTTTTTTGATTGTCACTTTAAAGGTGACCCTGTTATGCCTGGTTGTTTAGGCTTAGATGCTATGTGGCAACTCGTTGGTTTTTTCCTTGGTTGGTCAGGTGGTCCAGGTCGCGGTAGAGCGTTGGGTGTAGGTGAAGTTAAATTTACAGGTCAAATTTTACCGACCAACAAAAAAGTGACTTATAAAATAACTTTAAAGCGTGTAATCAAACGCAAATTGTTTATGGGTATTGCCGATGGTGAAGTCTTAGTTGATGGCAAAGTTATCTATACAGCTAAAGATTTAAAAGTAGGCTTATTTACTGACACTACTTCATTTTAGCCTTGTTTTATATAAGACTAATCCAATAATATAACAGTACCTTACGTAATTTACGCTAAAGCCTACTTTTAGACAGTAGGCTTTTTTATTTTATTAATTCCTGCCTTTATTTGCGATATTCTGCTAAATTAACCTCATTAACTTATCTTGCTATTCTTAAAATCACCCTTATGACCAAGTTACCCTCAAGTGTTTATAACATTACCAAATTAGTCTTTATCCTAATGATTTCACTGGTGTTAGTTTTTATTCTTAACAGTGTATGGCAGTTTATCAGTCATATTGATGAACTTTCTTTTAGTGAAGACTCTCCTTTAATAACAAGTGATTTTAGCTACGCTATTGACCACGACAATAGTTTAAATATCAAAACTCTCGTTAAAAGCAAAGAGGCCGAAGCGCGATTCACTCCCTCGTTAGCTAATGACATTCCCTACGCATTAGGTCTTCAATCCTATTGGGTAAAAATTAATATCAATAACAACACCCCAAACACTCAAAGTGTTGTATTGCATGCCGATAACACCATGCTAGCCTTCTTTGATGTTTATAAAGTCAATGCTATGTTAGAAAGCGTGACTCAAATCGCTCAGCAAAAGACAACAATTGAACAAGACACCTTATTAGATGTATTTCCTCATGTAGCTTTTGATCTACTTGCAAAAAGCACGATGCAAGTTATTGTGCATGTAAAAAGTAATGGCCCACCAAATGTACCTTTGACCCTCTACAACAAAGGCAACTTTAATAAGCGTATCGATTATTCGCAAATTGTTTATGGAATATTTATTGGCATTATTCTTTTAATGGCAATATATAACCTTGTATTATATTTTGCGATAAAAGATAAGGTGTACTTGGTATATATTGGCTATTTATTATCTTCTTTTACCGTTTTAGCTGGACTAACTGGTTACGGGTATCTCATTTTCTCTAAAGATGTTCAGTATTTTATTCATCAGTATTTATTATTCATCAATTATTATTTGATATTCTTCCTTCTTCTTTTCTCGTTATACTTTTTACGTTATGACCAAACAAAAAGCACCCTCTATAAAATTGGAATGATATCAGGTGGTCTATTAATAGTTGTCGCTTTCTATTCACTGACCTTAGACCAAATAGCACAAACCAAACTGTTTTTTTCAATTCAGCCATTCTTTTACCTATTTTCATTATTTATCATTTTTAGAAGATTATCTAAAGACTTTGCCTGGGCACGCTTTTATTTTATTTCATGGGTACCTTTCCTAGCTGGGGCGGCAATTCAGCCACTAGTATTATTAAATTATGTTGATTCAACATTCATAACACGTAATGCATTTTTATTTGCGGTGATGATTGAAATTACTTTTATGGCTTTTGCACTCGCTGAGCGGATGCGCAGAAACGATCAAGATAGAATTAATGACATCTGTTACCATGATTTTACTAAATTACCCCGTAAGTCGATGCTTGAAAACGCCATGAACGAAATGAAAATTTCGGGTAAAAACGATTTTTGTGTCATAATAATTAAACCAGAACGTATCGAACAAATATCACTTTATATCGATGATAAAGCTAATGCGGCTTTATTTAAACGGCTAAGTCGTCGCTTAAGCTCACTGTTCATTCATAATGATGCTATCGTGGAATTATCTTCTAACCACGAAAAAATTTGTTTCTTAGAAAATAACTGTCTGGCTATTATCGTTAATAACGAGAAAAACCAGCAAGACTTGCCTGTTTTGATCAAATCAATACAACAGCTTACTTCTGAGACATTTCAAATAGATGAGCTTAAGTTACCCTTGTCAGCAGTCATTGGTGTCGCTAACTACCCAGAACATGGCAGTGCTAACTACTTATTGATTAATCATGCCCAGTTAGCGGTAAACGATGCGCAACTTGTCTATGGCCGTTGGGCTTATTATCAAAGCGAAAAATCAGATCACACCAGCTACTTACTCAAACTTGCCACCGATTTAAAAGAAGCCATAGAGAATGACACATTAGCTATATATCATCAGCCACAAATCGACCTTAAAACCTTACGCGTTTGCAGTAGCGAGTGTCTAATTCGTTGGGAACATCCTCGTGAAGGTTTCATCTCACCTGACATTTTTATTCCTTTAGCTGAAGATTTAGGCCTCATTAATCAGCTAACGTTATGGGTTATTAAGCGCGCTTTAGCACAGCATCAACAAATTTTAGTCAATAATAATCATATGGTCTCAATTAACATTAGTGGTAAAGATATTGCTCATGAGCACTTTTTTACTAATGCCCTGAGTATTATAGAAGAAAGTGGCATAGCAGCTGACAAAATAATTTTAGAGTTAACTGAATCGGCGTCAATTAGCCATAACAGGCAATCTCTTGAGTTAATCCAAAAATTAGGCGATTTAGGTTTTACGATCAGTATTGATGACTTTGGCACAGGATATTCATCAATGGCGCAAATTAGCCATCTTCCTTTTCAGGAGCTCAAGGTTGACCGACTATTTGTTGAGAATGTTAATGGTGATCACAAACGTAAAACCATTGCTGAAGCTACCGTTAAAATGGCAAAGGGTTTAGGGTTAGAAGTTGTTGCTGAAGGTATTAATAGCCAAGAAGATGAAGACACATTACGTGGTTTTGGCTGCGATATTGGGCAAGGCTATTACTACGCAAAACCAATGCCGATTGATGATTACCTTGACTGGTTGGCTTCACAAAACAATGGCCGAACACAAAAGCGTGTCGACCTTGATGGTGAGTTCATTCCTGCTGATAAAATCTAGAATAATCTATTTTCTAAAGTTTTACCGTTAGTTAATTGTGAATATTGCCATTTGTGTTGATGACAAAGCTTTAATATTTGTAAATCTAACGGTTCGCTTTCAGGAGAAACGAGACCGGTAGTGATTAAAAACTCATTGTTTTGTGTCTGTTCAATATGCTGAACATCGGCAACGCCAGCCATTAAAGGTAAAAAGTTATCGTACGCCTTCCTCATTCTAATCGTTAAGAAACCTTGCTGCTCTTCGCTTTGCAAGTATTGATGTTGTTTTAATTGTCCCTTCTCTATATATAAGACTTGGCTACATAACCGCTCTAGTTCACTCAAATCATGAGAACTTAAAATAAAGGTAATCTCTGATGATAATGAAGCAACGAGCTGACGAACTTCTCGTGCATTTATGGGATCAAGTCCCGCTGTCGCTTCATCCAACATAACTATTTCTGGCGAGCCAATTAACGTTTGGGCAATAGCAACACGTTTACGCATACCATGTGATAACTCATCAGGCTTGGCTTTTAGCGTGTCAGCCAAGCCAACAAGCTCTAACGTTCTTTGTGCTTCTTTTTGTGCATTCTTGCGAGTTAGACCTTGCAGTTGAGCATAAAAGGTTAATTGATGTGCGATAGAAAAACGTGGGTCGAATTGAGCATCTTGTGGTAAAGCCGCTAATCTGCCAAATAGGTTGGCGTCTCCAGCCCTCAATCCTGCAATAGTGATAGTCCCGCTACTGGGCAACAGATAACCACATAAAAGGCTAAATAAAGTTGTTTTACCTGCACCATTGGGTCCAACTAAAGCAATGGGTTGCCCTTTTTCTATACTGAATGATACTTTGTCTAAAGCTAGATGATCGCCAAATGATTTTGAAAGATTATCAACTTGAATTAATGGCGCAGATTGGCTATTAAGTAAACTCATATTGATGCCCTCTTTAGTAGTTTATCCGCAACAAATAACAAGACAATCGTTTGTAATATAGGAATTAAATAATGGTAAAAATCGAGTCCATCTAATGAAACTACACTGCTAATTTGTGTACCTGGAAAAATAAAGTTAAGAAAAAGTCCACTGTCTAATTGAAATTGAATAAAACCTATCACTAGTGCTCCTATGGTATAAAACAAAATACCAGCAACAATACTCATTTTTGCTGAGGATAAAATACTATTAAAAAATGACATCAGAGCAATGAAAGGTAAAATTATAATTGCTAATTCAATAAACAAAACTGCAGCTTGTTTTAAAGCCGATAAAAACAAAGCATTATCACGAAAAGTGGCTAAAATAACACATGCCACTAACGTTAGTAATATAAGGCTAACAAGTGTAAGGAATTGACCTAAAAATCGTCCTAGCAATATTTCACTACGCGAGGCTCTTAAGGTAATAAAACGAAGCGTTCCGCGAGCACGGTCGGAACATGTTTGATCACTACTGACTAAAAAAGTGAATATTGGAAATGAATAAACTGCGACTAACCAATAAATAGAAAATTCAGCAACGGGCCATTTCAACAAAGCACTTACTCCCAATGAGCCAAATAAAGCACTTGCTGCCACCTTAAATCCATCGGAAAAAACCAGTTCAGTGGCTGAACTGATCACATAAGTCAAAAGTATGAACCAAACAGCACAAAATGCTGTTAAGGCGATCAAGCCATTTTTAGTATTAAAAATACGCTTCAATTCGAATTGCGTGAGAATAGATAGTCGATGGATGTTTAACAAATTAACGCCTGCTAGTGATTATTTTTCAATACCATAAAGGCACAGCTAACAAAATGCGAGTGTTATTTTGTTTAAAACAGTGGCAATAACATCAGCGCTCGGCATTGAGTTTACAAATAAAAAAGCCAATCAAAATTGATTGGCTTTACTAATACACCTAAAGAAGGGGTGAAAATAAACTTAAGTTCTGCGAGTAACGACTGACTCACTCAGTTGTGCCAACAAGACTTCTGTATCAGACCAGCCAATACAAGCATCGGTAATACTTTGACCATATGTTGCCACTTCTCCGTCAACCAGGTCTTGGCGACCTTCTACTAAGTGACTTTCAACCATAACACCAAAAATATTGTCATTCCCGCCACTAATTTGCTGACAAACATCATCACAAACGAGCATTTGATTTTTAAACTTTTTACTGCTGTTAGCATGACTAAAGTCAATCATGATCTTAGTATTAAGTGAAGACTTGTCTAATTGCTCAGTCACAACTTTTACACTGTCTGCGTCAAAATTTGTCGCTTTACCGCCTCGTAAAATAATATGACAATCTTTATTGCCCGTTGTTTGTACAATAGCAGAATGACCATATTTAGTGACCGACAAAAAATGATGAGAAGCACTTGCCGCGCCAATTGCATCTATAGCCACTTTAATGGTGCCATCTGTACCATTTTTAAATCCGACTGGACAAGATAAGCCTGAGGCGAGTTCTCGATGAACTTGGCTTTCAGTAGTACGAGCCCCGATTGCTCCCCAACACATAAAATCAGCCATATACTGTGGCGTTATCATGTCTAAAAACTCACCCGCTGTCGGCATTCCCATATCATTGAGGTCGAGTAATAATTTACGGCCAATACGAAGACCGTCATTAAGCTTAAAGGTGTTATCCATGTAAGGGTCATTAATTAAGCCCTTCCAACCCACCGTTGTTCTTGGCTTTTCAAAATAAACTCGCATAACAATTTCAAGCGTGTCTTCATACTTTTTACGCAGTTTAACTAGTCGCTGGCCATATTCTAATGCTGCATCGGTGTCATGTATTGAACAAGGACCAATGACAACGAGCAAGCGATCATCTTTATTATTAAAAATGTTACTAATGGCTTTACGTGCAGAAAATACCGACTTAGATGCTTCTTGAGAAGCTGGAAATCGCTCAATAAGTGCGATTGGAGGTAATAATTCTTTGATTTTACTGATGCGAACGTCGTCGGTTTGGTAGAACATAGTCATTTCTCTTTACTTCAATACTAAAAAGTACAGTCATTGCACCGCTTAGAATTTATTTTCATTGTGTATGTCTAACTCGCTGGCTAGACTCCTAGATGGGTAACCCATCGACAACTTAGCAGTGTTAATCGGACAATACCAATAGAAAATGCCTTAAAAACAATATATCGATAATGTTGGCAATAATGATGATTTTTCGACAATAATCAATGCTACTTTAGTCAATTTATTTTACATCTACACTTGAAAAACAAATATTTTGCCATACATAAGCAGTATTAATAATTAATTTACTTTTCTTATGTGGCGTACTTTTTCAATAACCCTGTTTTTATTTGTCTTAGCTGCCACGGCTAATGCTTTACCTGTTGAAAATTCAGCTAATAGCGATTTAACTTTTTCTAGTCTACCGACCATTGGAAAAAGTCACTCGCACCCGACATCAAACTTTTCGGTATTAATAGATAATATTACACCCGATGATGTGGTTAACTTACCGCGCTTGAATCTAATTTCCGCCTCTTTATTTATTAATGAAATACAAACTACGCCAAGCTATCTTCTCGTTACTGAGTTTTTTACACTAAAACTCTCTGCAAGTTTATTTAAAAATCTTGCAAACCCTCCTGCTAAACTTAATTGGTATGAACAACTCCGTCATCGTTCAAGCTCTTCTCGACTTGCTGGTTGGAAAGATGGCAATACGTTATACACAGCTCGCCTGACTTATCATTCATAGATTCATCATCTAACCATTATTGACTTATTTTTTCCTTTTTCCCGTCACTGTTTTAACAGTGACCCTTGTTGCATGCGCTTTTCTAAAATTTAGAGAGTAAAGGTAGCAAAATTTCGAGATTTTATGATGAATTCACCTAGAAAAAAGCCATATCGTTACTTTACATGGCAAAACCTATTAATTATATTCACCTTAGTTTTTTTATTAGTAAATGCCCTACCCAACTTATATAAAGATAAACTAACAATTGTACTCTCACCTATTAATGCGAACGTGCAACAACTAACGACTAGTGAGCTTAAAGGTTTATTGAATAAGAACAACTTAACCCTTGATAAAATTCATACTATTGATAAAACAACGTCAATAACACTCAGTAATACAACCGACATAGCGTCAGTTAACGCACGTTTATCCAATACGTTTAACCATTATCGTGTTGAGACCTCGATGATAAGTGGCGTACCCTCATGGTTGCAATCATTCGACGCTAAGCCAATAAAATTAGGTTTAGATTTAAGTGGTGGAGTATTATTTGTACTAGATGTTGATACAAAACAAGCTTTATTTGACCGTCTTAAAAACATCGCATTAGCAATAAAAACCCTTGCTATGGAAGAACGTATTCGAGGCGTTAGTGTTGTTCAACATAAGATTGATCTTACTAGTGAAGCGGACAATCAAAACCTTTCGGTGAATTTTTCTAACGCTGACAAAAGTAAAATGGCTATACTTTTCACACAAATAAAAGCAGCCTACCCTGATTTATCTCAACAAAAAAATCAAAATGGCCAAGTGATCTTGTCCTACTCCTCGCAAAAAACAGCTCAATTTCGCCAAGAAACGATGCAGCAAACATTAAAAACGATGCGTGGAAGAATAGCTGAGCTGGGTATAACCGAAGCAGTAACACTTCAACAAGGTAAAAACCATATTCGTATTGAGTTGCCTGGTGTTCATGATCCCGAGGAAGCAAAACGTATTATAGGTGCCACGGCATCACTTGATTTTTATCAGCTTGCTGAAAACTCAAATGCAGCAGGTATATTACGTATGGCGGACGAACATGGCAGAACGTTTACCTTAAACAGCCAGGTGGTTTTTTCAGGTAGTAATATTGAAAATGCCCGCGCAGGACAAGATCAAATGAGCATGCCTTTAGTCAACCTCACCTTAGATGCCTTAGGTGGTAAGAAGATGTCGCAATTTTCTAAGCAAAATATTGGTAATGCTATGGTGACGGTGTTTTCTGAGTTTTATCGAGATGCTGATGATCAAATGGTCAAAAAAAGTAAAATAATTAATGTTGCCACCATTCAACAACACTTAGGTTCACAGTTTAGTATTACCAACATGCCCAGCCAACATGCGGCACAAGAACTGTCATTATTATTACGAGCAGGCTCGCTAACAGCGCCAGTAACTATAGTAAAACAGCGCACCATTGAAGCGACACTCGGCGAAAATAATATCAAAAATGGTATAAAAGCACTGAGTATAGGCATGGGATTTACTTTGTTATTCATGGTTTTTTGGTATAGAACTTTGGGGCTTATCGCTAATGTAGCGTTAACATTAAACTTAATAAGCTTACTAGGGTTGATGTCGTTACTCCCTGGGGCCGTACTAACACTTCCGGGTATTGCTGGTTTAGTATTGACAGTTGGTATGGCTGTAGATACCAATGTACTTATCTTTGAGCGGATAAAAGAAGAGTTAAAACGTGGACATAGAGTGTTATCTGCTGTTGAACAAGGCTATAAAAGTGCATTTTCAACGATTCTTGATGCCAATGTAACCACGATGATCACTGGTATTATTTTATACACCATAGGCAACGGCACAGTAAAAGGCTTTGCCCTTATTTTGTGTTTAGGTATTTTAACCAGTATGTTCACCGGTGTTTTTGTTTCTAAAAGTTTAACAAACCTTGTCATTCGAAAAAATAAAGCTCAGTTATTAGGTGTTAATGTATGAAAAATTTTAAAATAAATAGCACGTCTAAATTAAGTGTTTTTCGCCTAGTGGGTTGTTTTATAGCTATGATTTTTGTTGTTATAGCGCTTCTAGGACTATTTAATAAAGGTTTAGCACTCGGTTTAGATTTTACCGGTGGTTACTTAACTGAATTTTCAACCGAGAAATCACTCAGTCAACAGAAGATGAATAACTTACTCAGTAACTATCTTCCAGAAAGCTTTAAACTGACCTCTGCAGAGCAAGGGACTCATTGGAGTGTTCAACAAGCAGATAATAACGTCAGTTTACAAGATAAGGCATGGCTATCTGATTTTGCTGACAAAAATCAACTAAACATTAGCCCTCAAGATGCTATTTACATTGGCAGCCAAGTCGGAGAAGACTTAATTAACCAAGGTGGCTTAGCACTATTAACCGCAATCATTGTTATCTTAATGTATTTGTCTTTTAGATTTGAATGGCGTTTAGCCGCGGGTGCTGTTATTGCGCTTTTTCATGATGTACTTATCGTACTGGGGCTTTTTGCATGGTTTGGTATCCCCTTTGATTTAACAATATTAGCGAGTTTATTAGCTATTGTCGGTTACTCGTTAAACGACTCTATTATTGTCGGTGACAAAATCAGAGAAATAATGAAATCTACCCATGACGCCACAATAGATGAAGTGATCAATCAAGCCATTAAATCAACCTTAGTGCGAACGATGATCACCTCAGGAACAACCCTAGTGACTATTATGGCTGTATGGGGTTTTGCTGGGGAGTCTTTAGCGGGCTTTTCTATTGCGCTATTTTCAGGGATTTTAGTGGGCACTTTCTCTTCTATGGTAATTGCGGCGACTGTGCCACAGTTACTCGGGCTAACTGCTGATTATTATCAACAAAAAGAGCTAGAGGTTTGTCCTTTACCTTAATGTAAACGGCTTGAGAAACAGTTAGCAACACTAGGATATTTTCACTTAAGTCCATATCCTAGTGTTAAACGTTGTTGTCTTTAAAGTTGGTTACTGTTCAAAAAGTGGAGCTAGTCTCACTTTATAAAGGTTATTGGTTGAGCCATAAAACTCAATAGTTTGTTCAAATAAAAAACCAAGTTTTTTTAATAACATGTTAGAGGGAGTATTTTCTAGTGAGGTGATCGCGACAACATTTACTGCATACTTATTGTCATAAGCAGCTTTTAATATGGCTAATGAGGCTTCTCGAGCAAAGCCTTGCGAACAGTATTGAGGCAACAAGGCATAACCTAAGTCAGGAAATTCCAATTCAGGCCGCTTTAACAAACCACAAAGTCCAATCGGTGTGTTATCACTTTTCAAAGCGACTAAGTTTAGCCCAAAGCCCTGTTCGCTATAGCTTGCTAGTGGACCATTAACTAAGTAGGCAATTGCATCTTTGGTCTCTCTAACCCCTTTGTCACCTATGTTTTTAATAAAAGCATCATCATTCAATAATTGCAGAACAAATTTATGGTCCTGCTCATTCAAGTGCCTAATGGTTAACCTTTGTGTCGTGCATAGCAGCATGTAAATTCCAAACGTTTAACGCGTAAAGCTTAAGCTCTATTTTCTAAGGCAGTATTCAATCGATCAAAGCCTCGAGCAAGGTCAGCAATTAAGTCATCAACATCCTCTAAACCTATATGCAGGCGAATTAATGGATACTCATAATCCCACTTTGTCGCTGTTCGCAAACGCCCAACATTGGTATTACCCAAAATTAAACTTTCAAAGCCGCCCCACGAATAGCCCATTTTAAAATGTTCCATACCATCAAGTAAGGCATTAAGTGATTGCTTATCACCACGGGTTAACACAAATGAGAACAAACCGTTAGCACCAGTAAAGTCACGCTTAAAATATTCATGGCCCGGACACGATTCAAATGCTGGATGAAGAATAACATCAACTTCTTCGCGTGTTGCTAACCAATTAGCCACTTTTAGCGCACTAATTTGATGTTGTTTTAAACGCACACCTAAGGTACGAATGCCACGCATTGCCAAATACAAATCGTCAGGTGACGTACATTGCCCCATTAAGTAACTGTTTTCACGCAGTTGTGGCCAATATTCTTCAGTGGCTATTGCCGTACCTAACATCACATCTGAATGACCAACGATATATTTAGTCGCTGCTTGAATCGAAATATCGACACCATAATCAAAAGGTTGAAAATTAACCCCTGCAGCCCAAGTATTATCGAGCATAACCATACAGCCATGCTGGTGAGCAACTTCAGCTATCCCGGGAACATCTTGAACTTCCATGGTAATAGAGCCAGGAGACTCTAAGAAAATAAGTCGGGTGTTTTCTTTAATAAGTCCAGCGATATCTCGGCCAATAGTTGGATCGTAATAAGTCGTTTCAACGCCAATATTGATCAATATTTTATCGCAAAAATCACGCGTGGGTTCAT
Organism: Colwellia sp. MB3u-55; assembly: GCF_014076785.1. Classification (NCBI taxonomy): domain Bacteria; kingdom Pseudomonadati; phylum Pseudomonadota; class Gammaproteobacteria; order Alteromonadales; family Colwelliaceae; genus Colwellia; species Colwellia sp. MB3u-55. The sequence continues at coordinate 59,708 of NZ_JACGUS010000102.1, forward strand.
AAGCCGTATCGACCATAAGGATATGGTCACCGGTTTTAACAAACGAAAGAATAGCATTAGTGATCGCCGCAGTACCCGATGGATAAATGGCACAACCGGCGCCTCCTTCGAGATCAGTCATAGCATCGGCGAAAGCAAAAGCCGTTGAGGTGCCCCTTCTGCCATAGAAAAGTACTTGATTACCACGATTTGCTGTTGCGTGATTCATTTCTTTAACCGTATTAAAAACAACGGTTGATGCACGTTCTACCGGGGGATTAACAACGCCACGTGTCCATTTTGATTTTCGTCCCGCATTGACTATTTTGGTATCGTTGATCATGATCTTTCATCCTAAAACATAAAATTCATTTAGCCATCTAAATAGCTAACTCAATAAAGTCACCTTATGATCTTTCCAAGCATGATGCACGATTTATTTATATTAATTAAAACAGCAGAGGCTATTGAAACAAGTTCATTTGATCACTGGTTAATTTTTCGAAACTACTCCCGACAAAAGGTAAAATAGCATCAGCAACGGTCGCTAATTGCCGATCGATATAAAACTGGTAATCGAGTGGCGCGTTAACATAACCTTTTGCTTGCGGTCCAGAAGTCGTGATCAAGTACTCTATCCAACCACGTTGCTGATATTTTAACGGTTGCTTATTTATCTTGTTTATATCATCGGCTAAACGTGCCGCTTTCACATGTGGAGGCACGTTTTTAACATAATGATCTAACTGCCTACGAATGCGTTTACGATACACCAGTAAATGATCTAATTGCCCTGCTGATGTTTGAGTAACAAAATTGCGTACATAGTCAGCAAAAGGTTCGCCATTAAATATTTTTAAATACAACTCTCGTTGAAAAGTTTTAGCCAGTTCAGTCCAATCGGTGCGGACGCTTTCTAAGCCTTTAAAAATCAATTCTGATGACCCCTTCTTTTCTACAATGCCAGCATAACGCTTCTTAGTACCGACATCTTGTCCTCTGATGGTTGGCATCAAAAATTTGCTAAAATGTGTTTCAAACTCAATTTCAAGTTGGCTTTCTATCGCAAATTCTTTTTTAAGCGTTGCTTGCCACCTAAGATTAATTTTATCTTGTAAGGTTTTACCCAGCTTTTGGCATTGCTGGTGGTTAAAATCATCGTCAACACTGACGAAAATAGAATCGGTATCGCCATAAATGACTTGATAACCATCATCTTCTAGCCACATTTTAGTGGTGATTAATAATTCATGGCTTCGTTTAGTGATTGAACCGGATAAACGAGGATCAAAAAATCGACATCCCGTTGAACCTAAGACTCCATAAAACGAATTCATAATAATTTTTATTGCTTGTGACAATGCCGCATTTTTATCTTTTTTAGCGATATCACGCTCTAACCACAGCTCATTAATAATGTCAGGTAAGAAATGTTTATCCCTAGAGAAATAAGCACCATCAAAACCTTTTATACTAGTCTCAGGTGATTGTAAACCTTCAATTAGGCCCATAGGATCAATATTAAAACTTCGAATAATAGAGGGATAAAGACTTTTAAAATCAAGTACTAAGACATTTTTATATAAACCCGGAATAGAGTCCATCACATAACCACCAGGAGAAATTAGCCCTTGCAAGCCATCGCCCATATTGGGCGCAATATAACCACTACGGTGTAATTTAGGTAAATATAAGTTGGTAAACGCTGCCACAGAGCCGCCAATACGGTCTATAGATAAACCGGTTAGTTTGGCGCGCAAACGCGTGAATTCGAGTAACAAGGATTGTTCAAAGATCAGGGTAACTAAATGGCAATCTTCAAGGTTATAAGCGGCTAAAGCTAGCTTGTCATTGGCAAAGTTGTTGTTAATTTCTTGCATTCTATTGTCAACATCATCGACCTTTTTCCCCTTACCTAATAAGGCATTGGCAACAAAATCAAGGGAAAAACTTGGAAAGTTATAAGTCGCGTTTTTTAGTAAATCAATACCATCAAGGACCACTCTGCCAGCGACATCAATAAATTTTTGCTCATTTTGACTACCGCCTGCCGAACGTGTTCGCCAGCGGGGAGACTTATCATTGCGGCCGATATTAAATGGGATATTATAAATATCACAGCGTTTTTGTAGCAAATTAAAATCAAAGTTAATCACGTTCCAACCAATAAAAATGTCGGGATCGTGGATTTTTATCCAAGCGATCAGCTCAGCTAGCAGCGCTTGTTCATTGTCAAGCCAAACGATGTGCTCTGCGATTTCTATCGCCTCAGCGTCGGATAACTTTGACTGTGTTATTTTTGCTAAAAACTTTTTTTGATCACCGATCATCAAAACACATTTTATCGGCTTACCATCAGACATTTTATGCGAATGTAAACCAATAGAATAAAGCTCCCCTGCCATTGAACACTCAATATCAAGTGATACCATAGTTAACGCAATATCATCAAGTAACTGAGTCTTATCCGTTGCACGGCATTTGTCACTATAAAAGGTAGCAAAGTTAGTCTGTAAAAACTGTTTGGCAGATTCGGTTATCGATAAAGCTGTTAACCGAGGGATAAATTCAATACCAGCGGTAATAAAGCGCTCCATTAAAAAGCGTTCATCGGGGCGAAAATCGTCTTCGTAACATTTTATCTGGGCTTGTTTTAAAACATCGCGTGCGCGATAGAATTCACGCATCGTTGAAAAATAAAAGCCACTGACAAGTTGTTGATTAAAGGTTTTAAGCGTAAGCGGGGTAACTTTAGCCGTTACTATTCGCTGCTCCGACAGGAGACTTTGCGCGCGAACTTGCTGCGTTTGTTCAACAAAAAATAATGCCTGTTGATTTTGCACAATAACATTAACAGCACCTTTAAGGGTTTTAATCCATAAAGACAATTCAATACCTTGTTTGGTATCATAGGCTTGACGAGTTAATAAAAAGCCATAATTCAAGCTAGGCGTTAATTTTTCTACAGTTAATGACATTAATTATTTTAATTCGTTGCGGATAACGATAAACTGTTAATATATACAGCAGTATATACTCATCCTATTTGAAGATACAGGATTCAGCCTATTTAACTGAAATGTGTATATAACCTAATGAACCCTAAATGGCTAACAGCATGCTAAGCGATAAAATTAAAGTAGCAATTCGCACATCGTATAAAACCATTGGTGAAAATCTAGAAAACTTTCACCCAAGAAAACAGCAAACTTTTTTGATTGCCGAAATAGCTAAAACTCTTGCGGGAGAATACGATAAAGCGCGAAAAATTATTATCATAGAAGCAGGTACCGGTACGGGTAAATCGTTGGCTTATTCATTAGGCGCTATTCCATTAGCAATGTCACGTCAAAAGAAGGTCTGTATTTCTACTGCAACAGTTGCGCTACAAGAACAATTAGTGGACAAAGATTTACCCTTCTTAAAGAAACATTCAGGCTTAGATTTTAATTTCACCTTAGTCAAAGGTCGCCAACGCTATGTTTGTCGGCAAAAATTAGCGCTTGCTGTCAGTCAAGACGATTCCCCTCAGGCCGGTTTCACCTTTGCGCAAAAACCTGATGCCATGGATATAAAGTTATTGCATCATTTACATAAAGCGTTAACGGATAATAAATGGCAAGGCGATCTAGATTCTTGGGCAGACCCTATCCCTCATCATTTATGGCAACAAATTCAATGTGACAAACACAGTTGTTTAAAACATTTAGCCGATCACACCCATTGCCCTTTTCATAAAGCTCGAGAAACCATGGAGTCTGCCGATGTGTTGGTCATTAACCATAGTTTATTACTGGCTGATTTAGAGCTTGGTGGAGGTGTTATTTTACCCTCACCAGAAGACACTTTTTACATTATTGACGAAGCACATCATCTGCCTAAAGTAACCCGTGATCATTCAAGTGCGAATGTTGCCATTAAAGGTGCCATTGATTGGCTAACCAAGTTAAAAGAAACCGGCGATAAAATGGCAAAATTAATAAAGTCGACTTCGGCCATTTCACCCTCGTTAAAATTAGGGGACGATTGCCAAGATTTATTAATGGAAATGCAAAAAGTAGCGAGCTTTATCGAAAACAATCAGGCGTTATATTTCAATGAAAAAGCTAAAGAAAATAGCCGTTTCTCTCGTGATGACGAGGCGGCATTATATCGTTTTGAAAACGGAATCGTTCCACCGAACTTAAAAAACTCAGCTAAAGATTTAGCAGAGCTCAGTAAAAAATGTTTAGGACATTGCAACAAGCTATATAATTTATTGATGGAGTCAGTGAAAGACGGGGAGTGTAAAATGTTTGTTGCCGAGCCCTTACTTGCAGAAGCTGGTTTTATGATCCAACGGTTAGAAAATTTCAACTCACTATGGAAAATGTATGCCAAAACAGATAGTGAGAAAGGCGCTCCAATGGCAAGGTGGTTCGAAAAACTGACGGGCAAACGTAGTGACTTTTTAGTGTCGGCTTCCCCTATTGAAGTGGGCTTTACCCTTGAAGATATTCTCTGGTCAAAATGTGAAGGGGCGGTATTATGCTCAGCCACTATTTTAGCATTAAATTCGTTTGAGCATTTCCGCCGTCAGGTCGGTTTACAAACGAATGATGGCACTCAATATCAAAAAGTCGACTCACCGTTTGATTATCAAAACAATGCGCAACTAGTTATCGCTAAAATGAAAAATGAGCCAAGTAGCCCTCAGTTCACCGATGAATTAATTAAAGAGTTACCGGCGTTAATTAAGCAAGAAAAAGCCTGTTTAGTGCTGTTTTCTTCGTATTGGCAAATGGAACAAGTAGCTAAAGCCTTACGAGAGCAGGACAAAATGGAGATTCTAGTTCAGGGTGAGCAGTCACGTCAGCATATTATAGAGGCCCATAGAAAACGCTGTGATGAAGATAAAACCAGTATAATTTTTGGCACACAAAGTTTTTCTGAGGGTCTAGATTTACCTGGTAAATATTTAACGAATTTGATTATTACCAAATTACCCTTCTCTGTGCCAACATCACCCGTTGAAGAAGCACAAGCTGAATACATTACCGCTAAAGGCGGCAATCCTTTTATGTCGATTTCAGTGCCAGAAACATCCAAAAAACTTATTCAAGCGACAGGACGATTACTGCGAAATGAGAAAGATACCGGTATCATTACTTTAATGGATAAACGTTTAGTAACTAAACGTTATGGTAAGCAATTACTTGATTCTTTACCGCCCTATCAAATTATTTCAAAAGGATAAACTTTGACTAACCTCACTAAGCGTCCAAAAGCGTCAAGCTCAACTAATCGTCGATTATCAAAGAGTCGCTCATTAAAAGACGTTAAGCCTCGCCCTGCTCCAGCAGATCGTGTGTTAGTACTTTTCAATAAACCCTTTGATGTACTGTCGCAATTTACGGATGATCAGCAGCGTAAAACCTTAAAAGATTTTATTCCAGTTAAAGACGTTTATGCCGCTGGGCGTTTAGACCGAGACAGTGAAGGCTTGTTGTTGCTGACCAATGACGGGAAATTGCAGCACAAACTGGCTAACCCAACCGAAAAAACAGAAAAAACCTATTGGGCACAAGTTGAGGGTGTGCCACAGGAAGCTGATTTACAAAAACTTCGAAAGGGTGTCGAACTAAAAGATGGCCAAACGTTACCAGCCAGAGTAAAAGTGATCAGTGAACCAGACCTTTGGCCACGTAACCCGCCAATACGCGAGCGAGCGAATATTCCCACGACATGGCTCAGTATCGCGATTACCGAAGGAAAGAACCGGCAGGTCCGCAGAATGACCGCGGCTATTAATTTTCCAACGCTACGACTTATCCGTTACAGCATTGGTCAATACACCCTTGACGGTATCGAAAATGGCCATTACCAACAACTTAAAAGTGAATAAGAATATGACACTAGCTGTTAACACTGCCGGTAATGACCATGGCGAAAATCAATTTAAGCCCAACGCTACCGTGGCAGCTATTATTGTTCATCAAAATCAATTTTTATTGGTTGAAGAAATTGAAAAAGGTAAAAAAGTCTTTAACCAGCCTGCTGGACATTTAGAGGCGAATGAAAACTTAATCAGTGCCATTGAACGAGAAGTTCTGGAAGAAACAGGCTTAGCACTGTCGCCTAATTACGTTTCAGGTATTTATTACTTTTATCGCCCAGACATTAATCTTTATTACCTTAGATTTTGTTTTGTTATTGAACTTGATGAATTTCTGCAGGGTAGCCCACAAGATGATGAGATTATTGCCACCCATTGGCTGTCATTTGATGAAATAAAAGCAAAATCTGCACAATTACGCAGCACGCTGGTCTTAGAATGTATTGAGGATTACTTAGCTGTTTTGAAAAATGGAAAAAAAATATCATTATCTTCATTAAAATCCAATCTTTAATCTATGCCCCTAAATCCTGACATGCTATAATTTTTCGCCTTTTTCTCTAGATTTGTAGTTTTAATGTCATCACAAGTATCATCGAGCGCTGAAAACCAAAACACCGCGCCTATAAGTAAAGCACCACGCGACACCAAAGTAATTGTTGGTATGTCTGGCGGTGTTGACTCCTCTGTTTCTGCACACTTATTGATTGAACAAGGTTACCAAGTTGAAGGCCTGTTCATGAAAAATTGGGAAGAAGACGATACCGATGAATACTGTGCAGCGGCACAAGACCTCGAAGATGCACAACTTGTTTGTGACAAACTCGGTATAAAGTTACACACCATTAATTTCGCAACAGAATACTGGGATAATGTTTTTGAGTATTTCTTAGCTGAATATAAAGCAGGTCGCACGCCGAACCCTGATATTATGTGTAACAAAGAAATCAAATTTAAAGCCTTCTTAGAGTTTGCTTGTGAAGACTTAAATGCCGACTATATTGCCACCGGACACTATGTTCAGCGCGAGTTTATCGATGGTCAGTGGTCTATGTTACGTGGTTTAGACAGTAATAAAGATCAAAGTTACTTTTTATATACGCTAAGTGATGAGCAAGTGGGACGGACATTATTCCCTGTGGGTAATATCGAAAAGCCTGCAGTACGCGCTATTGCCGAACAGGCTGACTTAATTACTCATAATAAAAAAGACAGCACGGGTATTTGTTTTATTGGTGAGCGTAAGTTCAAAGATTTCTTAGGTCAATACTTACCCGCGCAGCCAGGTAAAATTGAATCCGCTGAAGGCGATGTCATTGGCGAACACGACGGTTTAATGTACCACACGCTAGGTCAGCGCAAAGGCCTTCGCATAGGCGGTTTAGCTAATGCCGGAGAAGAGCCTTGGTACGTTGTTGAAAAAGATTTATTGCGCAATGTTTTAATTGTTGGTCAAGGTCATAATCACCCTCGTTTATTTTCTAAAGGTTTAATCGGTAATCAATTACATTTAGTGAACCGCAAACCTCTTGATATGCCAATAAAATGTACCGTTAAAACCCGCTATCGCCAAGATGATGTCCCTTGTCATCTGTCTCCGATGAGCGATGGTGAATATTTAGTTATGTTTGATGAAGCACAAAGTTCAGTAACGCCGGGACAATCTGTAGTTTTTTATCAAGATAATATTTGTCTTGGTGGCGGTATCATCAACACACTTATCCGTTAAGTTGTAACGAAAATTAGTTGAGCAGTTAATAGTTATGAACAGTATAAATGAACAAACCCTTACACTTGCCGCGGTTTGTCAAGTCGCTTATTGGGTGCAAAAAATATCTCGTAGTGGCCAAATAGACGAAGACGAACTCGCCTTATTACTTAATAGTGTCATGATCACATCGCCTAAAAACACCATGGAAGTTTATGGTGGTGAAATGAGTCATTTAAAAATAGGATTAACAACACTAGTTAACCATTTAGGCAATAAATCAACTAACAAAGATCCTGAGATCACCCGTTATGTGGTGAGCTTACTGGGTTTAGAGCGTCGTTTAAGCAAATATAGCGATAAAATGAATGCGCTCGGTGAACGAATTAGCCAAAGCCAACGTCAATTAGCACATTATGACATTACCAGTGAAACACTCGTTTCGAGCTTAGCGTCAATTTATAGCGATTTGATCAGCCCACTTGGAACACCTATTCAGGTAGCAGGCGAGCCCGCTATATTAAAGCAATCAGTCAATCAACATAAGATACGTGCCTTGTTATTGGCTGGTATTCGCTCAAGTGTTTTATGGCGACAGGTCGGTGGACAACGCCGAAGTATTTTATTTTCACGTTCAAAATTGGTTGAATGTGCCGAGCAGCTGCTCAAAGCTTGTTAAAAAAATTCAAAATTAGTTTTTAACTTTACTTTAAATATTAGGAAAACCCTATGGAACTTTCAGCATTAAGTGCAATATCTCCAGTAGATGGTCGTTATGGCAGCAAAGTTAAGTCATTACGCCCTATATTCAGTGAATTTGGTTTAATAAAATACCGTGTTACCGTTGAAGTTCGTTGGTTACAAAAACTTGCAGCAACGACAGAAATTGCAGAAGTTCCGGCTTTTAGCAGTGACGCTACGGCAACATTAAATGCGATTGTTGATAACTTCAGTGAAGTAGACGCACAGCGCATTAAAGACATTGAAGCGACCACTAATCATGATGTAAAAGCGGTTGAGTATTTCTTAAAAGAAAAAATTGCTGATCATGCTGAATTAAACGCAGTGACTGAGTTTATTCATTTTGCTTGTACATCTGAAGATATTAACAACCTTTCGCACGGTTTAATGTTAAATGACTGTCGTACCGACGTTTTATTACCAGAAATGGATAAAATATTAGCGGCAATTAAAGCGCTAGCAATTGAATACAAAACTATTCCAATGATGTGTCGTACTCACGGTCAACCTGCTTCTCCAAGTACTTTGGGTAAAGAAATGGCCAACGTTTATATTCGTCTTAAACGTCAACGTGCCCAAATTGCTGATGTTGAATTATTAGGTAAGATCAATGGTGCTGTTGGCAATTACAATGCACACCTATCAGCTTACCCTGAAGTTAATTGGCATGAATTTGCTAATGAATTTGTTACTTCATTAGGTTTATCGTTTAATCCCTTTACGACTCAAATTGAACCACATGATTACATTGCCGAGTTATTTGATGCCATTGCCCGCTTTAACACCATCTTAATCGATTTTGATCGTGATATTTGGGGTTACATCGCGATGGGTCACTTTAAGCAAAAAACCATTGCAGGTGAAATTGGTTCATCAACAATGCCACATAAAGTTAACCCAATTGACTTTGAAAATTCTGAAGGTAACTTAGGCATTGCTAATGCATTATTTACCCACTTGGCGCAAAAATTACCGATTTCTCGCTGGCAACGTGACTTAACAGATTCAACAGTTTTACGTAACTTAGGTGTTGGTTTTGCTCATGCGATGATAGCTTACGGTGCTACATTAAAAGGTATTAGTAAGTTACAAGTAAATGAAGCAAATCTAGCGGCTGAATTAGACAGCAACTGGGAAGTTTTAGCTGAACCCGTACAAACAGTAATGCGTCGTTATGGTATCGAAAAGCCATACGAAAAATTAAAAGAGCTAACTCGCGGTAAGCGCGTCAATGGCGACTCAATGCGCGCTTTCATTATGACACTTGAATTACCTGATGCAGCTAAAGCACAGTTATGTGAAATGACACCCGCGAGTTATATAGGTCGCGCAGTAGAATTTATTAACGAATTAGATTAGTTTTATCTAAACGTATGCTAATAAAAAGGAACCTCGCGGTTCCTTTTTATGTTCAGGATGAACGGTATAACGTGATGGCATGGATGCCAATGAACGTATATGTTCAGGATGAACGCAATAGCATGACGTGATGGCACGGATGCCAATGAACGTATATATTCAGGATGAACGCAATAGCATGACGTGATGGCATGGATGCCACTGAACGTATATGTTCAGGATGAACGCAATAGCATGACGTGATGGCATGGATGCCAATGAACGTATATGTTCAGGATGAACGGTATGACGTGATGGCATGGATGCCAATAAACGTATATGTCTTGGCTTTTCAGCAACGCCCTGATTTATGATGGGATTAGTGCATTTATGCACGCCAATTAACCGTAGTAAAATAGAGAGTAACACGCAATGCAAAAAATCCATTGGGGCGAACTAACGCCTGAGCAGTTTTTAAAAGAATATTGGCAAAAAAAACCGTTATTAATAAAAGGTGCGTTCAAAGACTTCACCGACCCAATTGATGCCAACGAACTTGCTGGCCTCGCGATGGAAAGCGAAATTGAATCGCGTATTATTGCCTGTAATAATGGTGAATGGCAAGTAGAGCAAGGTCCTTTTGATTCATTCGACAAGTTTGGCGAACAGAACTGGACGCTACTGGTGCAGGCGGTAAATAATTGGTCTCGCGATACCCAATCATTACTAGCAGCCGTTAATTTTATTCCACAATGGCGTATTGATGATGTAATGGTTAGCTTTTCTACACCCAATGGCGGTGTTGGTGCTCATTTAGACCAGTACGATGTCTTTATTGTACAAGGTGAAGGAAAGCGTCGCTGGCAAGTTGGTGCACCTGATAGTTCACTAAAGCAGCTATTACCTCATCCTGATTTAAAACAAGTTTCTAGTTTTGTTGCTGTTATCGACGAAATAACCGAAGCGGGTGATTTACTTTATATTCCACCGAATCATCCTCACAATGGCGTGTCATTAGAAAATTCGATGAATTTTTCTATTGGTTTTCAGGCACCAAACAATCAAGAATTATGGTCTGGTTTTGCTGATAAATTAATAGATGAAAACCTTGGAGAAACACGCTTTCCTGATAATGAACGCGCACTAACCAGTCAGCCCGAACAACTTGAACACATGGATATCGAAAAATTAAAGACGTTCATGAAAGCACAACTTGATGACGATAAGTTATTTATTCCTTTTATCGGTAAATATCTTACACAGAACCACCATGCTTTAGAAATATTAATGCCGGTCACTCCTATCGACAGCGAACAACTTACCGATATTCTGGCTGAAGCAGAAAATACCTTAGTGCCTGTTTCAGGAATAAAAAGCTTAATTGTTCCTCTTCAACCTCAAGAGCAAGCGCCCAACGAAACAAGTTTTTTATATATTAATGGGGAAAGTTTTTTAATTGATAAAGAAACAATCACATTAGCGACATACTTAACAAAACAGCAAACTTTGACCACTCAAACAGTAAAAAGTTTACTAACAAATTTGAAAAATGAACAATTATTGACTAATGTTCTAAATATGGGCTTTTGGTATATAGAATAACAACGAGTGTAATATTCATAATGTCGTTCAGCGTCAGTAGAGTAAATTGGGAACAAGCGGCATCATTATTAAGAGATGTCCGCGAGAAAGTTTTTATTTGTGAATGGCGTATTCCACGAAAAATAGAGTTTGACCGAAAAGATCACTATGCATTTCATGTCTTGGTTTGTGATGATATTACTCAAGAGCCCGTTGCAACGGGCCGTATATTGTCTACGGGGGAAATTTCTCGCATCGCTGTATTGATGTCTTTTAGAAAAAGAAACATCGACATAGTTGTTGTCAAAGGTTTACTGGCGATTGCTAAAGATCTCAAACTTGATGAAGTCTTTATTTATAGTCCACTTGATGATGTTGAATATTTTAGAAAATTTAACTTTATCAGTGCTGGCGCGGTATTTATGGAAGCAGGTATGCCAAGACAGCGTATGACCTGTGCTGTTGAGAATATAAAAAAATCGACCCGCTTCGCTTTTAATCACTAGTTTATTAATTCCTACTCTATTAATGAGTCACTCCTTTTATCCTTTTACCACTATTATTAAATTTTGTGCTTTATTCTATACATTTACCCTAAGATAGTGACCGTTATATTTTGATCTGACGGCTAGCGCAATATTAGGCTAAGTGGTATTGTGCGCATCGAAACAATACAACTCTTATTACAGAAGTAAAAAGAATGTTAACAAAACTTTTTACGTGGAGATTTAGAAGTGGCAATTTTTGATTTAGTAGATTTCGACAATCATGAACAAGTTGTTTATTGCAGCGATGATGCAACAGGCTTAAAAGCTATCATAGCAGTACACAGTACTGCACTTGGACCAGCGGCAGGTGGCTGTCGTTTTTGGGATTATGTAAATGATGAAGCAGCATTAAAAGATGTTTTACGTTTATCAAAAGGCATGACCTACAAAAATGCTATGGCTGGGTTAAAACTTGGCGGTGGTAAAGGGGTTATTATTGGTAATCCTAGACACTTAAAGTCAGACGATTTATTCAAAGCCTATGGCAAAGCCGTTAATAATCTAGGTGGCCGTTATTACACCGCTGAAGATGTCAATATTACTACTGGTGATATGGCTATTGTTAATCAAGTTACCGACTATGTGTCGGGTCTTGAAGGAAAAAGTGGTAATCCAGGCCCCTTCACTGCGCTAGGTACTTTTTTAGGTATTAAAGCCGCGGTTAAGTTTAAATTGGGATCTGATGATTTAACCGGTATTAAAGTCGCTGTTCAAGGGCTTGGTAGTGTTGGTTATTCACTTTGTGAACGACTTCATGCTGCGGGTGCGAAATTAATCGTCACTGATATTAACCAAGAAATTTTAGATAAAGCCGTTACCGAGTTAGATGCAACAGTTGTTAGCTTAGACGATATTTACAAACAAGATGTTGAAGTATTTTCACCTTGTGCGTTAGGCGCGTCAATTAATGACGATAGTATTGCAGAGCTTAAAGCGGTGATCATTGCCGGTTGTGCTAATAACCAACTTGCAGAAAGTCGTCATGACCAAATCCTTTTAGACAAGGGTATTTTGTATGCCCCTGACTACGTTATTAACGCTGGGGGAATTATAAATGTTGCCCTTGAAATTTATCCTGAACCTTATTGTGCTGATAAGGCGACAAGTTTGGTCGAAAATATTTATCACACACTAATGAATGTTTTTGTAACAGCGAACGAGAAAAATTTACCAACAGGTAAAGTAGCTGATGAAATGGCGAGAGCTATAATAGCTAACGCTGGAAAATAATCTTCCCGTGTAAACTAAAAAGCCGCACGATATAAATAAAGTGCGACTTTTTTTTCGCTATAAATTGTTGGCATCAACTCACACCAACAATGTTATCAACTTATAGACTAATTAACGGGTAATGTTGGTACCTGAATACCTGACATTTCTAGCATTACTCTAACTACCTGACAGCTGTAACCAAATTCATTGTCATACCATACATACAATACAGCGCGATCGCCATCAACAATCGTTGCTTGAGAGTCAACAACTCCAGCGTATCGAGAGCCAACCAAGTCAGTAGAGACGATTTCAGTTGAAGCCGTATAATCTACTTGATTTTGTAACTTAGAATTTAACGAAATATTACGTAAGTAATCGTTTAACGCTTCTTTATCCGTTGATTTTTTCAAATTCAAATTCATGATAGCCATTGAAACATTTGGTGTCGGTACACGAATCGCATTACCCGTTAACAAACCTTTCAATTCAGGTAATGCTTTAGCAACCGCTTTAGCAGCACCCGTTGTACTAATAACCATATTTAATGGTGCACTACGACCACGACGAGGAGCCGGGTGGTAGTTATCAATTAAGTTTTGATCGTTAGTATATGAATGAACCGTTTCAACGTGACCATTCTTAATACCGAACTCATCGTTAATGGCTTTTAACACAGGTGTAATAGCGTTAGTGGTACAACTTGCTGCAGAAACAATTTTGTCATCCGCTAAAATCATATCTTGATTCACGCCATAAACGATATTTTTAATATCACCTTTAGCGGGTGCTGTTAACAATACCTTAGCAACACCTTTTGATTGTAAATGTTGTCCTAGACCTTCTTCGTCACTCCATACACCGGTGTTATCAACAACTAAAGCGTCATTAATACCATATTGGGTATAGTCGATTTCGCTAGGATTTTTTGCGTAGATGACTTGAATAAATGCACCATTAGCTTTAATGACACTATTTTCTTCATCGATAGTAATACTACCGTTAAAAGCACCATGCACTGAATCACGACGTAATAGGCTGGCACGTTTTGCTAAATCACCTTTACCACTTGGGCGAATAACAATAGCACGTAAATTTAATGTCGAGCAGGGTCCTGCGCGTTCAATTAACAGGCGCGCTAATAAGCGACCGATACGACCAAAACCATAAAGAACAACATCTTTAGACTTTTGTGGGTCAGTATTTTTATTAATTGATACTAATTCTTTTTCTAAAAACTGCTCAATTGACAGACCATTAGCTTTACCAAGAAATAAATAACGGTAGGCCAATTTACCGACATCAATACGTGCTGGCGCTAAATCCATGTGTCTTAATGCATCAATAAAAGGAAAGCTTTCACGTAAACGTAATTTACTGTCTTCATGTAGCGCAACAGATTTATGTGCTTTAATGATATCAATTGCAGAAGCATTAACTAATGGACGACCATAAATAGATACTTCGAGACCTTTGTTTCTGAAAAGTTGCCCTATAATAGGTTGCATATTTTCAGCAAATGTTTGGCGTTCTTGCCAGCTAGCTTGGTATTGTTCCTCAAGATGAGAAGTCATTGCGTAAACCTTTTTATTTCAGTCAATTGAACGATGAGTTATTATTAATATTAGCACTAATAACAATAATAATTAATTGCGGCACTATTGTAATCGAACCTGAAAACTTTCGCCACTAGTTACACATAATATCACGCTCAAATATGGGACAAAAATGAAGACAATAATAGCCTACTTCTCACTAATTTTTTTATTAACCGCTTGTGATAGCAAGCCAAACTTTGCTGAACTTTGTGAAAGTAATTCTGAAATCTGTAATGAATTTCAAGAAGACTCATGGTGTAAACGAGAACGTATTACGGTGGGTTTTTCTAATTTAGAGGAAAAATTGGCTAGTTCAGATCTACATAAATATCATCAACTCATTGCTTACGAAGATTATGCACAATGTATGGTTCATGCCTCAAAAATTGAGCATATTAAATTAAAACATAAACAAACGATGAGAGTTGATAACGCAATTCAAGCACAGAATCGTATCAAAGAAATATCAAAAGAAACAATAACCTCAGATCACCCTCACCTGCTCTACTATCACTGGTCGAGATATATCAACGAAGAATCTTTAAATAAATTTTTAGCACAAGAAGGGACAAAAGCCCTTGAAAATTCAAGGTCGCAATATAACTTAGCAACGCATTATACAAAAAAAGATCCTAAAAAGACCTTAACGTTACTTTATCGAGCTTTGCAATTATACCAGCCAGATCAGAAAATAAATGCAGAAATCTTTCAGTCAATAGCAACGATATTTATAGAAAAGCAAGATGTTAAAAAAGCTTATCTTTGGTTAAGAATTTTACGTTTACATTCGCCAGAAAATAAAGAAGTGACTGAAAAGTCTTTAAATAATTATGTTGTAGGTTATAAATTAAATAAAACATTATTAGATAAAATTGCCAATATAACCTTAGATAAAATTGAAGCAGGAACCTTTGAGTCACCAAAGGTTTAGGTTTAATCAAGAGATTAAACCTTGTCTTTTTAAAGTGCGCTAAACTGTAAACTTAATGAATTAACACAATAACGTTTACCGCTGGGTTGTGGGCCGTCATCAAATACATGACCAAGATGAGAGTCACACGTACTGCAAGTGATTTCTGTACGCATCATTCCAAGGCTGTCATCTTCAATGTAGGCGACATTTGGGCTAATAGCGGCAGAAAAACTTGGCCAACCACAACCCGATTGAAATTTATCCGTTGAAGAAAAGAGCTCCTTTTCACAACAGGCACAATGATAAACACCGGCTAGCCAATGATCGTTATACTCGCCACTGAACGGTTGCTCTGTGGCAGCCAAGCGACATACTCGAAAGGCCTCGGGTGTTAACTTATCTTGATAAGGGTCTTTAGACATATATTTTCACCTTTTTATTTTGAATGACCAAATTCGATCATTTCACGCTCAGGGTCTGACCATTCAACGTGAAATTTCTTTCCTGGTGTTTGATCAACCCGTTCAAAAGTATGAGCACCAAAAAAGTCTCTTTGTGCCTGTAATAAATTTGCAGGAAGAACAGCGGTACGCATAGCATCATAATAGGTTAACGATGAACTTATTGCACTGGTTGAAATTCCCATTAAAGCGGTTTCTGCAACAGTTTTACGCCAATTTAATTGATGAGCATTTAACTGATCAACAAAGAATGCATCTAGCATTAAATTTTCTAACTTCGCATTACGTTTAAAAGCATCGGTAATAGATTGTAAAAATGCTGCACGGATAATACAACCGGCTCGCCATATTTTTGCAATACTGGCAAAATCCAGTTCCCAATCATGCTCTTGCTCCGCTTGCTTCATTAATTGAAAACCTTGGGCATAAGCACAAATTTTCGCACAGTAAATGGCATCATGTAAACGAGCAATAAACGCTGTTTTTTCTTGTGTATTTAAGATCTTAGCCTTAGGACCGTTAAGCAGACTTGAACTCTGCACTCTTAAATTTTTAAATGAAGAGATGGAACGTGCGTACACCGCTTGGGCAATGGTGGGGGCTGGTGTACCTAATTCTAAACTGCTCATCGCAGTCCACAAGCCTGTGCCTTTTTGCCCTGCTTTATCAAGAATCAAATCCACTAGCGGGATGTTATCTTCGGTCACTCTATGGCGAAGTACCTCAACAGATATTTCCATTAAATAACTGTCTAAAGGACCTTGGTTCCATTGTTCAAAAATATCAGCAATCTCATCTGTTGATAAATTTAAACCCGCACGTAAAGTATGATAAGCCTCACAGATAATTTGCATATCCGCATATTCAATACCATTATGAACCATTTTTACATAATGACCCGCCCCAGCTGGGCCAATATAAGCGGTACAAGGTTCACCTTTTTTAATGGTTTCCCCTGGTTTAGTCCGCTCTAAAGGTTTGCCTGTTTCGGCGTCAACCTTAGCTGATATTGCTTCCCAAATAGGTTTAATGCGTGTCCATGCATATGGAGAGCCGCTGGGCATTAAAGCAGGTCCAAATCGAGCGCCGACTTCACCACCTGAGACAGCTGAAGAAAATAAAATAAAGTTATTCTTATATTTTTTCTCACGAGCAACGGTATCAACCCACAGACTATTACCCGTATCAATAATAATATCATCGGGTTGAATACCCGCGCCAATCAAACTCTCAGAGACTTGATCAACAGGAGCACCAGCAGGTACAGAAAGTACAATAAGATGGGGAGTTTTTAATCGCGATAATAATTCTGTATATGATGAGCAACCGTGAACACGTTGCTTATTTTCACCATTTTCCAATTTGTCTTGGGCAATAACGCCAAGCACTTTTTCATTATCTAAATCAAAAGCAGCAATACTGTAACCGTTGTCGGCTAAGTTTAGCACCAAATTTTTACCCATTACACCAAGGCCAATAAAGCCGATGTCACACAAACTATTGTCTTGTGTCATAGTAGAAAGTCCATAAATACTGAGAAATACAATGGCATTTATTCTACCATGAACGAAACTAAGCCACTAGCAATTAAAGTTGACCCAACTCGTAATAAAACGCCCTTTTTATCAAAAAAAGGCCAAATATGACAAGTATCGCTTGTATAAATCTCAAAATGATGTAATTTTACTACATTATTTTCATTTGGAATTTTAACATGACTATTAAAGTTGGCATCAATGGTTTTGGCCGTATCGGTCGTTTTGTATTTAGAGCTGCTGCGCAGAGAAGCGACATTGAAATTGTCGGTATTAATGATTTAATCGACATTGACTACATGGCTTACATGCTTAAGTATGACTCAACGCATGGTCGTTTTAACGGTACGGTAGAAGTTAAAGATGGTCAGTTGATTGTTAATGATAAAGTTATTCGCGTTAGCGCTATCCGTAACCCCGAAGAACTAAAATGGGATGAAATAGATGTTGATGTTGTTGTTGAATCAACCGGTTTATTTCTAACTGATGAGACAGCACGAAAGCATTTGATCGCAGGAGCTAAAAAAGTTGTGCTTTCTGCCCCTTCAAAAGATGACACCCCAATGTTTGTCTGTGGTGTAAACCTCAATGAGTATAAAGGCGAAGATATTGTATCAAACGCCTCATGTACTACTAATTGCCTAGCACCTATTGCTAAGGTTCTTAATGATAATTGGGGAATTGAAAGTGGTTTAATGACGACGGTTCATGCAACTACAGCAACACAAAAAACTGTTGATAGCCCTTCAGCTAAAGATTGGCGTGGTGGCCGTGGTGCAGGACAAAATATAATCCCTTCATCTACGGGTGCTGCAAAAGCGGTTGGTAAAGTTATCCCTGAATTAAATGGCAAACTCACTGGTATGGCCTTTCGTGTACCAACACCAAATGTATCTGTTGTAGATCTGACCGTTAATTTAAAAAGTAGCGCAACCTATCAAGAAATTTGCGATGCGATGAAATCAGCAGCTCATGGTGATTTGCAAGGCATATTAGGCTATACCGAAGATCAAGTAGTTTCTAATGATTTCATTGGCGAAACGTGTACTTCAGTCTTTGATGCGGGTGCGGGTATAGCACTAACCGATAAGTTTGTAAAAATTGTTTCTTGGTACGACAATGAAATTGGTTATTCAAACAAGGTACTTGATTTAGTGGCTTACGTCAGCGCTTATAAAAATTAATATTCTTTAGAAAAAAAGTTATATCAAAAAAGCCAAATATCTTTATTTGGCTTTTTTATTGAGATAAATTTTAGTCAAAGCCCCTTACTTGAACAACCTTGACTAGTCGATTTAAGGCCCTCACCGATAAACATCCCACAAAGATGTTATCTAGCTATAGACTGCCTTTACTTGCCTGTAAAAGGATATGTGAGGATTGATGTCAGGCGGACAATAAGTCGTATAAATAAAAAAGGCTGAAGCACTATCAATAGCGCTTCAGCCTTTTTGGTATTCGCTTTACGCGTTATTTTACATGAGCAAGTGCTTGTTTCGCTAATTCAGTAATTTTAGCCCAATCTTTATTTTTAATTATGTCGTCGGTAACCAACCAAGAGCCACCACAACAAGCAACGTTTGATAAGGCTAAGTAGTCCTTAACATTACTTAAATTGATACCACCTGTTGGACAAAAGCGAATGTCAGGGAATGGTCCGCCCATTGATTGAATCGCTTTAACACCACCAGAAGCTTCTGCGGGGAAAAACTTCAAATGATCATAGCCAAAGTCAATTCCGTCCATCATTTCTGAAATTGATGAAATTCCTGGTATAAGGGCAATATTACCTTCATTACCCGCTTTTAATAAATCTTTTGTTAAGCCTGGACTTATTGCAAACTTAGCCCCTGCTTCTTGACAGCGTTGCAGCATTTCACGATTTGTTACTGTACCAGCGCCAACACAAGCTTCTGGTAACTCTTGCGCGATAATTTTAATGACATCAAGTGCCGCTGGTGTGCGCAAAGTTACTTCTAATACTTTTATGCCAGCAGCGAGTAAGGCTTTAGCAATAGGTAAGGCATCTTCAACATCTTTAATAACAAGAACAGGCACAATAGGCCCCATAGCGAAAATTTCTTTTGGCGATAACTGCCAATTATTTGTTATGGTCATGATTTAGATGTGTCCTTTCATTGAAGATAATTGTTGACGAATATAGGCAGACGCCCCTAACAAACCGGGTTGATTTTCGGTGATCACATACGTCGGAATATTGTTAATAAAACTAGATAGTCGGCCTTTTGTATCAAAACGCTGTCTAAAATTACTGTTTTTGATGAAATCTATAAAACGAGGCACAATGCCACCGGCAATATATACACCACCAAAACAACCTAATGTTAAGGCTAAGTTACCGGCAAAGCTGCCTAAAGTATTACAAAATTGATGCAAGGCTTTTTCACATAGTGGGCATGAGCCATCTATCGCTTTAGCGGAGATTTGTTCAGCTGACAAATTACTTTTTGGCAAGTTATCAATTGACAAAAAAGCTTGATAAATTTGCTCTAACCCTCTGCCACAAAGTAATTGTTCATAGGATATTCTATGCTGCTTAGTTTCAAGTAAATAACTTAATATTTTAATTTCATCTGCATCAACAGGAGCAAAGTCGACATGGCCTCCTTCCCCTCCTAAACAACACCAACCGTCGATGGTCGGTACTAAATTAGCAACACCTAGCCCGGTACCAGGACCACAAATAGAAATAGGCTTGTCGGCAATTGCGACCCCTTCCCCAATTTGCACTTTTTGTGCTTGTGTTAGCAAAGGTACTGCATGTGCTATTGCGGTATAGTCATTTATTAAAAATAACTGACTAATACTCAATGCTTTTTTCAAGGTCGATTGAGAAAATGTCCATGGCAAGTTAGTCATGGTAATTTGATCTGTTTCAACCGGACAAGCAATGGCTAAACATGCATTGATTGTTTTACCTGCAGAGTTATGTAACGCTAAATAAACGCTAATAACATCGGCTAAGCTATCATATTGGTCGCACTGATAAGTTTTAATATCTGAGGTTTGACCATCGTCATTAACTAGGCCAAACCTGATATTAGTCCCGCCAATGTCAGCAACTAAGTTAAGTATTGACTCACTCACGAAGCTTTACCATCAATATCAGTTTCATCAAATAATGAACAAGCACCGGTTTCAGCAGTACTTAAATTACGACGCATAAAACCAAAAAGCTCTCGGCCCATGCCTTGATGATGACCATTGACTTGAAAAATAGCATTGTCACGTTGGGCAAGCTCTGCTTCGTCAACCATTAAGGTTAACTCTCCAGTTTCGCCGTCAACTAAAATCATATCACCGGTTTTCACTTTCGCGATTAAACCGCCATCTAGGGCTTCTGGGCACAAATGAATAGCAGCAGGTACTTTACCTGAGGCGCCAGACATACGCCCATCAGTTACCATAGCGACCTTAAAACCTTTGTCTTGGAGAACACCAAGTGGTGGTGTTAGTTTATGCAATTCAGGCATGCCACGCGCTTTCGGTCCTTGGAATCTAATAACAGCAACAAAATCTTTTTCTAATTCACCCGCATCAAATGCTGCTTGTAATTCATGTTGATCTTCAAAAACGACGGCAGGTGCTTTAATAACAAAACTACCTTCACGCAATGAAGATGTTTTAATGACAGAGACACCTAAGTTCCCCTTAAGAACACGTAAGCCGCCAGTAGCTTTGAACGGGCTTGAAACCGTTGCAATAATAGTATCGTCAAGAGATTTTTCAACACAATCAACCCACTTAAGTTCACCGCTTTCGAGTACAGGTTTTTTAGTGTAGCGTGTTAAACCGCGGCCACAGATAGTTTCAACATCTTCAAAAACTAAACCGCCCTCAATCAATTCTCTAAAGAGTAGTGCCATACCACCAGCTTCTTGAAATTGATTTATATCTGCTTCACCGTTCGGGTAGATACGTGTTAATAGTGGCACTGCTTCAGATAAATCATTAAAGTCTTGGAAGTTAATGATAATACCCGCTGCTTTTGCAAATGCAATAATATGCATGGTTAAGTTCGTTGAACCGCCCGTCGCAAGTAAGGCAACAATTGCATTAACAATTGAACGCTCATCGACCATTTTGCCAATCGGCATATAGTTGCCCGACTGTTGCGTTAAACGAGTTGCTTGACGTGCTGCTGCTTTTGTTAGTTCTTCACGAAGCTGCGTATTCGGTGCGATAAATGAAGCGCCAGGTAAATGAAGTCCCATGACTTCAACAACCAGTTGATTTGAGTTGGCTGTGCCAAAGAAAGTACAAGTACCCGCAGAGTGATAAGAGGCAGATTCAGCCTCAAGCAGCTCTTCTTCGTTGGCTTCACCTTTAGCATATTGCTGGCGAACACGTGCTTTTTCTTTGTTTGGTAAACCTGAAGGCATAGGGCCCGCAGGAATAAATACTGTGGGTAAATGTCCAAAAGTCATACTGGCAATCAACAAGCCCGGTACGATTTTATCACAGATGCCCATCATTAATGCGCCATCAAACATATTATGCGATAAGCCAACCGCTGCAGACATTGCAATAACATCTCGGCTCATTAGGCTTAAATCCATACCCGGTTGGCCTTGAGTAACACCGTCACACATAGCCGGTACACCGGCTGCGAATTGTGCAACACCACCCGCATCTCTCACTGCTGCTTTAATAATCGCAGGATAAGTTTCATAGGGCTGATGAGCAGATAACATATCATTGTAAGCTGAAACAATAGCGATGTCTGAGTGATGTATACCACGTAATGAGGCCTTGTCTTCTTTACCACAAGCAGCAAAACCATGAGCTAAGTTACCACACGACAAACCGGCACGATGGACTGTTTGAGAGCTTTCGGCTTCTATCTTAGCTAAATATTTAGCTCTACTACCTTTACTACGCTCAATAATTTCATTAGTAATAGCGACGATTTTTTCATTCATTTTAATAGTCATATGTTACTCCGCCCAATACACTTGTGTATTGATATCTGGGTTTTGTAAAAATGCCCTTATTGGCATTTCTGTTTGATTGTTACTTGAAAGTGCTTTTTCTAAAACGACCTTTTTACCTGCACCACAAACATGCAAAATAATATTTTTACTCTGCGCTAAATGAGCATAAGTAAAAGTTATACGGTCGTTAGGAGCCGTTTTGGGGACAACCTTCATTAGAGCATCAGTATTATCAAGCGCAAGTGCTGATGATATTTGCTCGCTACAGGGGAATAAAGAAGCGGTATGACCGTCTTCACCCATGCCAAGAATAAGGACATCTAAGGGCAATAACTGGCTTTTAGCATCAGTATTTAATTGCACTAGGGTTGATTGATCACATTCACCCTCTTTTTTAAGGTGAAAAAATTGTGCTGCAGCTGCTTTATTTTTTAACAGGTTTTCATGTACCAAACGGGTATTACTTGCCTCAGACTCAAACTCAACCCAACGTTCGTCCGCTAAAGTGACGGTTACGTTTTGCCAATCAATATCTTTAGTCGATAAAGCCGTAAAAAAACCTTTGGGTGTAGACCCGCCAGAAACAGCTAAGCTTGCTTTGCCTTTCTGGCTCAAAGCGTTTGATAAAATTTCAGCGACAGTATTGGCTAAGGCATTATCTAAATCTGTTCGCTGAGCGAAATTGTTTAATTGGTACATAGTTATTTCCTGAAATTCACGTTATCTCTGAAATTTATTTATTCAACCCACTGGCGATCATCACGAGCGATCATAGAAAGAGAGGCTACGGGTCCCCAAGTTCCAGCAGGATAAGCTTTAGGGGGTTCATTACTTGTCTTCCAGGCTTCGATAATACTATCAGCCCAAGTCCAAGCCGCTTCGACTTCATCACGACTAACAAATAACGATTGATTACCGTTGATAACTTCTAGCATCAATCGTTCGTACGCATCGACAACACGCTGATCTTCATAAGTCTCTGAAAAACTCAAATCAAGCTTATTTTCTTGAATATGCATTTGTGAAGCAATACCTGGAATTTTATTCATCATCTGTAATTCAACGCCTTCGTCAGGTTGTAAACGAATCGTTAACTTATTTGCCGGTAGATCAGCATGGCTATCCTTGAAGATATTATGCGCCTGAGGTTTAAATTGCACTACTATCTCACTGTGCTTTGCAGGCATTCTTTTACCCGTACGAAGGTAAAAAGGCACGCCAGCCCAACGCCAATTATCAATTTCTGCTTTTATAGCAACAAAAGTTTCGGTATCACTTTTTTGATTAGCATCTTTTTCATTTAAGTAACCCGGCACAGGTAAACCATTTAAGTAACCATCGGCGTACTGACCACGAACTGTTTTTTCTTTCACATTCAGGCGATTAATAGGCGCGAGAGCTTTAACTGCCTTTAACTTTTCAACACGAATACTTTCTGCACTTAAATCAGCAGGAGGCTCCATCGCTAAGAGTGATAATATTTGTAATAAATGGTTTTGTATCATGTCGCGCATTTGTCCTGCGTCGTCATAAAAACCCCATCGTCCCTCAATTCCAACACTTTCAGCAACCGTTATCTGTACATGGTCAATACTATTACGGTCCCAGTTATTGGTAAAAAGTGAATTGGCAAAACGCAGTACTAATAGATTCAGTACTGTTTCTTTTCCTAAATAGTGATCGATACGATAAATTTGGTTTTCATTGAAATGACGAGAAACTTGATCGTTAATAACTTTTGATGATGCAAGGCAGTTGCCAATCGGTTTTTCCATCACAACACGGTCAGCGTCAGTAATAAGTTTAGCTGACTTTAAACCGTCGGTAATATCACCATAAATAGCAGGAGGCGTTGAAAAATAATAAACACGTGTATCATGGCCACCTTTTAACGTTGCAGCTAAGTTACTATAAGAGACAGTGTCTTTAAAATCTAACTGTTGATAAACCATACGGCTAATAAAACGAGCAAGTACTTCTTCGTTTAAGCCTTCTTTAACAAACTCAGTAAGATTCTCAATAACAAAAGCCGTAAATTCTTCTACCGAATGGTCTTGTCTGGCGACACCTAAAATTCGACTTTCTATATTTAATAAGCCGGCTTGGTCTAATTGATATAAAGCGGGTAATAATTTGCGACGAGACAAGTCACCAAGTGCACCAAAAATAACAATTTCACTGGCAGACTGAAGATCAGAATTTTTCATAAACAATATCTCTTTTTTTGGCATTCTTTATTGAACACTGATAATAACTAAAATTACCTCATCAATAAAGCTAGCACATATTGTAACTAAACTACATTTATCCATAATTTAACGGGTATATTGGCATCAGTAAAGAACTTTTTGTAATTAAATTACATTTTAGGTATTATGGATAAATAAAAGCTTTACGCGGCAATTTTACTCGAAGTTCATAGTTGGTTAGTGGTTATTCGTATGAAACATTAATTAAAGGTTTGCTAAAAATTGCCAATATGTTTTATATTAGCTGTAATTATGAAATAAATTTTCATTATTCTCGTCATTTAGACAGAAAATTAATTACAATTATTGTAAAAAGTAGGATTGACCGACATGAATATATTAGAAAAGATCGCCGAAGAATTAGATACTTTCAGTAAATCTGAACGTAAGGTGGCAGAGGTAATATTGTCTTCTCCAGGTACCGTTATTCATGCCAGTATCGCTGCTTTAGCTAAACAAGCAAATATCAGTGAGCCTACTGTTAATAGGTTTTGTCGTCGTTTAGATACTAAAGGTTATCCCGACTTTAAACTTCATTTAGCGCAAAGTTTAGCCAATGGTACCCCTTATGTTAACAGGCATGTTGATGAAAACGATACGGCTGATGAATATACAGATAAAATTTTTGAATCAACCATGGCAAATCTTGAATTAGCCCGTAAAAGTTTAGATGCAAATGTGATCAACCGATCTGTTGATGTGTTAACCCAAGCGAACAAAATTTCATTTTTTGGCTTGGGCGCTTCCGCTGTTGTTGCTCATGATGCTTTAAATAAATTCTTTCGCTTTAATGTGCCAGTAGTTTATTTCGATGACATATTAATGCAACGTATGAGTGCTATAAATAGTCGCCAAGGTGATGTTGTTGTTGTAATTTCTCATACGGGACGAACCAAGTCATTGGTTGAGGTCGCCAGTTTAGCAAAAGAAAATGATGCCATCGTTATCGGTATTACAACGGCGGGTAGTCCTCTGGCAAAAGAATGTAATATCGTTTTATCTGTTGATGTTGCTGAAGACACCGATTTATATATGCCTATGTCATCACGTATCGCTCAACTTGCACTGATTGATGTATTAGCAACAGGCTTTACCTTAAGGCGCGGTACAAAATTTAGAGAGAACTTAAAGAAAGTTAAAGACAGTTTACGTAGCTCTCGTTTTGAGCGCAAAGACTAACCAGCATTATCGATGGCGACTAACACTGATTTGTTTATCGTCAAAATTAAACAATATTATAATAAGGATTAAGATGCCTAGAAGAACTAAAATTGTAGCGACCTTAGGGCCAGCCACTGACGACAGAGCCGTATTAAAAGAAGTATTAGCCGCTGGTGTAAATGTGGTTCGTTTAAACTTCTCTCATGGTATTCCACAAGATCATATTGACCGTGCCAACAATGTTCGCGAAATAGCTAAAGAACTGGGTATATATGTTGGTATTTTAGGTGATTTACAAGGCCCTAAGATACGCGTATCAACCTTTAAAAATGGTCCAATTAAATTAGCCATTGGTGATAAATTTGAACTTGACGCAGAATTGCCAAAAGGTGAAGGCTGCCAAGAAAAAGTGGGTATCGATTACAAGAAATTACCACAAGATGTCGTCCCTGGCGATATTCTTTTACTTGACGATGGCCGTGTGCAATTAAAAGTTTTAAGTACACAAGGGCAATCAGTTTTCACCGAAGTAACGGTGGGTGGACCCTTATCAAACAATAAAGGTATTAATCGTCAAGGCGGTGGCTTAACAGCGCCAGCACTGACAGCTAAAGATAAAGAAGATATTAAATTAGCGGCAAAAATTAATGTCGACTTCTTAGCGGTCTCTTTTCCTCGTGATGCTGCAGATATGCGTGAAGCACGTTTATTAGCGCAAGAAGCCGGTTGTGATGCACGCTTAGTGTCTAAAATTGAACGCGCAGAAGCAGTAAATGATGATAAAGTGCTTGATGAGATTATTCTAGCCTCAGACGTTGTCATGGTTGCTCGTGGTGATTTAGGTGTTGAAATTGGCGATGCTGCATTAGTGGGTAAGCAAAAACATATAATCGCTCGTAGTCGTCAGTTAAACCGTGTTGTTATTACAGCAACACAAATGATGGAGACCATGATTGAAAACCCTATGCCAACCCGTGCTGAAGTTATGGATGTTGCAAATGCTGTGCTTGATGGTACTGATGCAGTCATGCTCAGTGCTGAAACTGCTGCAGGGAAATACCCGGTAGAAACAGTAAAAGCGATGGCATCAGTATGTATTGGCGCTGAAGAGCATCGTTCAGTAAATATTTCAAACCACCGTAATGAGCTCACATTTTCTGAGATTTCAGAAACTATCGCAATGTCAGCCATGTATTCAGCTAATCACCTAGTGGGTGTTAAAGCGATTATATCATTGACTGAGTCTGGACATACCAGCAAAATCATGTCGCGTATTACTTCAGGTTTACCTATTTATTCTTTATCTCGTCATCAGAAAACATTAAATAAAACCGCTATTTACCGTGGTGTTTATCCTGTTGAATTTGACTCTACACATTTTCCTGATGAAGAGTTATCTAATGCGGTACTCAATAAGGTCTTAACTAAAGCAGACTTAAAAGTTGACGACATAGTGATATTCACCCACGGTGATATGATGGAAACGGTTGGCGCAACGAATACAATGAAAGTATTAACCGTAACAAAAAAACATCTCAGCTAATTAATTGCTATGACCCATTAAGGTAAAGCTTCAGCGGTTACTTTAAGCTGACGGGCAAAATGTTTAGATCTAAAAGGGTAGCTCAATAGCTACCTTTTTTTATGTGCAAAATATAATCAAGGTAAATAATGACGGATGCAAAAAACTTCCTTAAAATAGATTTTACTAGATAAGGTTAAAAACGATTATGATGATAAAAAAGATTGTGCTATTAACCAGTGGTGGCGATGCCCCCGGCATGAATGCCGCGATACGTGCAGTTGTAATTGCTGCGCATCACTATGCATTACCCACGGTTGGTTTTTTTTCTGGCTATAACGGTTTAATTGAAGCGAGTTCAACATTGCTAAAACCTGCAAGTGTTAATGGCATCATCCACCGAGGAGGCACTATTTTAAAAAGTGCTCGCTGCCCTGCCATGCTTACTGAGTAAAGCTTAGAATCAGCCGCAGCAACCCTTAAAAAAGAAAAAATAGACGCCTTAATTGTTATTGGCGGCGATGGCTCTTTTAACGGTTTACTGGCGTTAAATAAACATTGGCCAGGAACTATTATAGGTATTCCAGGGACCATAGATAATGATATTGATGGTACAGATTTCACCATAGGCTTTTCTACTGCAGTCAATACCGGTATTGAAGCGATAGATAAAATACGTGACACGGCAGAAGCTTTTGAGCGCATTTTTATTGTTGAAGTCATGGGTAGGCGAAGTGTACACATCACTTTTAATGTCGGTATCGCCAGTGCAGCTGAGCAAATATTGTCTTTTGAGAATTTCTCTCAAGCCGACGAGCAAGAAAAGCTCAGCCATTTAGCTCAAGAAATCAAACAAGCACAGCACAATAGGCATGCCAGTTATATTATAGTTATTGCCGAGAACTTATGGCCCAGTGGCGCAGTAAAGCTCGCTAAGCAATTAAAACAGACTTCAAACATTGACTGTACTGCGTGTATACTTGGCTATATTCACGAGGTGGTTCACCGGTAGCTAAAGACCGAATATTAGCAACAAAAATGGGGGTTGCTGCTGTACAAGCGCTAATAGCAGGAAAGAGTAACGTTATGATTGGCGAGCGTAATAATCAATTACTCACAGTTCCCCTAGACGTTGCCGTTCAACATAAAGAAAAAGTCAGTGAAAGCTTAGTTTCAGCACAAGAAAATATTCTCGCCTTAACAACGCAGTAACTGCCTACAAAAAAGCTTAAGCAACAGGCATAAGCTTTTGGGGTATCAGATCAAGTCGCTGAGCTAAAATAACTTAAATACCGAGCTCTTTACACCATTGACAAGCAGCAACAAACTCTTGTTGAATAAAAGCTTCGTCAAGAGAATACATTTCAATTAATTGCTTTATGTTTTCACCATCACCCGTGATGTACTTCATCGCAAAATCAAGTAATTCACCGAGTAAACCTGAGTGGTCAACTAGCGCGTTTTCAATTGGAATGGCGAGTGGCATTGTTTTAACGATTTCGTTAATCGGCATACGCAAAATAATTTCAATAGCACTTAATAAGCCGGTAATAAAAGCAAAATCACTGATCTCTTTAAAGGCACCTTCTTTGGCTAATGCCGTCATTAATTTTGCAGTAATAAGTGCCTGCTTAGATATTTCATCGGTCTTGTCGGTTGTCAATTTAGACAAAGCAAGAATAGTCACAAACTGTTTAAGTTTATCTTCACCTAAATAGGCAGCGGCTTGTTTTAATGACGTAATTTCAATACGAGTTGATGTTGCTACATTATTAACCATTTTTAATAAGCCAACAGTTAAGTTAACATCATGACTGATAATAGTGGCAATGTTGTCAAAATCTAATGGTGAGTGAAATGTTTCACTGATCAAATGCAACATTTGTGTTTTGATTGGCGCAAGTGTTTGCCCCTCTACTATCTCAGGCTCGTGATAAAAATACCCTTGATAATAATCAAATCCGACTTCTGCTAAAGCTTGTAATTGAAAGTTAGTTTCTACTTTTTCTGCGGCAAGTTTAATGTTGTGATCTTTTAGACGCTCGATAACTTTATGTAGACGTTTTGGGTTAACTTTATCGGTATCAACCTTAATAATTGCTATATATGGAAATAAAACATCCCACTTTTCATCAAGGTCATATTCAGTTAACGCAACTTTATAACCTTTATCAAAATAAAACTTAACGATTTTAAACAAACTTTCTGTTGGTACTTTATGGCCAACAAGTTCGATAACAATAGATTTTTTATCGAACATAAGCGGATATTTATTAATTAGACATTTTTCAGTAAAATTAATAAAAGCAAGTTTTCCCATACTGATGGAGCGAATGTCACCTTGTAGGTGATTTTGAATAATTAATTTAGAGCTGACAACGTCTGAATCAATGTCAGGAAATTGGTTATCTGTGCTATCTCTAAAGAGCAGCTCGTAACCAATCGTGGCATGGTTTCTATCGAGTATCGCTTGTCTTGCTATATAAGTGTTATACATATATTAGAGCTAAAATTTTATTAATTATTATTAACTTAAACATACCCTATTTTTCTTTGAATTGTAAAGTAAATAAGCCGCTAAGCCGTTATTTTATTGTCAATATTATTATAAGCATTTATACGCTACGCAAATAAGCGAATGAAATCGGTAACCTATATACAGTTGATTAATTTCAGCTCTTTATTTCATTTAATCCTAAATGGCGCGGTTAATAACGCCTGCGCTAAAGGGATATCTTGATAATGATTTTCACGAATATTATGAATAAATTTCAATGTTTTAAATGCATCAAACCAAACAACTAGCTGTTTATTAAACTGCTTTTCACTATTATTTATTTGTTTTTCAACAAAAGCTGCAAAACCTATGTGATTTAGTGCCGTTATTATTGGCTCTGATAACGGTTCTAACCATGCGATTAAATCGCCGCGATGGTGCCATAAATTTGCAAAAGCAGACAATACAGCTTTGAGCAATGTAAATACTTGAGGATGGTAATAACAATAATCTAGGTGACTTGCTTGTAAATCAAGAATTTTTTGCACAGCAGGTCCAGTCCCAAAAGGCACCCGTTGAGACGTTCTGGCTTCAAGCGTGACTGTTACCTCTTCAATAAATTCAACATCGCCTAACTTAGCCAATTTATTTATTAAATAAAAATCTTCCCCAGCACTCCGCTTTGGGAAACCACGAGCCTGAACATAGACTTCCGCTTTAAACGCTAAAGTACTCCCAATAGTAAAAAAGGCATAGGGTGAATCGGCATAATGTAAGCCCGCAACATAATAGCGTAAAGCGCTTTCATAAAGAAAATTAGCCTGATGAATACTTTTATCTTCACTGCTATGCTTAAAGTTAAAACAGCAAACTACGGTATTTTTATCACGTGTATGTAAAGCGTTAAAATAATCATCGGGTAAGTAAGCATCTGCATCACTAGAACAGATCCAAGTTTGTCTGATGCGGTTTACTGAAATTAAATAAGCGCTGAGATCAGTACCTATTTTACGTGCCAGCCCTACGCCTTGATCTTTATCAATAGCATGAGTAAAACGGTCAACCACTAACAGCCATGTTTGACTTTGCGTTACCTTAATCAAGGTCAGGTTATTGTTTTTCCAGCAGTTATCACCACAAGAAAGTGCATATTGATAAAGTGCTTTTTGTTGATTTATCTCGTTATAATTAGCCACTGAATTATCTTCGCGTAACGATATAGTAACAGACTCGGCGATAAGTTCGGTAATAGGTTCGTTAATGACCAGCACCATAAGTACTGGAGATTTTGAAAGTGGTGAAGCTAAAAAACGCTCAATAAAAGCGTTTGTTTCTTGATAAGCAGGAATAACCACAACATGGTCAACAGTAAACTCATTAGGTAATCCTGATTCATATTGAGCTAGTACCGCAACTTCACTTTCAGCATAGCGACTAAAATATTGGTTAAACACTTTTGACATCAGCTTACCCGTTAACCATTTATCGTTAAATAATTAATGCAGAGCCGCTCTAAAGGGAAGTTTTGCACAAATTTCAGCTTCTAATGTCAGTACTTCTTCTAAACGTATATTAACTTCGTCTTTATCAAAATATTCATAAGCGAGTTCGATAAACAAATTTTTATGCTTTTCTTCAGACTTTGCAATCGCGTCATATAAGACTTTGTCTTTGCCTTCGGGCAATGCTTGGGCAATAAGCGAAAAACGTTCATAACCTCGTGCCTCAATCACACCAGCAACGATTAATCTGTCCATAAAAAATACTTCTGCACCATTACGAAAGGCTTTACGAATTTGGGTAATATAAGGGTCTTTGGTGTCAGCGCCGAGCTGAATGCCACGCGCATTGATTAATTTTAACACTTGTTTAAAATGAATGAGCTCTTCTATCGCTAAGTCAGCCATAGCTTTAACCATATTTTTTCTATCGGGATAATGAGAGATCATTGACATCGCCATACCTGACGCTTTTTTTTCTGCGGTTGCATGATCAAGTAAAAAAGCATTGAAATCAGCAAGAGCAACTTGCGCCCATTCTTTTGGTGTATGGTATTTAAGTTCAAACATAAAACTACTTATTATTGAAAGAGGAAATTTGCCCACTATTTTATAGGAAAATAGCGGGCGAACAAACATAAATGTTCACTTGTTTGTCAAAGTCGCTTTATGACTTACTTACTTAACTTTTTCAATCGTAAGCTCACTAATACCAGTAATAATAACCAGTAAATACTGCCACTACTTGATTGCTCAGGATCGGTTTTCTTGGCAACTTCAGCATTAGGCACAACGGCAACACCACCTGGGTCGTCGATAATACCGTTAACCAAACCATCCGCATCGTTTGCACCGCCATCTTCGATCAGTAAACGTACACATTGATGCCCCTCAGTTAAACCTGTCTGATATAAAGCACTCTGTGGTGGTGGACAAACATCGTTATCTGCTGGACTAGACGCTAAGGTATTTTTACTGTTTTCAACAAAGTTTTGCCAACCATTGTCAGGATTAAATTTCCGGTAAAGCGCATTTTGTGGAATACCATCATTTAACGGAATAACCACAGCTGCAGAGGCACCAAACGGAGTCACCTGATGAATTTCAAAATCAAAGTAATCACTACGATGATCATAGGTATCCGTTGCTACTAAACCGGTTGCATCCATCTCTTGTTGTGTCATTTGCACACCATCTGAAAACTGCTGTAACGCATATTTACCCAAGCGTAATTTTAAGCCCGGCTCAGTTTCCATTAACTTAGTTTGACCGGCATTAACATGTAATGGCTGTAAATAAGCAATATCGTTATTATCTAAGAATGCCGGAACACCATCGTTATCGTCATCAGCATAACCTTCAATATTATCTGCGATACCATCACTGTCCGTATCACTACCGTCGAGTCGAGCTAAAATGCTATTAACCGGAATACTAAGGCGATGAGTTTGTGACAATTCGCCACTGCCATTATCAGTAACACTGACTTCTACCGTAATTAATCCTCTTATTTCTTCAGGTAAAACAAAGTTGTCAGGTTGCAAATAGACCTTTAATTGACTGGCACTTATTTCGGCATTGATATACTCAGGCAGTAACCAATTAATAATGTGTGAATCATTTGGATTATCATCATTTATCTGTAGCTCTATGGTCACTTCACCTTGGTCTTTACTGATACTAGAAACCGCTATATTTTGCTGAGTCATACGCAATTGTGTTGTCGGTACTATATTATTTTCAGTAATAACTATGGTGTGGCTATTATTGACACCGGCATTGATTTCATTACCAAAACTGAGCACAAGCTGTTCATCACTTTCTGCTTGAAAGTCTTTATTAATCAAGATATCAATAAAGCCTGACGTGCCCTCGGTAATAACAATTTTATTGTCTGTTATCTTATAATCAAGGGCATCTACATTACCAGAAATAGCAAAAGGTAATTCAATGGGATAAGCAGGCGCTTTGCCTGATAAGACAACTTCAACCCGAGCCGTAGCACCCTCACCTATTGTTTGCGTCGCACTAAAGTTCACTAACGGATAAACATTAAGCACTTGTGGGGTAGTTGAAACATTACCAGCCTCGTCAACCGCTCGCCATATAATATTGTACAAGCCTGAGGTAATATATTTTTGTCCGCGCTCAAAACCCACCGGTGTTAATGCACAACAGTTAGCGCCATCACGACCATCTTCAACATAAACGTCGGTTAACTGCACCAATTGTGTTTGTGTTAGCGCAGTAAAGGTATGATCAGCATCAAGGTGAACTGCTTGTGGGACGGTTATCACTGGCGCATAATCGTCAATTAATGGATTGGTGTTGTTACGCTCTTCCTCAACATTTACCGTGCCGTCTGAATCTGTATCAATTAGTGCATCAGCATCGTTAAATGGGTTAAAACCATATTGAAGCTCAAAGACATCACTCATGCCGTCATTATCGTCATCAGGATCGGCATTATTACCTAAACCATCAACATCAAAATCTAGTGATTCTGTCGGGTTTAAAGGAAGTGCATCGATATAATCAAGTACGCCATCACCATCATCATCTATATCGTTTACGTTACCAATACCATCACCATCGGTATCCACACTTTCTATCGGATCGAGTGGGAAAGCATCGTCGATATCAAGCACACCGTCATTATCATCGTCACTATCGCTATTATTTCCAATCCCGTCATTATCACTGTCACGTGATTCATTCGGGTCAAAGGGAAATAAATCAACGTTATCTAGGACACCATCATTATCGTCGTCAGTATCAAGTACATCACCAATACCATCGCCATCAGTGTCAAATATTTCTCCTGGATCAAACGGAAAAGCATCATCAGTATCAAGGATACTATCGTTGTCATCATCGGCATCAGCATTATCGCCTAGGCCATCACCATCTGAGTCTTGCCATTCACTTGCATCTAATGGATATAAATCATTACTATCAAGATAACTGTCATTATCGTCATCGGTATCTGCATTATTACCTGTGCCGTCATTATCGGTATCAAGCCTTTCATTAACATCTAATGGAAAAGCATCTAGGCTATCAACTAAACCATCGTTGTCATCGTCACTGTCACTATTGTTACCAACAAGATCTCCATCGGTATCTTGCCACTCGTTCGGATCTAAAGGAAAAGGGTCGTTAGCATCGGGTTCACTATCACCATCATCATTGATATCAACATTATTACCTGTGCCATCACCGTCGGTATCTAAATATTCGCTCACATCTAATGGAAAGGCATCAGCATTATCAGCAAAACCGTCACCATCATCATCTGGATCAGCGTTGTTACCGATACCATCACCGTCAGTATCTATGCTTTCAGCCGCATTTAACGGAAATAAATCGATGTTATCTACAACACCATCATTGTCGTCATCGTCATCGTTAGTTTCATTGGCTAAACCGTCACCATCCGTATCTGTTCTTGCTAACGGATCGGTTGGTCCGGGATCAACCGCATTGGCAATACCATCGCCATCAATATCTGGATCGCTATTATCGCCAATAAAATCGCCATCTAAATCATTCCATTCAGTTGCATCAAAAGGAAAAAGATCTATCGCATCAGGAATACCATCACCGACACCGGTAAAATCGTGCGTGTCATCATCAAGATCGGTATTATCAGCAACACCATCACCATCGGTATCTGTGGTTGCTAAGGGTAAAAGTGAGTTTGCCAGTGTTTCATTTACATCTAATATTCCATCGTTATCATCATCTGTATCAGTATTATTTCCTACGCCATCACCATCAGTATCAAGCCACTCACTTGCATCTAATGGAAATCTATCGACACCATCAGCTACATTGTCGCCGTCATCATCGGTATCAGCAACATTACCTATTCCATCACCGTCAGTATCAATATATTCGCTAGGGTCTAATGGAAAGACATCATCTAAACCATCGATAATACCATTGCCGTTAATGTCATCTAAAACGCCATCATTATCATCGTCTGCATCAGAGTTATTACCTATACCATCAAAATCGGTATCTACTGACTCATTAACATTAAGCGGAAAAGGGTCACTGCTGTCTAAAACACCATCACCATCGTCGTCTGTATCGGTATTATTGCCTGTACCGTCACCATCAGTATCAATAAATTCAGTGCTATCAAGCGGAAAAGCATCGTTTACATTTAAATGGCCATCGCCATCAATATCTGTATCACTATTATCGCCAACACCGTCACTGTCGGTATCTAACCATTCACTCGCATTTAGCGGAAAATCATCGTTTATATCAAGGAAACCATCACCAACACCCGTACCATCGTGAGTGTCATCATCGGTATCAATATTATTATCGATGCCATCGCCATCGGTATCAAACCATCTTGACGCGTCATTGGGCCAGACATCAATAGCATTTGCGTAACTGTCACCATCACTATCGTTATCAGCATTATCACCAATACCGTCGCTATCGGTATCAAGTGCTTCAGAATCATCGAGGGGAAACGCATCGTTGACATCTAAAATTCCATCGCCGTCATCATCGGTATCGGTATTATTACCTATGCCATCAAAATCAGTATCAAGTTGTTCTGAATTATTGAGAGGAAATGCATCATATAAGTCAATAATACCGTCACCATCATCATCGGTATCAGCGTTATTACCTATGGTATCACTGTCGGTATCATCCCACTCTGCAGGGTTAAGTGGGTATACATCGACCACATCAACAACCCCATCACCATCATCATCAAGATCAACCGTATTACAAAGTGTATCTCCATCGGTATTTAACCATTCGAAAGCGTTTTCGATAGCAGGATCATAGATATCAATAACGGCATCGCCATCACGGTTGTTATCAGAAACATCAGGAACCCCATCACCGTCATCATCAGGGTCAGCGTTATTGCCGACACCATTTAAATCAGTGTCATACCATTCTGTAGCATCGCTTGGAAATAAGTCATAAGCACCGCCAATAATAACCGTATCGTCATAACCATCACCATCGGCATCGGCACCCATAGGTGGTGTTGGAATACTACATTGTGTCACAGCTGCATGAGCAGAGAAGTTGATCATAATCGCTGATATAAGTAAAACAGCTTTTAAACGAATTTTTAATGGCATAAATATTCCCACCAATAACTGATATTTATAACTTGTCACAGCAAGTTATTACGTCTTGAAATTAAAAAAGTGCCAATGTAGCAGCGAATATTATTAACCTCGTACTTCACATTGTAAACTTTACCAAAAAAACGGTTGGCCTTTGGTTAAAAATAATTTATTGATCAAACTTAATAATCTAAGCCTCGTCCAAAACGATAACTTAAACCAACATAAACAGATGTTATAGCACCAAATTCAGAAAAATTAGGTTGGTGTTTAACACCGAGGTTTAACGCAGTATTTTTATTTAACTTATAATGAGCAACAACGCCTAATACCATGTTTATATCATTTTCTTGCGAAGGGTATATTTCGACTGTATCTGAACTGTTTGGGTCGGTATAGGTAAGTTTATTCTCAGTGAGCGCTAGTGAAGCGCCCAGTTGATATTCAATCGTTAGTTTTTTAAAAAAAGCATTATAACTTTGTATCTTATGACGATAACTAACAAGCCCATCAATGGTATTAATTTTAAAAAAACGTTCGTCTGTGATGGTGAAAGGTAAATCATATTTTACTTTTTCTAAGTTATTATAAGAAGCAGTCCAATAGAAATTTCCACCTTTAGTAAAGCTGTCTGCTAAAGAAAAACTATAACCTTGGCTGTTAGCGTCTTGCCCTTTGTGAATGTTACCTGCTACTTCTAAAGCATTAACATTGTATGAAAAAAGACTTGAAGCAATAAAAATACCGCCAACGGCAAAAGTTTTCCGCAGCTTACTTAAATTTTTAACCATTATATTTCTTCCTAAATGAGAGTGTTGCAATATTAAATTTTCTTGATCGTTGTTATCTATACTAATTTTCACTATTGATACCACCATCAAAAATTTGACTCTTTATTGCATTCATATCAAATGCATAATCTATTTTATAAATATGCAATTTTTAAACCATAAAAATTTTAAAATATATGCTAATGTTATTTTTTGTGAATATATATTTAAGCGATAAATTAGCTATGTTTAGAGTGATTAATAATATTATTGACCGCTGTTTCTTCACTGTAACATTTATAGTAGGTGTGCAATTACCGGCATTTATCATTCAATATAAACATCGCCTGTCCGGACACTTATCTGAAGCAAAACTGCACCTAGTAGAATTTCAAAACATTGCAGATCTGCACTATCAAGGTAATTTATCAGCGATGATAACGAAGTATCAAGCTAATTCTGAACCGTCAATAGTCAATACTGCCGAAATTATTGACCAATTAGTCATACGGGTTGAGTATTTGCAGTCACAACTTAGCGTTATAACTAACGACGTTTATATTGAACGGATTTATAACTTTATTGTTTATGCCGATAAAGTCATTATTAAAGATACCTTAACTGATTTTTCACTGACTATCCCACTTGAAATAAATGCACTCAGTACTGGAGCGGTCATCGCTATTGTTGGTTTAATAGCGAAGGAAATAATTGTTTCTTTGCTTAAGTTACTAGGTAAAAAGATGTCTCCAAGTCATCAAAAAAGTTCACACTAAAGTAAGATAGTTAAGCGCTACTCTGGCATCACGCATAGAGACACATTGATACCGTAACTAAACGATATCAATAAAGACTACCCTTGCCTTCCTTACTTGGCTCTATCTTATCTATCCTTGGTATCTCGCGAGCATAAAAAAAGGTTGCCGTAGCAACCTTCTATAAAAATCATCTTGTCTATTATTGAATACATAGAAAAGCATGCTCTAACGTTATACGTTAATTAATTAGCCGTTACCGTTTTCAACGCGACTCTTTAATTTTTGTCCAGGACGGAAAGTAACAACTTTACGTGCAGAAATTGGAATATCTTCACCCGTTTTAGGGTTACGACCTGGGCGTTCGCTTTTTACACGAAGATCGAAGTTACCAAAACCAGAAAGCTTAACTTGTTCGCCACTCTCCAACGTTTCGCGTATCTCTTCAAAAAACACCTCAACCATATCTTTTGCGTCGCGTTTGCTCAGCCCAACTTTCTCGAATAAATGTTCTGCTACTTCTGCTTTAGTAAGCGCCATTACCTAATTCCTCAGTGATGCATTTAGCTCAGTTTCTAATGTGTCTACGACACGTTCAACGACTTCATTAATGTCTTTTTCTTCGAGGGTTTTATCACAATCCTGTAAAGTCATCGCTATCGCTAAGCTCTTAAACCCTTCTTCAATACCATTTCCTCGGTATACATCAAACAAGTTTAGATCAACTAAATAATTTCCGCCAACCTTTTCAATAAGTTGTAAGACATTATTTGCATTAATTTGCTCTTCAACGATCACTGCTATGTCACGTCTATTGGCAGGAAAGCGAGATATATCACCAGCTTCAGGGATTTGTTGTGTTGAAATTTCAGACAATAATAGCTCAAAAATAAATGTACGACCGTTTAGTCCTAATTTTCTTTCTAATTCAGGATGTAAGGTACCAACATGCCCCACTAGCACACCATTCTTATGGATTGCGGCGGTTTGGCCAGGATGAAGTGCGACTATTTCATCTTTTGAAAACTGATATAACGAAGCATCGCCAGTAAGAGCCAGTAAGGCTTCTACGTCTGATTTAATATCAAAAAAATCACTTGCAGACTTTTCCATATCCCAATGTTCTTCATTACGCTGGCCAGTCACAACACCTGCAAACATTTGTTCTTGTCGAACACCGTTTTCTGCGGCTTCATCTGGAACAAAACGTAAACCTGTTTCAAATAAACGGATGCGAGATTGCTGGCGGTTCTGGTTGTAAATAACCGATTGCAATAAGCCTGTCCACATACTTAAACGCATCACCGACATCTCACTGGAAATAGGATGCGGTAAAGTCATCACTGCTTGTTCTGGGTGAATAAGCGCTTGTACTTTTGGGTCAACAAAACTATAAGTTATTGCTTCTTGATATCCACGATTAACCATAACGTTGCGTAAACGTTTCAACGGAATGAACTTTTCTTTTTGTTCGCGCATCGCCAACGTTGCTTTAGGCGACACATTCGGAATATTGTTGTAACCAAAAATACGCGCAACTTCTTCAATTAAGTCGACTTCAACTTTAATATCAAAACGATATGCTGGTACCACTACGGTCCAAATATCATTTACAAAGGCAATGTTGAAACCTAAACGCGTTAAAATTCCAGTCACTTTAGCATCTTCAATATGATGACCAATGCGTCCATCAAGCTTTTCGCGGCGTAAGGTTACTGTTTTTTCTTTTGGTAGATTTTCATCACTTAATGCTTCAACGATAGGTCCTGCTTGGCCACCGACAATAGCTAATAATAAGGTCGTTGCACGTTCCATAGCATTACGCTGCAATTCAGGATCAATACCACGTTCGTAACGATGTGATGAATCAGTATGTAAACCATATTGGCGGGCTTTACCTAAAATAGCCAAAGGAGCAAAGAAAGCACTTTCTAAGAAAATATCAGTTGATTTTTCTTCTTCATCAGATTTAACACCCGATTCTTTTCCGCCAAAAATGCCAGCCATCGCTAAGGCTTTACTTTCATCAGCAATCACTAAGGTTTCGCTCGAAAGCGTTACTTCATTACCGTCAAGTAAAACAAGTTTTTCACCTGACGTAGCAAAACGAACATTAATACCACCATCTATTTTTGATAAATCAAAAGCGTGCATCGGGTGCCCTTGCTCAAGCAACACGTAATTAGTTACATCGACAACAGGGTCAATTGAGCGTGTTCCACAACGGCGTAATTTTTCTACCATCCATAACGGTGTTTTAGCGGTTACATCTATATTTTTAATCACTCGTCCTAAATAACGTGGACAAGCTTGTGGTGCAGATAAAGTGATGTCACGCACATCATCAATTGTTGCAACAACAGCAACAATTTCAGGTTCAGTAATGTTAACACTATTTAACACCCCAACTTCGCGTGCTAAACCTTTAAGACCTAGACAATCACCACGGTTAGCCGTTAAATCAACATCGATGGTAACGTCATTTAAGTCTAAGTATTCACGAACACACATACCGATTGGAGCATCGGAGGCAAGTTCCATAATACCGTCAGCACTTTCAGACAAGCCAATTTCTGACTCGCTACACAACATGCCATGAGAAGGCACGCCACGCAATTTAGCTTTTTTAATTTTAAAGTCACCCGGTAAAACTGCGCCAACCGTTGCAACAGCAACTTTGAGGCCTAAACGACAGTTTTTAGCGCCACAAACGATGTCAACTAACTCGCCATCATTAAACTCGCTACCTAGGTTTATTTTTGTTACTTGTAATTTGTCTGCGTCAGGGTGAGGCCCACATTCAACAACTTCACCAATTAATACACCAGTAAATTCACCCGCAACAGGTTCTACAGCGTCAACTTCTAAGCCGGCCATAGTTATTTGGTGAGCTAACTCACTCGATGAAATAGCAGGATTAACCCACTCACGTAACCAAGATTCACTAAATTTCATTGTTGGCTTTCCTACTTGAACTGTTTTAAGAAGCGAAGATCATTTTCGAAGAATGAACGTAAATCGTTTACACCGTAGCGCAACATGGTTAAGCGTTCAACGCCCATACCAAAAGCAAAACCTGTGTATACTTCAGGGTCAATACCTACTGATTTTAAAACGTTAGGATGAACCATACCGCAACCTAAAACTTCTAACCATTTACCATTTTTGCCCATAATATCGACTTCTGCTGAAGGTTCAGTAAAAGGGAAATAAGAAGGACGGAAACGAATTTCAACTTCTTCTTCAAAAAAGTGATGTAGGAAGTCGTGTAAAATACCTTTAAGATGCGTAAAGCTAACATCTTTATCAACCATTAAGCCTTCAACTTGGTGGAACATTGGCGTGTGCGTTTGATCGTAATCATTCCGATAAACCTTGCCCGGAGATATAATACGTAAAGGCGGTTGCTCTTTTTCCATAGTTCGAATTTGTACACCTGAAGTCTGTGTACGTAAAACTAACTTAGGATTGAAGTAAAAAGTGTCATGGTCTTGACGTGCAGGATGGTGCTCTGGAATATTCAGTGCATCAAAATTATGAAAATCGTCTTCAACTTCAGGACCTTCTTTAACAGAGAAACCTAAATCACCAAAAAAGCTTTCTATACGCTCAATAGTACGTGTTACTGGGTGTAAACCACCTAGGTCATTACTTCGCCCTGGCAATGTTACATCAATAGACTCAGCAGCTAACTGTTTAGCAATAACCTCTGCACGTAATAACTCACCACGTTCGGTTAATAATTTTTGTACTTGCTGCTTAGCAATATTGATCACTTGCCCTGCTTTAGGTTTTTCTTCTTTAGGTAATTTACTTAAGCCCTTCATTTGCTCAGTGAACAAACCTTTCTTACCTAAAAAATTAACGCGAACTTGATCAAGCTCTACTGGATCTTTTGCTGCAGAAATAGCTTGTTCTGCCTGCAATATTATATCGTCTAAATTCATGAGTTCCTCTAAAACGGCTCTAAAACCGTTCAGTAAATTTGAAGGTTTTGGCTAGACTGATGGTATTAATATAAATGGTGTATGATTTTACACAAAAATCAATTGATTATGTAGTGAAAAGAGTGCTTTTACTGAAAAAACAGCTCAGATAAGAAAAAGGCCTCTATTTCAATAAAGGCCTTGCTGTTTTTTGACGTCTAAATCATAAAATTTAACTACAAATTATACCCTGATTCATCATGTTCAATTAAATCAAGGCCTGTTATTTCTTGTTCTTTATCAACCCTTAATCCTTTAGTCATCAAGGAAACAAGCTTAAATAACACGTAAGAGACAACCGCGGTATAGACAATAACAGCGCCAATTCCCACTAATTGAACACTAACCTGCCCTAACATCGTGGTGATACCCTCTGCATAACCATAGCCACTAAAAGCGCCTAGCTCTGTAGAAGAAAACACACCCGCTAATAAAGTGCCTAAAATACCCCCAACACCATGCACGGGAAAAACATCTAAAGAATCGTCAATTTTTAACTTTTGTTTAATATAGACCGTTGAATAAAAACAAATAAAACCCGCAGAAATCCCTATCACTAGTGCGCCACCTGGGCCAACAAAACCTGATGCAGGTGTTATTGTCCCTAAACCGGCAACCATGCCCGTTACCGCGCCTAAGACACTCGCTTTACCAAATTTTTTCCATTCAATAGCAGCCCAAGTCAGTGCACCTGCTGAAGCGGATAAATGCGTGACTAACATGGCCATTGCAGCGTCACCATTCGCGGCTAAGGCACTGCCACCATTGAAACCAAACCAACCTACCCAAAGCAAACCTGCTCCCGTAATAGTCATGGTTAAGTTATGTGGCAACATAGGCGTTCGAGGGAAACCATATCGAGGACCTAAAACAACAGCAGCAACCAATGCGGCAACACCACAGGTAATATGCACCACAATACCACCGGCAAAATCATAAATGCCCATTTGGCCTAACCAACCGCCGCCCCAAACCCAATGAGTTACCGGAGCATAAACCGCTAGCAACCATAAGCCACTAAAGATTAACACTGCAGAAAACTTCATTCTTTCTGCATAAGCGCCAATAATAAGCGCTGGAGTAATAACCGCAAACGTCATTTGAAATAAAGCAAACAAGCTTTCTGGAATATCACCAACAAGGGTTTCTTTGGTTATTCCCATCATAAGTACTTTGCTAAAATCACCTATCCACGCATTACCTTCACCAAAGGCTAAGCTATAACCGACCACAAACCAAAGTATCGAAGAAAGAGCAGCAATTGAAAAACACTGCATAAGAATAGAAAGAATATTTTTACGTCGAACTAATCCACCGTAAAATAAAGCGAGTCCGGGTAAGGTCATCATTAGGACTAGAGCCGTAGATGTGAGGATCCACGCCGTATTCGCGCCGTTCAATTCGTCATTGCTGGCAAAACTCGGCAAGGCGACCACGGACAAAAGTAAAACAAAAAGTGTTAATACTTTATTCATCGTTACGCTTGAGTGTAACCGTTTAAATAGCTTCATTATCTGTTTCACCTGTTCTGATCCTAACAATACGTTCGATGTTAGTGACAAATATCTTACCGTCACCTATTTTTCCTGTTTGCGCTGTTTCTAGAATAGTGTCGATAACACGCTCAACCATTTCATCCTTAACAGCGAGCTCAAGTTTCATTTTTGGTAAAAAATCGACAACATATTCAGCACCACGATAAAGTTCAGTATGACCTTTTTGACGCCCAAAACCATTAACTTCGCTTAACGTTAATCCTTTTAGGCCTATCTCGCTGAGTGCTTCACGAACATCATCGAGTTTAAAAGGTTTGATTATTGCGGTTATCAACTTCATTTGTTCACCTTTAGTGCATA
Organism: Colwellia sp. MB3u-55; assembly: GCF_014076785.1. Taxonomy (NCBI): domain Bacteria; kingdom Pseudomonadati; phylum Pseudomonadota; class Gammaproteobacteria; order Alteromonadales; family Colwelliaceae; genus Colwellia; species Colwellia sp. MB3u-55. The sequence continues at coordinate 103,558 of NZ_JACGUS010000102.1, forward strand.
TTATTTAAGATTGTTTATATAAATTTATTTAAGCACCATTTGTGCCCAAAGATACAATCAATTAAAAAACATGAAGTTAAAAAACAATAATGAATATCACACCGCTCAAATGCACCAAGATATTGCACAAAAGCACGACCCAAAAACCACATTGGTGCGCAAATTACGACCATTAGTCAGGTTTTATATTTTAAACAAGGTGTAAAGGGCAAAATTAAAGGGTTAGTATTAGCAAAGGTTAGAGATGATAAATAGCGCACAAAAAAAAACCCTACGGGTGTAGGGCTTTTAAGCAGAGACAATAACAACTTAATCGATTAGCTGATACTGCTCGCGTAAAATATCAATAATTTCAGCTTTAGGGTTAGCAGACAAAACAATTTTTTGACCGGTAATTTTCTCAGCGATCGCTGTGTATGTTTGTGATACATCCATTAACACGGATGCTGGTAACTCATTGTTACGAGCTAAAGCTAAGCGCTCGTCCATGCGATTTTTATTTAATAAAATATCATCATCAGGGAAATGTGCTAAAAGTAATTGGCGGAAACCTTCTTTCGAGTTTTCAACCACTTTACCGGCACGATATTGCTCGCCATCCCAAATACGTGAAGAATCAGGCGTACCCACTTCGTCCATATAAATTAACTTGTCGTTGCCCGCTTTATCTTTTACATAGCCAAATTCAAATTTAGTATCTACAAAGATTTGATCAAGCTTTGCCAACGCATCAGAAATAACGTCAAAACCTTCCGTTAATAATTTTTCGTATAAAGTAATATCATCAGGCGTCTTAAAATTAAAGGCTTCAAAATTATCTTCAATATTTTTGCGAGTAATATTAACATCATCAATAGCAGGAACGCCCGGAATGCCTTCTAAAATACCTTTTGTTGAAGGTGTTTGTAGAAGTTCAGGTAGCTTTGAATCTTTCAATAATCCTTCAGCTAATTCGATACCACAAAATTCACGTTCACCTTTTACGTATGAACGCCACATAGAACCAGTAATATACTGACGACAGATAGCTTCAATCATTACAGGTTTAGCTTTTTGTACGATCCAAACAAACGGATGTGGAATATCAAGAATATGACTATCGGCTAGACCTTGATCTTTAAATAATTTAAACCAATGATTTGATATAGCATTCAGTGATGCACCTTTTCCAGGTACACCTTGCATACCACCTTCGCCTTGCCAAATACATTCAAAAGCAGAAATACGATCACTAATAACCATAATGGCTAAAGGTGTGTCGTCGGCAACATCATAGCCTTTCTCTTGAATTAGTCGCTTACTATCCGCGTCGGTTAACCAATAAACACTGCGCACTTTACCGCTGTGAACTGGTGCATCGGTACGAATAGGTAAATCATTATTTACCGCTAAAATTTGATCTGCAAGACTCATCGGTTTAAACCTTAATTATCAAGTTAATATTAATTGTAGCGAATAATATCTTTGCGCGTTATCCCAAAAGATAAAATAGTATTCGGTATAATTAATAAAAACATTTTAATACATTATAACCAAGGTGTTTAGTTTAATTTCCAAAGTAAAGAACGGAGCTAATAACTATTAGTAAGTACTTTAAAACGCAGAAAGTGAGCTAAAGAACAAGTTAGTATGATTAAAAAAAGAAAAGGACGCCTAATGGCGTCCTTATCTCAAAGCTTTTTCAAGTTCTATGCAGCTAAAGCAGCTTTCGCTTTTTCAACTAAGAATGTGAATGTTGCTTTGTCGTATACTGCAATATCAGCTAGGATCTTACGATCGATTTCAATAGCAGCCTTTTTAAGACCATTAATGAAAACACTGTAAGATAAACCGTTTATGCGAGCTGCTGCATTTATACGAGTGATCCAAAGCTGACGGAATTGACGTTTACGTTGACGACGATCGCGGTAAGCGTACTGACCTGCTTTAGTTACTGCTTGATAAGCAACACGGTAAACACGGCTACGTGCTCCGTAATAACCTTTAGCTTGCTTTAGAACCTTCTTGTGACGTGCACGAGCTTGTACACCACGTTTTACTCTAGCCATTCTATATCTCTCCTATTAACCGTGACGTAAAAGTTTTTTAACTGACTTAATGTCAGCTGCCGAAATCATGCACTTAGCACGAAGATGACGTTTAACTTTAGTACGACGCTTAGTCAAGATATGACGAAGGCCAGCTTGTTTGAACTTGTAGCCAGAGGCTGTTTTTTTAAAGCGCTTCGCAGCACCTTTGTTAGTTTTCATTTTAGGCATGAATATTACTCCGCATTCATGTTTGTGCTATTACACATAAACATTGCCATTGAAATTTAGCAACTTAGGCGAAAAACTTAACGCGTTTATTTAAGGATAAAAAAAAATAAACGTTAGTTTTTACTTTCAGGCCTAAAGTTACCCGTTAAAATCAATAATGGTGAACTTATTTTAATTTGCATCAAACTAAGTTACTTGAAATACCGGTTATTGATTATTTTTTAGGTGCTAGTACCATCACCATTTGTCTTCCTTCCGCACGACGCGGGAAGAATTCAAGTACAGTTAACTCTTCTAAATCGTTTTTAACGCGAGTTAGTAGTTGTAAACCGAGTTCTTGGTGAGCCATTTCACGACCACGGAAACGTAAAGTTACTTTAACTTTATCGCCACCCTCTAAAAAGCGCTTCAGGTTGCGTAGTTTTACCTGATAGTCGCCTTCATCTGTTCCAGGACGGAATTTAATTTCCTTAACCTGTATCTGTTTCTGGTTTTTGCGTTGTTCTTTTTGTTCTTTAGCTTTTTCATAGATAAACTTACCGTAATCCATAACACGGAGTACAGGAGGTTTAGCCGTAGGGCTTATTTCAACAAGATCAACACCAGCTTCGTCAGCTTGATCCATTGCTTCATCTAATGTGACGATGCCACCAGGCTCTCCGTCAAATCTAATCAAACGAACTTCATTATCAGCAATACCTGTAATTAACTCATTTAAACGATGTGCTGGCTCTTTTTGCCCGCCTCGTTGTCCACCTTTAATAGCCATGTTCCTCCAAAGAACTTTGTTCCGAGTAGCTGGTGTTATTTTTAACTTAACAACTACTCAGATTAATAAAATATTTTGATGTATGTTATAAACGTTATTATAAGTAATTTAAACGCTAACTGCGAGAGTTAACTTCTTCACTTAGTTTAGAAATAAAGTCATCAACAGACATTTTGCCTAAATCTTCACCACTTCGCGTTCGAATAGCGATTTCGCCTGCTTCCATTTCTTTGTCACCAACAACTAACAAATATGGAACACGCTTCAAAGTGTGCTCGCGGATTTTAAAGCCTATCTTCTCATTTCTCAAGTCTAGTTTTACTCTAAATCCACTTTCTTTTAGTTTTTTAACAACTTTTTCACAATATTGACCCTGTTTGTCGGTAATATTCATCACAGTTGCATGAATTGGAGATAACCAGGTCGGAAACTTCCCGGTAAACTCTTCAATCAAAATTCCAATAAAACGCTCAAGTGAACCTAAAATAGCACGATGAATCATCACTGGGATGTATCTTTCGTTGTCTTCACCAACATAAGTTGCGCCTAAACGCTCTGGTAAAGCAAAATCGAGTTGCACTGTACCACATTGCCAAGCACGACCTAAACAATCCATTAAGGTAAATTCAATCTTAGGACCATAAAATGCTCCTTCGCCTGGCAAATATTCAAATTTGATGTCGCTGTCGGTTAATGCTTGTGCAAGACCCGCTTCAGCTTTGTCCCAAATTTCATCACTACCAATGCGATTTTCAGGACGCGTTGATAATTTAACAACAACATCTTCAAAACCAAATGAACCATAGACATCGTATACCATCTCGATACATTTTTTTACTTCGGCTTGAACTTGTGACTCCATACAGAAAATATGAGCATCATCTTGAGTAAAACCACGAACGCGCATTAAGCCATGTAATGAACCTGATGGCTCATTACGATGACAACAACCAAACTCAGCGATACGTAAAGGTAAATCGCGGTACGATTTCAAACCTTGGTTGAATATCTGTACATGACCTGGACAGTTCATTGGTTTTATCGCGTATTCACGCTTTTCAGACTCAGTGGTGAACATACCGTCGGCATATTTCTCCCAGTGACCTGATTTTTCCCAAAGGCTTCTGTCCATCATCATCGGAGCTTTAACTTCGTCATAATCATATTCATGTAATTTTTCACGAATAAATTTCTCTAACTCAGTGTAAATTGTCCAACCATCGTTATGCCAAAACACCATGCCTGGTGCTTCTTCTTGCCAATGAAATAAATCTAGTGTTTTACCAATTTTACGGTGATCGCGTTTTTCAGCTTCTGCTAAACGAACGATATACGCTTTAAGTTGCTTTTTATCAGCCCAAGCTGTGCCGTAAATACGTTGCAACATTTTGTTGTCAGAATTACCACGCCAATAAGCACCAGCAACTTTCATCAATTTAAAATGATGACAATGACGCATACTAGGTACATGAGGACCACGACACATATCAATGTATTCTTGGTGATGATATAAAGCAGGTGTATCTGTTTTCTCGATGTTTTCATCAAGAATTTGTAATTTGTAGGTTTCACCACGCTCGGTAAACGCATCGTAAGCGTCTTGCCATGAACCTGTTTTCTTAACAACTTCATAACCAGTGCGCGCTAGTTCAGTCATACGTTTTTCAAGTTTGACTAAATCGTCTTCGGTAATTGACTCTTCAAGGTCAATATCATAATAAAAGCCATTATCAATCGTTGGTCCAATCGCCATTTTAACATTGGGATATAACTGCTTAATAGCATGCCCTAGTAAATGCGCACAAGAATGACGAATAATTTCAAGAGCTTCGTTATCTTTATTAGTGATAAGTTGTAAAGAAGCATCTTGGGTAATTAATTCACAAGCATCAACAAGATTTCCGTCGATACGACCCGCGATGGTTGCTTTAGCAAGACCAGGTCCTATGTCTAAGGCAACATCCATTACCGATACTGCATTGTCGAATGAACGTTTTGAACCGTCAGGGAGAGTGATAACAGGCATTAATTTTCCTTTATTTCAGTGGCGTCACACACAAAGTGACGCTTGAATATATTTTTAATAATATAAACTATTTCTTTTGGGAAATATTTGAGGTCGCAAATATAGGGGAATTCCCCTTTATTTGCAATATAAAGACAGACTTATCTTTTAGCCATCATTGCTAGTGCCATCGCTTCTGCGACTTTAATACCATCAATACCCGCTGATAATATACCACCTGCATAACCAGCACCTTCACCAGCCGGATAAAGACCTTCAACATTAATGCTTTGCAGTGACTCTCTATCACGGGTAATTTGAATAGTTGATGATGTTCTTGTCTCAACAGCCGTTAATGTCGCATCATTCATTGAAAAACCTTTTATCTTACGTTCAAAGGCAGGTAATGCTTCACGAATAGCGGCAATGGCGTAATCAGGTAAGGTTTCACTTAGGTCGCAATATTTAACGCCGGGCTTGTATGAAGGGCTAACTTCGCCATGCTCACCGCTTTTACGCCCAGCAAGAAAGTCACCCACCAACTGCACTGGCGCATCATAATTTTCACCACCGAGTTTAAAGGCGGTTTCTTCTAAACGGCGTTGAAATTCAATACCCGATAATACATCTGAAGGGTCATCTTTATTAGCAAAGTCGCTAGGTTCAATACCAACAACAATTGCGCTATTCGCATTACGTTCATGACGCGAGTATTGACTCATACCATTAGTCACTAAACGCCCTTCTTCTGATGCCGCTGCAACTACAGTTCCGCCAGGACACATACAGAAGCTGTAAACACTTCGACCATTATTACAATGGTGTACTAATTTATAATCTGCAGCGCCTAATATTTCATTACCGGCATTGTCACCAAAACGTGCATCATCAATAACTGATTGCTCATGCTCTATGCGAAAGCCAACTGAAAAAGGTTTAGCTTTGACCGAGACTTTATTTTTAACAAGCATTTCAAAGGTATCTCGTGCGCTATGACCTACGGCTAAAGCAACATAATTGGTATCAATACGTTCGCCACTGGCCAGCGTTAAGCCATTAATACGTTTGTGTCCATCAGTACCTTGCTCTTCATCAAAATGAAATTCGTCAACGCGTTGTTCAAAACGAATTTCACCACCAAGCGCAATAATCTTAGCGCGCATTTGCTCAATCATAGTAACGAGCTTAAAGGTACCAATATGCGGTTTACTCACAAATAAAATTTCTTCAGGCGCGCCTGCATCAACAAATTCATGCAGCACTTTACGGCTATAATGTTTCTTGTCTTTAACTTGGCTATAGAGTTTACCATCAGAAAAAGTACCTGCACCACCCTCACCAAATTGTACATTAGATTCAGTATTGAGTATTTTTTTGCGCCAAAAGCCAAAGGTATCTTTAGTACGTTGACGTACTTCTTTACCGCGCTCTAAAATAATCGGCTTAAATCCCATTTGAGCAAGTACTAATCCGATAAATAAGCCACATGGACCAAAGCCAATAACAACAGGTCGTTGTGATAAGTCTTCTGGTGCTTGGGCAACAAAATTGTAGCTCATGTCAGGGCTTACTTTTACTTGGCTGTCTTTAGCAAATTTTTCAAGTAATTCTTCATTAAGGCAAGTGTCTACATCAAGCGTATAAATCAACACTATTTTTGCTTTTTTACGTGCGTCATATCCGCGCTTATGAACCGTAAAATCAATTAGCTGATCGTCAGAAATTGATAATGTATCTAGAATAGCCAGTTTTAAATCAGCTTCTTCATGATCAAGCGGCAGTTGGATATTTGTTAAACGCAACATAGTGAGCGGTTCCAAAAAGAGAAAAGGGAATTTTTCGGCATTTTACCTGAACATACCTCTCAGTTAAATCAACAATTGAAATTATTGCTAAGCTAGGTATGATCAGCTCGAAAATATTTCATCTCATCAAAAGAGTACGTTATGGCATTTGTAGTTACCGACAATTGTATAAAATGTAAATACACCGACTGTGTAGCAGTATGCCCAGTGGATGCATTTTACGAAGGTCCTAATTTTTTAGTCATCAGTCCTGAAGACTGTATTGATTGTGACTTATGTCCGGTTGAATGCCCCGCAGGCGCCATATATCATGAAGATGAGGTACCTGAAGATCAAAAAGAATTTATCGAACTCAATGCTGAGTTAGCTAAAGTATGGCCGAGAATAACCGAAGTAAAACCCGCACCTGGCGATGCACAAGAATGGGATGGCGTACCCAATAAAATAGCTCACTTAATTATTGAGAATTAAAATCAGCTCAGCAAAATAAACACATTGCTCAATTATTAACTATACTCAGACAATCAGGGTCAATGAATAATTGGTGCATTATGTGGCAATCTATTGAGCAAGCAATCAAAACTGAAACCGGTGAGCAATTCACTATTGAAAAAAAGCGCCTTATTTCAACAAGTGAAAGCAATTTAGCTTACCAACTCAGCAATAAGCAACATCATTACTTTATTAAAATTAAAGATAAGAATCACTTCAGCCATTTTGAATCAGAAGCTTACGCCCTAAATCAAATACGTTCTCTTAAACAAATCACTTGCCCCGAAGTTATAGCATTAGGAAGCACCCTTGATAAAAGCTTTATTGTGCTTGATTACATTCCATTTTCACACGCTACCGAAAAACATTGGTATAATTTAGGTGCACAACTCGCCTTGATGCATAAAGGTTCGTCACATGGACAATTTGGTTGGCAACACGACAATTATATTGGCGACACTTTACAGCCGAACAACTGGCGTAGTAATTGGAAAACCTTCTTCGCAGAACAACGAGTTGCTTGGCAATTACAATTACTGAGCGAAAAATCAATAACTCTGGGTAACATTGACTATATTACTGATATTTGTCACGACGCATTAAATCATCACGACGTTAAACCTTGCCTAGTTCATGGTGACTTATGGATGGGTAACTTAGGTTTCACAGACTCTTTATCAGTCATTTATGATCCCGCTTGCTATTATGGTGACCGAGAAGTCGATATTGCGATGACCGAACTATTTGGTCAACTACCTTATGATTTTTATCAAGGTTATCAAGATATCTTCCCCCTTGTTGAAGGGTATGAACAACGAAAACTCATTTATAATTTTTATCATATCCTAAATCATGCAAATCTATTTGGTGGTATCTATATTGATCAATCGAGAGCTTTGTTATCTCGAATTTTATCATTACATTAATGTTAAAATAAAATTGATTGCACACAGTAAGTTAAATAATTTAGACAACTTTATTTTTATTTTGTTAGCGATTTTTGCAAATATGAACATACTTAATCATCAGTAACCAAAAGAATCTAGGAGGCAAAATGTCCCAGGAATCAAGCTTACAAGCGATAAAAGAAAAACGTATTAGCTGCCCTCATTGCGGTCATCACTTACATTTATCTTTAGATACATCGGCTGGTGATCAAGATTATTACGAAGAGTGCCCTTCTTGTTGTCGAGATATTCACTTAAATATGCATATTGATGAATACCGCCAAAAAATTCAATTAGCGATAGACAGTGATGACGAACAAGTTTTTTAGTAATTATTACTCGTGTTTTCGCTTCACCATTGTTTTTTATAAAGGCTAAATTCACTAGAGAAACATTGCACAACTGCTTTAAACCTATATCATTCTCATCTTGATCATTTTTCTTCTTAAAATGATGGTTTTATAAGCACTTTTCCCTAATGAATATTACTGACTTTAGAAAAAACACCAAAAGCCTAATGAAATTGGCTTATCCTATTTTGATCGCTCAACTTGTACAAACCCTAATGGGATTTGCAGACACGGTGATGGCTGGTCGAGTGAGTGCTACCGACATGGCTGCAGTAGCGGTTGCTAGCAGTGTTTGGCTACCCTTAATACTAACTATATATGGTTTAGTCATGGCACTTGCTGCCATAGTATCGCAACTTGCTGGAGCAAAAAAATTCCATTATGTTGCCAAAGCGACCTATCAAACCGCATGGATAGCATTAACCTTAGGTCTGTTGTTGATCGTTCTATATTATGCGATCACCCCCTTAGTCATTGAACAAATCCCACTAGAAAGCCATTTAAAACAATTACTTTTTGATTACTTAGGCTATATCGTTTGGGGGGGGCCAGGTTTTTGTTTATATCTTGTCTTAAGAAACTACTCTGAAGGTTTATCGCATACCAAACCAACAATGATTATCAGTATCATAGGTTTGTTAATTAATATTCCGGCTAATTATATTTTTATCTACGGTGAGTTTGGCATGCCTGCACTAGGTGGTGCCGGTTGTGGTATCGCCACAGCTATCGTTTATTGGGTTATGTTTGTCTCGATGTTTATTTATTGTTACGTATCAAAAAAATTAAAACATGCCTCTTTATTTGAACGTTTTTACTGGCCAAACTGGCTAGAAATAAAAGAAATACTGACGATCGGTTTTCCTATTGCAATGTCATTACTGTTTGAGGTGAGTTTATTTGCCGTAGTCGCCATTATTCTGGTGCCCTTTGGCGCAGAGGTTGTTGCAAGCCATCAAATAGCCATTAACTTTTCAGGCTTAGTATTTATGGTGCCATTAAGTTTAGCTATGGCCGTGACTATACAAGTGGGTTATGCCGTTGGTAATCATGATTTAGCTAAAGCGAAAGAAATATGCAATTATTCACTGATATTATCACTTGTTATTGCGGTTGGTACTGCACTATTAACGATTGCTTTACGCTACCCCATCGCAGAAATATATACGCTAGATAGAAAAGTGATTGAGTTAGCCGCTAGCCTCATGTTTTTAGCTTCTTTATTTCAGTTTTCCGATGCAATACAAGTTATTTCTGCGGGAGCATTGCGAGGCTATAAAGATACACAGTCTATTTTATACATTACTTTCTTTTCATATTGGGTCATTGGCTTAAGTTTAGGGCTGATTTTAGGGTTAACCAACTGGATAATTGACCCGATTGGTCCTTATGGTTTTTGGATTGGTATAATTTTTGGCTTAACAACCGCAGCTGTATTATTAGCTTGGCGACTCAGTATCATTCAAAAAAGAGTCGAAATGGCGCATTAATAAGCAAACAGTTAATTATTTAAATTGAAATACATAAAACTGCTTGCAACTAACATTTCATATCGATAATATGACGCCCGTTGGTTGAAGCAACTAACAATTGCTCGCTTAGCTCAGTTGGTTAGAGTACTTGCATGACATGCAAGGTGTCACTGGTTCGAGTCCAGTAGCGAGCACCAAATTAGGGTTCATTAAGAACCAATAAAGACCGGAATATCCCAATTTAACAGGGTATTCCGGTTTTTTTATGTCCTAAATAGTTTTATGCCGTTCCGTGACATCAGCACTTTTTAGGAGTACTTTTAGGAGTACCAGACCAATCTATCAAGTTGCAGTACTCCAAAATGGCAAAATTAACAAAACCACTAACCAACACAGAAGTAAAACAAGCTAAACCAAAAGACAAACTATATAAGCTTAGTGATGGCGGTGGTTTATTATTAAGAGTGAAACCCAACGGCTTTAAGACTTGGGTGTTTGATTACTATAAACCTCATTCCAAATCACGCACCACTATCGGTTTTGGTACATATCCTGAAGTTTCATTAGCTGACGCTAGAAAAAAACGTGAAGCTGCTAGAGAGTTAGTAGCTAAAGGTGTCGACCCCAAAGAACATAAAGACGACAAGCATCGTGAGCAATTACTTGCCGCCAACCACACCTTAGAAAGTGTAGCTACCAATTGGTTTGCTATAAAACAAACTACCATTGCAGAAAACACAGCTAAAAGTTTATGGCGTAAGTTTGAAAACCATGTATTCCCTAAATTAGGCCACCGACCCATTGATAAAATATTAGCACCAGAAGCTATAGAGGCTTTAAAACCATTGGCAGCTAAGGGTAATTTTGAAACGACAGGAAAAATAATTGGCCACTTAAACAACGTAATGAATCACGCTGTTAATATCGGCATATTACACCACAACCCCTTATCAGGTATCCGTAGTGCATTTCAAACAGCTAAAGCCACCAATATGCCAACCATTCGCCCGCATGAATTAGGTAAACTAATGAAGGACATCAGTTACGCTAGTATTATGCTAACAACTCGATGTTTAATTGAGTGGCAATTGCATACCATGACCCGCCCTAGTGAAAGTGCAAAAGCTGAATGGTCTGAAATAGACTTAGACAATAAGTTATGGATTATCCCTGGTGAGCGTATGAAAATGCGAATAGAGCATAAAGTGCCTCTTACACCACAAACCATAGAGATATTAGAGCGATTAAAACCACTCAGTGGTCATCGAAAGTATTTATTCCCTTCATATACCGATCATAATAAGCATTGTAATACTGAATCAGCAAACAAAGCCCTAGGCCGCATCGGATATAAAAACAAACTGGTAGCTCATGGGTTACGAGCACTCGCGAGTACCACGTTAAATGAGCTGGGGCATGACCCTGACGTCATTGAATCAGCATTGGCACATTTAGATAAGAACATAGTTAGACGAGCTTACAATCGCGCTGAATACCTTGAGCGTAGACGTGTGTTAATGTGCTACTGGTCACAACACATTGAAACTGCTGTAAATGGCAAAATCAGTACTGAAGATAACATCAAACATTTAAAAGCTGTTTAATAATGCAGAAATACAAAATGCAAGGCAAATATTTCCACAAAAACAATCCTTTTTAGCATTATATCTTAGGAATATCTCGCCACTAACTCGTGTAACTTGGCGATAAAAGTCTCGTTTCGTATGCCGTTTGTTGCTTGTTCCTTCAACGGCAACAACCTAATGGCCGGAGAGTTTTTGAGACGTGTAATCAAGTGTAAGAGTTTACCTAAAGCAACACACTCCGGCAAACGTTCTTCCCACCGAACTTTTTTACTAAGGTCATGTGGATACTCATGCCAGTCATCGATCAAGTTGCCGCAATTTTGTAACCTGAAGAAACGACTCATCTATTGGATAAAATATACTGGTCAGCACAAGTGAAGTCGTAATTATTAATTAGCACTACAACTGGCTTTCTTCGGATTAAGGGGTCAAACACCTTCTCTGCTGACATATAGTAATAAGCTTCATCAACTAAAGCATACATTCGATAACTCTCTTGTTTTGCGGTGTATGCGTATTGATCGCGTAACGATGCCCTCAACTTGAAATTCATCATCGGCTGATATAGTTACGGGCTTATGCAAGGGCGAAGCTGAGAGAAGTTGTGCTTTATCCTTATCAATCAACTTGCAAGTAAAGCAGCCATTATAGTTTGCAACAATAACATCGCCTTGTTGTAATTTTTCAGCTCTGTCTACAAGCAACAAATCTCCATCGAAAATGCCAACACCTTCCATCGAATTACCCTTTGCTAGCCCGATAAATGTAGCATCAGGATGTATGATCAATAGTTGATCTAATGATAAGCCAAGCTCTTTATACTCGGCAGCAGGTGATTCAAAGCCAGAGATACCTGCTTCAATGTTCAAAGGAATAACTTTCATAACAATAACCACTGTAAATTCATACAGTATAGCAGGGTTATTATAAATATTGCGCATTTCTTGTGTTGGTATTGGGTGCGTTAGTTTCCCGAAGACATTTCTCAGGTTCGCCAGCACATTTTAAAACGGCCTAAGTAATTTGTTTCATTAAGTAATTATTAATACCTATATCACTTATGCCACAATATAGTCATTAGCATTTAAATAGACGACAACAAAAAAGTACTTATACTGGTGCATTAAATCACTTCACGAAATGTTAGTTAGCGTTCTTAATTTAGAACGTTTGTATTAACCCAAGATTGCCTAGGAGTAACTAGTGTCTGACTCTACTTTATTTTATGTACATGACCCAATGTGTAGTTGGTGCTGGGGATATCGCCCTCAATGGGAACACTTACAAGCAGCTTTACCAGAATCAGTTTCGGTAAAGAATGTGGTAGGCGGTCTTGCGCCAAACAGTGACAAAGTTATGCCTTTAGCCCAACAGAAAGCGATAGGCGGTTACTGGAAAAAAATTGAAGGAATGCTTGGTACTCAATTTAATCACGATTTTTGGCAGAAAAATATACCACGTCGATCAACTTATCCCGCTTGTCGATCTGTCATTGCTGCGCGATGGCAGAATGCAGAAGAGAAAATGATAGCGGCTATACAAGAGGCTTATTATTTAAAGGCCAAAAACCCTTCAGATACTAAAACACATCTTCTGTTAGCGGCTGAGTTGGGGCTTGATTCTGATAAATTTTCAGCAGATTTCAGGTCAGAAAAGTTAGAAAAAATTTTTATGCAAGAGTTGCAGTTTGCTCGTAGCTTACCTATAAACGGTTTTCCGTCAATGGTGTTACAACATCAGGATCAAGTATATGTTATTCCGCTTGATTATAAAGATTATCATGGTGCTATAGAGGTAATAACCGAAATCATTGCCTAACGTTGTGTTAAGCATACCCTGATAAACGACTCTGTCGTATACAGACATGTACGTATCTATATATTCGCCCCCCATGATCTACTGTTATATGGATCGGAGGGGTAATGGTCTTGTTTTGCCACACAGCGGACATTAGCACTTACTGGCTAGAATTGAATTCAGATTAGTTTTTGTATCGATAACGCCCACTTAAGCCGACAAGAATTGTTGGTTAAAATGTGTAGCGAAAGCCGAACCTAACCAACTGTTTTTGTTCCGTTTGAAGTGCTTGTTAACTGGCTTACACATCTATTAATTTCATTACCAACCCGCACAATTTGGGGTCTTATGTTTTTTACAATATTGTTAGTAATGTCAGAATTCCATTTTTTGGGAAATACATTGCCTTTACGCATAAACCCAGTAACCACGAGATAATCCTTGATATCAGCAGTGTGCCTAACTTGAATTAATTGCCGATGCTTACTTTCATTTGTATATGCGGCGATATATTTAAAGCTTTCGCTTTCTATTAATTCATTGATCGTTTTTGCCAAATCTGGAAAGTCACCACTTTTAGCTAACTTTTCTGAGATTGTATAGAGATAGTGATTTTTCTTATCGCCAATTAAAATTAAATTTATTAAATGAGCAAGCATTTCAGAGCAACAATGTAGGCTTTGAATTATAAAATCTAAATTAATAAGACCTTTAAACCTAGCATGAGATATCTCAGCATCTACATTATCTTCAGCAACACCGAATACTTGATCAATTAGAATATGCTCATCCAGCCCCATACTTTCGATAACATTTCTAACACTTGAATCAACTTGTGTGATTGCAATACTAATTAATTTAAGTCTTTCTGGAATTGCAAAAATGCACTGTTCAATATTAAGAAGCTTTTCCTCACAAGAAATCTTCGATTTGCATAAGCTCAATAACTCTTTATTTGACCATGATGCCATGAACACTCCGTGCCAGTTAACGCCCTATTAAGCGGCGCGAAATTGTTGGCTAAAATTGCGAGGAACGAAGCTAGCCAACTGTTTAGCGTCCGTCTTGAATAGCTTGTTATGTAGCATTTCTAGTTATACCACGAAATTTACCAGCGATGAATATTGCCACTAAAATAGATATTACAGTAAGAGGTAAATCAATAAACCATGTTGGAGAAATATATACAGTTTGCATGAGTAAAGAAACGATAAATGTAGCCACAACAGAGCTTATGACTTCTGTTAGTGAAAGGTGTAATAAAACATTAGATTCTTGTGCTTTAGCAAATAGAGTAAGAATAATTGAACCAACAAAAAATGAAGGTAATTTGAAATAAAGTAACAAGTCAATTCCTTCTTGCTTATCTAAATTATCTGCTCCAATTAACAAAGTGGTTAACGTACTCAATAAAGTGAGTGCCACAAAATGGAAAGCTGAAAATTTGATTATACGCGACCAGTTCAAAATGCTTCCTTGCTACATAACGCCCCGTTAAGGGGAAATTTATTGTTGGCTAAAATGTTGAACGGAGTGAAAACAGCCAACTGTAAATTTTCCCTCTTGAACGGCTTGTTATAGCGCTACTTTAACCATCTATATATTAACCAATAAGTTAAAGCCACAACTAAGGAGCAAAACATAAATATACCTAACCAATTTAAACTTAAATGCCACCTCAAATGAAAATATAGAGTGGGTATCAGACTAATTGGTAAAACATACTGTAATTTAAACAACCCAAATTTTTGCAATACAACGGCTGAAATAGAACCAAACACTATTGTAATCGGATATGCATACATTAGAGTTAGAACCGAGAATGCAATTACAAGCTTAAGCTCTTCAAAATTAAACATTGCTGGATTAGATGCATAGCTATATATATTTCCAATTATGCTAATTACAGGCACCAAAATAACAGGACTTGCTAAAGCCGCTCCAATATTTCTTTGTGACTGACTAGATAATTTCATCATGCGCTATAACGCCCCATTAAGAGGCAAATGATAGTTGGCTAAAATAAGCGACGAAGGAGCAAATAGCCAGCTGTTATTTGTCCTGCTTGAATGGCTTGTTATGTGTATTTTTCGGATTCGTTAAATATACCGCAATTATTAATCCTACAACACCACTTTGCTGCCCTAGTCCAATCGCCGTTTATACTTGGATTATTCAACTCTACAACGCCATCAGCAAGCAAGTTATCTTTTTTACCTGTGATATCAATATCATCCATATAAATATAAACAGGCATGCCTGAGAATAAAGTTATATCGTTTCCATCAGAATTAACTTTCACGTCAGTTTTAGAAAGCAAAACCAAATCACTTTCAACCATTTCATTAAAATCGACAAATATTCTTGCTGGACTCATATCAATACACATAACGCCCCACTAAGAGGCAAATAATAGTTGGTTATAATAGAGAGCGAAGCGAACAAAACCAACTGTTATTTGTCCTGCTTGAGTGGCTTGTTATATGCCCGTTTGTACAATGCTTTGACTTTTAACGCAGGCTTGGACTTGTACAAAAGATAGATTGATATAAACAAACTTGGAATAAACAAAAACAAAAAAGCACCAGCGGATGCATTTTTAGCTTCAGGTGTGATTGCAACAATACATAAAGAACCACTAACAAGAAATGTTGAAATAAAAAACCTTTTCAAGAACCCTTGAACGCTTTTAAAGATATTATAACTTTGATAGAAAAGGAAGCCTCCAATAAGTACAGCAAGCGTAAAAACCAAAAGCTTTTCAAACCTCTGATTTGAAACCAAAAGAAAAGCGACTCCGGGATACATCATTAAAATTGATAATGTAAAAGTTAATTTATAATCCAGTAGTTTAGAGTTCACCGAAGATCCTATAGGGCTTATAACGCCTCATTAAGAGGCTAAAAATTGTTTGCTAAAATGTTGAGGAACGAAACAGCAAACTGTTTTTAGTCCTACTTTAATGACTTGTTATGCCGTAATTACACCACTGTATTCTTTAGTTTTTAATTTACCTATTTGAGGTTTACTTAAACTCTTCAGTCCTACCAATTTATAGGCTTCAACAAAACTTAAGATAGTTCGTTTATCTCTAGTATTCCAACCGAACGCAATATAATCTTTATCAGCTAAAAAACTTTGATTATTATCTTTATAATTAGCAATTGGTATCGATGCATTAGGCTCAATTGACTCTGTTGCAGTAATATGAATAAGCCCAATACTGCTTTTTATAATTACTTGGTCTCTATGCCCTGCAGAATTCATTTGATTTTCAATCACTTCAGCATTTTCACCTAATGCTAATAAATGCTCAGCAACTAAATTCGCTAAACATTGTTTTCTTTGTTGAATAGAGTTGCCAGTTATTCTCATCATTCTTCCTTGCGGCATAACGCCCCACTAAGAGGCAAATGATAGTTGGCTAAAATAGAGAGCGAAGCGAACAAAGCCAACTGTTATTTGTCCTGCTTGAGTGGCTTGTTAGAGGCGCGTAACCACTGACCCTGCAATAAAGTCGTGAACAGCTCTTCTTTTGTTATTAGTTAACATAGTCATGAACTCAATCATAAACCAAGCAAGTTGTACCCAAATAAGTACTTGAAACGCTTGACTGCCTTCTGTTGCTAAAAATGGATTTATACCACTTAAAATAGGTCCAGCTTCAATAAACAGAATTAAAATAGCCGCGCCTATAATGACACTATCTCGATATAATGCTCTTTTATAAGTAAATGGCTCTCCATTTACTTTTGAAACTTTAATTTTCATAAGCATTTTACCGATAGTTTGACCAAATTTACCGTGCATGTAGACCGTATAAAAGTAATAACTTAAGGTATGAATAAGTGCATAATATATGAAATTAACGACACCATTCAGCTCCAGGCCAAATAACCAATCGCTAAAGAAAGCCATTGGTATGAAAATTAATCCATCGATAAATCCAGCCCAAAATCTAGGCCAGAATGTTTTATATTTATACTCAACCATGAGTGCCTCTAACGCCCAATTAACAGGCAAAAAATTGTTGGCTAAAATAAGTGAACGTAGTGAACAAAAAGCCAACTGTTTTTTGTCCTTGTTGAATTGCTTGTTATGTTTACATTACTCACCGTACTCGGATAAATACAACTTGATACCAAGTTCACCCATTATTGCCATAGCTTCCGGTGATAAAATAGCCCCACCGCCACAAGCATTTTCACGAATGCTAAAACCAACATCTGCAATATATTTGGCAGGTGACAAGTTTAGAGGGTTTTCAAGTAACCAGCTTTCAAGTTCTTTAATCTGAATTGGAAGTTCCCAATGATTTTTTGCTAGATGGGCGATCTTCTCATTTGATTCTTCGTACTTAATATAAATTGGCACTCAACTTCCTTGTAAACATAACGCCTAATTAACAGGCAAAAAATAGTTGGTTAAAATAAGCGACGCAGGAGCAAAAACCAACTGTTTTTTGTCCTTGTTTAATTTCTTGTTAGGGTTTTTTACTCAGGCAGGTCATCAAAGCTACCTTCAGTTCTTGCTTCACAAGTTTCAAATGATAGATATCCATTCGCTTCATATTCATCAAGTTGTTCATAAACAGCTAAGTGATCACCCTCAGGTTTAATATCAATTGCCACATCCTTTCCATTAGCGCGTTCATATGTTGCACCATGAACTTCTAACGACTCTAACAATTCAACTTGTTTCTCACGTGCAAGCTCTTTATCAAACATGATTCGATAGGTTCTATGCCCACTTGGAGTTTCGACAAACCGTATTTCAGGGATTAAATCTTCTGTATCACTTGTAGCATTTACAATATCTAGAAAATTTAAACCATATGCAAAAAAAGGAACGTTCTCTATTCGAAAAAGATCATTCTCAAGTGGTGTCGCCCACATAGATTCTCCACCAATAGCCCAATGGTTTGGTAGGTCGATATGTAACTTAACTAGATTTTCATCACTCATACTTTTGAAAAGCCTAACGCCCACTTAAGCGGACAAAAATAGTTGGTTAAAATGTGGAGCGAAGCGGAACCTAACCAACTGTTTTTGTTCCGTTTGAAGTTCTTGTTATGTACCTTTTACTCCATACTTTCCGTGTTTATAAGTATACAGAGCGCAAGGATATGCCAATGCCACAAGGAGTACAAAACTAACAACTTTAAAGCTAATTGCCAATTCAAAACCTAAATTAGATGCGAAATAAATAAGTAAAGGAATTAAAGCGAAGACATATAGTAATGTTGCGAAGAACCCTAAGTATACGAAATAATTTCCGTATAGCCGCACATTGCAATTTTGACATTTAGTCAAAAATGCATTGATTCCATTACACCAGTTAGAAAATGAAATGGCTGTTTGTTTACAACTAGGACATTGCAACTGCCTACTCCTTTAGGTACATAACGCCTTACTAAGCGGCGCGAAATTGTTGGCTAAAATTGCGAGGAACGAAGCTAGCCAACTGTTTAGCGTCCGTCTTGAATAGCTTGTTATACGTTTATTTGATGCAGACTACAATTGTCAGCAAGTTTACCCCAAAGCGAATTATCACCTAAAGCTAAAGGATCAATTTTTGATAGTTTTGTTTTAAATAAAGAAACGAATAAAGGATTAACTCTTTGCTCTATAAGTGCATCTTCATCTTTAGATAAAGCTTTATCTACCATATCTAAAAACGCATTCAGCGTTAAAAGTAATTGAGCTAAATTAGTATTAATAAATATTAATGTAGCACCATCAGAACTTACTTGATAAATACTACTGTCATTGGGTTTTAGCACTATAGGATCAGAGTTTTGTCCTGAACCTATAACAGTACAATCTGGAAAATTTTCTATAGCAAGTTTTATATTACCTTCCCAATCACTTGCCCAAGACCAATTTGTTAACAATGGTAGAAATTGTTCATCTTCAAATTCACCAAAATATAAATGAGGAGAAACAAAACCAGGTAACCCTGTTTTACAAATTATATCCGCATTGTCATCAGTAATATATTTACCTTTCAATATATGCTTTGGATATATTTGAAACTCAAAATCGGGATGCACACTCTACCTCGAAACGTATAACGCCGTTTTAAGCGGCAAATTGCAGTTGGCTAAAATAAGTGAGGCACGAACAAAAAGCCAACTGTAATTTGTCCGACTTGAAAACCCTTGTTAGGCTTACTCTTCACCATCGCCTCTATTCATTACTTTAATAATAATAATGGCAATCAACAACGAAAGTAGAAGAGGTACCAAATACCAAACAAAAAATAGGGAACTTTTATTTAAAGCTATCATGCCCTTTTCAGCTAATTTAACATCAACCCACTTCTGTTTACCTGTTAGCTCATCTCTATCTTGGTATTTACCTTTAAAAAGAGCATTTACAAATTTATGGTCAACACTTACATCTGCATCCATAATTATTAAAAGCTCTAAACTTTCATTTATGGCTAATTCGCCCTTCCAATCATCAATTTTAACATTGCTTTTTTCTTTCGAAAGTGACGAGTAAAGCCTATTTTTTTGAGGAACTTTTAACTCCAGAGTGTCAACTGCTGCTGTATTATCTGTGTTTGTCAAATTGATAAAAACAGAAGTTAATCCATTAATACTTTGTTTATTTACATCATATGATACTTCAGTAATCCCCGCAGTCATTAGAGCTGCAAACCAAGGGCAAATAATAAATAATAAGCCTGGAATAAAAGCCCAAGCTGCTTTACCTAAAAAGTCATTTAATTGCATTAGACGCCTCCAAGTCCATTAAAAACATACTGCATTGAGAATGCATTTGTCATTAAACAAAGGAGGCCAATATATGTCACAACCATAAGATTCATTAATCTTTTGCTTTGAGTTTTTGCTTCAGATTGTTGCACTACTGCGCTAATTTTTTCGGATAGGATTAAGATAGAAAAATGAAATGCTAGAAGTACAAAGGAAACCAGAGAGAAGCTTACTCCCCCCATACCAAAATCTACATTAAGAGTCCCCATGAGGTTAGGTATAACAACAATAAAATCAAGAGATAATGTTGCTATAGCTGCATCTCGAAGTGGAAAAACAAGATGTTTGGCTTTGTTTCGTTTTTTATCAGCAAATGCTAATAAAATTAGTAGATAAGCAATCATTGCAGGTACTAGAATAAAGTTAATCATTACCTCAGAATTCAATTTATACTCCTTTAATATTTTGTAAGCCTAACAGTTTATTATGGAGACTTCTCAGTAATGTCCGTCCCATAAATATTATTTAATTGACATTAATATCCCATAATTTCATAGCTTTAGGAAATACAAATTTTGTATTTTTGTCAGAACTTGGATATTACTGAGACTTCGCAGTAATATCCAATATAAAATTTGAGGTTATTACACATAAAATCAATGGATTAGGATATCATCTGAGTGTTTTTAGATTATTACTAAGACTTCTCAGTAATATGACACAGTCAATTCATTAGAAAATATATCGCAAATATTTTGAAGCTAACTTCCGCTTAGCGCACAAAGTGATCATAAAGCTATTAGCCCCAAAAACACTCTCTTCTTAAAAATTTGATATTTTTTCCGTAGTCGATGTATCTATATAATTGCCCCCGCCCCGAAATCTCCTATGGGATCGGGTGGGGGTCAATTTTCACTTATGTTTTAGCTGTTAATAATACTCGCCTTGCGCATCAATCTTCAAAGGAGGCATCCGGCAATTATCCTTCGGTAACAGCCCGTTACGGTTAGCCGCGTTACTAGCCGTTATATCACGTATAATATCATCAACAGTCGTTGTCACCTGAACATCAAGATAAAGCCCAGAAACCTTCGCGAGTTTGTCCCATGCGTTAACACGCGCGGCTGAAGTGCTACGCTCGCCTCTATCCATCGCCTCTTTCAATAAACCGGTTAATATCATTTCTCGATTAATAAAAGTTTCAGTTGACAGTTTATCTAAGTGCAGTTTAATAGCGCTACGAATGTCAGGTTTGGTTAATAGCTCGCTTGCGATAGAACGAGCTGTCTTTTCAGAATAACCCGCGCTAATTGCCGCTCTGCTAGCATTAAAATCATTTACATATTCTTCAACGAAACGATCTTGTTTAGTGGTTAGTTCGCTCATGGTTTACCTCACTTAATTTTTCATTTTGTTGGATAGTTGATACTTCTGTCAGTTTTGGCAGTTGATAATCTGGGTGTTTGACATAATAAGTTGTCGATCGACCGATGCTTTTAGGATCAGTTTCGAGTGGCATGCAGTAACCAGATTCCTCAAGAATAGCTAATGAAGGTTCAACAAGATCTTTAGTTGTTAAGCCTTTCCACTTTTTGCGGTAAATATCACGTACAAGAAAAGTATCATTGAGCTTATCAAAGTTTTTAAGAATAACTTTTGCGCCAATTAAAACGTACTGTTCAGGTAATGAATATATACGCTCTGCATGTGTACGTAGGTACTCAACATACTCAATCGCCGCTAATGTGTCTTCTTTATTTATTAAAGGAGATTCATCAACTGAATTAACTTCAAGAACATGAAATATTGCCGCTATACTTGGTACTAAGCCTCTATATTTAGCATAATGCGCTTCTAGACTAACTTGTTGGTTATCAGCTCTGATCAAGGTTTCATTATGCAAATACCACTCTTTATAAAGATGGTAGGCTTCTTTATCAAACTGTAAGACATGTTGCTCTTCTTGATCATTACTCCACTTAGCTAATGATATTATTTTATCGCGAAACAGCACAAAAGCTTGCTTATTTGGTGCTTTATCAATAAATGCTGGTTTATCAATTAAATCGGGGTAAACAGCAACTTGAAAACGCTGTAGTAACCCATCACCACCTTGACTGCCTGATACTGTTTCGAGTATCAAATTGCTAAATACATCTGGCTGAATTCCACCTAAGATAGATAACCTATTTGTAGGTATGAAAGTAGTACCACGACCAATACGATCAACAGTATACGATTTATTGCCATTCCAGCTCTCAAGATAAAAAGAACGATCATTCGTTTTGTCTGGCTTATTTAAACCTTTTAACCAACCACTCAATTCATCACGGAATACCAGTAACCCCTTAGTATTACTACATTGCAGGTCTGCTATTTTTTCAAAAGTACCGTCATTAATAATATATCTAGTTTGTGAAGGAGGTTCATCATCATCGATTTGATCGGCCATAAGAATTGCTTTAGCTTTACTGTGGTTTTTATCTTTAGTGATAGCATCTTTAGCTTCTTTCTTGTTAATAACAGCATGTATTTCCATTAACTCACAATCAACTTGAAACTCTTTCAATTCTTCCTTGTGTAATTCACGCGAGATAACTTCAAGCTTATCAAGTGCTGCCATAGCTATCGACAAAGTTGGCGTTTTCAATAATGATGGTTTACCAATAATTACTCCCCATAAATTAGGTACTTCTACCCACCCTGTATCAGAATGCTTTGGCTGAACAACAACGTTACGCGCAATAATACTAGAGGCGACTATAAGTAATCCGGCAGCTAAAAAATCTGGCGGACATTGCATTCTTTCTGCAGAGTCAACAACTAAGCTTTGCATTGCCTTAGGTAGTAAATCAATATTAAGTTGTTTTACCGGTTTTAATTCATTTACAAGAGGTTTTGGTGCTGGCCAGTAAGTATTAGCGGCATTTACTTGTTTGCCATTGATAACATAATTAACAATACGATAAATATCATTGTAACGCTCAAAGTATCTATTATCTTTAGTAGCGCTTGATATATTCATAAGTGATTGTAAATATGTAACGATTGAATCAGCGCACATATTATCGTTTGCCAAATACCCTGCTAAAGATAAAAGTGAATCATGTAGATTAATGCCAATGGCGATATTTTTCGTGTGTCCAACTATCCCCTCTTTGCGGCCTACACTTATTACTTCGTTATTTTTTTTATCTATAACGCCAAGTTCTTCACTGCCAAAACTGCCAAAACTAAATTCTGTTATAATTTCATCCGTAGTATAAACATCGTCTTGATGCGAAATAACGGTAACTTGATGAGGTTCGCTTTTAAGGTTGTAAGAACCCGCTAACCGCATTATGCGTGGTAAGTCAGAGACACTAGGGTCTCCATTGTATTTTGCTGCCAATGCTTTTTGGAGCTTAGTAAATTGATCTAAAGGGCAATCATCCACCCGCCAGTAACAATGAAACTTTCCTTTACTACTATTCACAACTAAATTCGGAGCTAAAGGCATAGTTTCAATGATGGCAAGGTTATCTTGTGATGTATCATCAAAATCTAAATACAACGCCCGTACCCCCGTTACATTTACAGTTTTAGTGCCTGTACCATCAGTCAAATTAACCGTGAGAAATACTTCAAACCCATTCTCAATATTCAATAAAAGCTTATCAGCCCAACTTGGATTGTGTGTGTCGAATTGATTAACACATTTATTTTTAATGGCTTTAAAACAAAATAACGCGTTATCACTATCATCTATAGCAACCATATGAAGCTTAACTAGGTACAGAACCCTATCCTTGTCTTGTTTATTCATTGCCGATGGTGAAGTGTCTTTTTCAATAAGCGGAGAAGTCGTTGAATTCATTATTGCTCACCTACATTGCTAAAATTCAGGCGCCCTAGATACCTTGGGCTTTTCAAAAGCCTGTCATTGACTTTGGTAAATAGTAAATCAGCAATGCTTCGATCTTTCCAATAATTAACACTCCGAATTTTGATAGCTACGTTAGCCATCCCGATTAATACACGAATACCCGGCCTTCTAGCACTACCTTCACTCTGTACAAGAAGAATTGAAACGCCTGTATTTTCAAGTATATAATTTAAATTACTTACTGTTTTAGATACATTAACTGCGTCGACGGGATCTAGAGATTTATAAGTAGATAATTCAAAAACGATAAGTGACAGACCTTTTTCGATAAGCCCACCGCGCTCGTTTAGTTTGCCTACTACATCTATAATTTTCTGTTGATTTAGTAAATCAATAGTAGTACTCATCACAAGCAATTCTTTCGAATGAGGTTTACCATGAATTTCATAACTATTCGTTAATGCTCTATTTTTGCCAAGTTTACCGGCATAAAGAGCTGATCCTCTCGTACAAACTTTTTTATCAAACATTGGCTCCCCTGTTACTAAGCGACGAGAAATCATATTTGCAACTTCGGCGTTATATGTATGATTAACGCCGATAATAATTGATAAGCGATTTTTAGCAATAAGATCAGTAAATAGCCATTTACCAGAACTTACAGCAGGAGCAGAAATAGTAGCTATATTACTCATAACTGCTCTCCCAACGTTAAACACTGGCGTTGAGCTACAAGTTCTTTTACAAGCAAGCGTATTTCTTCTTTGCTTCTCCCTTGAATTTGCGCAGCAATCACGGCTAAAATCTCATGTTCAATGAACGCAACAGCCCTATCACCGATCGAGATTGATGGTGCGTAAAGGCCGTCTTTGAGTTTTAAGTGCAAGGTGCTTTTCGACATACAAGTTAAAGCTAAAACTTCTACTTTTCTTATAAGTTTTAGTTTGTTACCTGCTGAGAGGAGGTTTAGAAAGTTGAATTCGTTGATCTGATGGCCGAGATCGGCTACATTTGATGTGGGTGCGCTCATTTGTGGTGAGACTCCTGTTTTGTTAGTGGACGTTATTGTCCTTTGTGACCTCAGATTGCCGTCTGGGGTCACATTCATTATTAACGCTAAGAACCGGTATAATACCTCTTACTCCTTAGTGCCTAATTAATCTAATGCCTAAACAATCAATAAGCAATATTATATTTTTCATAACGTTAGAAGAAATAAAGTAGTTGCACCTTTAAACGGTATGTTTCCTTGTTAGTGATAAAGCGAATAATCGAACAAAGAAAAAACCTAAAAAAAAAGATTAAAAGCCGCACGATCTTTTATGGCGAGGGTTAGAGCTTAGTTGTTCGTTTGTAGTTTTGATTTATATTGCATGAAAAATCAAAGTGTTTCAAAATTTATACTGCACCTTTAAACGGTATGTTTTCATTTTGAAAATAATTTTTAATTTTATTCTTTTAGCCGGAGTATTCATTGAAAAACGACTTGATCAATAAAGTTTCAACCGACTAAGTACTTTTATTTTATGAATGTGACTTTTTTAAAATCGTTGAATGCACTTTAATAAATAATGTCCTCCAAGTAAAAAGTTCAAGCCTTTGATCTAAATATTCGGTATAGATAAAAATACTTCTGACTAGGTTTTGGCCTCAATGTGATAATGCTTATTCAATTGCATCACGATTAAACCCATTATAATTAAGCCTTATACTTGCTAGTAGCGGCAATACACAACATCACAGAAGCGTTTAATACAGGGAGCATAAGTGAAGAAATGTTTGAAATCTTTTAAGTTAGGCGAATACTTTTGTAAACATTACAGAACACCTAAAATTCATCAAAGAAAATGATGACTTGAAGGTTTAGAAGTACCAGAAGTAGTACCGCTACATCAAATAATAAATTAAATCATTAAAAATCAATAACTAAGTAACATGGTTCGAGTCCAGTAGCGGCACCAAATTAAAGAACGGGATTACAGAAATGTAATCCCGTTTTTGCTTTCATAAGCAAAGTGTACTGCTAATCTAAATAACTATCTCTTATTGATTTTTAGATGGTATTTAAAGAAATTCCCTTCAACGAATGGCCTATTTACTACGAACAGATTTTAAACTCAGAGAGTCTGACTATAAAAGGTCATTAGGGGATAAATTACATGATCGTTCCCTGCGAACCAAGCAGTAATACCTCGACACATATGAGCGCTCTGCATGTTCATATATACTGCCTGATTCAACAAATTACACATTCGAATTTATCGATAGATAGTAGCAGTTCATGTAGCAAAAATAAATTGCAAATAATCGCCTGTTATATATCACAATGTAATTAGACTTTGATTGACTTGTTTGACAGCTCTTAACCGTTAATCTTCACATCTATTACATCCATCAACAGTTATTAGAGGCTATAAAGCCCCGAATATTTAGTATTTTAGGATGGTGTTTACGATTAAAGCGGTTGTTCTAATCAATTATGTCAGGAAGTGCCACGAACCTGATCTACTTACTCGTCAAAACAGCCCTGTTTTATGTTGACGTTAATACGAATATTAACATAAATAGCTTTTTTCATATGTTTACAGTGTTAAGAAGACGAAGGATTAGCAGTGCACCGCACATGAAAGCTCAAAGTTGATAACTGACAATAGTCAATGATGGTTTGCCATGTTTTGGCTACGGATCATTCTCATGCTTATCTCCTAAATTAAGTGTGGCGGAGATCAAACGCTAACAGCAGCTGCTGTTAGCTATACTGTTACATATAATGTATTCCCTTATCAGCATAGTCTTTGCTTTGCTTAATAATGATATTTGGTTTATAACTACGATAAGAATATTAATAAATCGCGCCAATTGATGATTAATAAATCCATAAAAAACAACTCGATTCGTCTTAGAATAATCTTTTTAATTATTTTGGTTTTTACTCTTGTATTAGTGTTTTTTTCATATTTTTTAAAAGATTTTATTACTGGAGTTGAACAAGATTTAGGTAAAAAAATGGTGCTTCAACATGCCATTATCAACAAAGAAAAAGCACTCAGTCATTTTATAGAAAACTTAAATCTAGTTAAACGTTCCTTGCTCAATAACACGTATCAAGACTGGATGAAAAATAACGATAATGAAAAATTTAAAACAAAAGCAATTGAGTCTGTTAAAAAAGATTGTCAAGTTATAGGTTGCTATGGCTGGTTTATCCTTTCAATTGCACCTCTTACTAGTATTGATTGGAATAAAGAGAGCAATACCATAAAAACGGTTCCGCTGAAATTAGAAGAAAATTCATGGCTACCAAAAAAGCTAGAAGAAAATAATGAGTTTTATGTCGATGCTGATATTAATACTATTGATGGAAAAACCTATGTTTTTTTTGATTATATAGTAAGAGAAAATGATCAAGTCATTGGAACAGTTGGAAGCTACGCACTAGTCTCAACTATTACTAATCAATTACTCAGTACCTCTAACCAAGATATTTTAGATGTACTTATTGATAATCATGGTGTATTTCGTACTAGTTTGAATGAAAAGACCAGTCGTTATCATCCCTCTCTTTCAAAGTTTTTGTCCAACAAAAAATGGCATCAAGTTATCGGGGATGATTTAGATAAAAGCAGCTTAATAAAACTAAAAAATAATACTAATAGTCATTTGGTAAAAACGATTGATATTAGAATTAATGAAGTTAATTATATAGCCGCTATTGTGTATATCGAGGAAATAGAATGGTATGCAATGAGTTTGTTTTCAAAGAAGGCAATGGAAGGAAGTATTGTTATTCTGCCCCTCTTTTTAGTTGGTGCCCTGCTTCTTTTTAGCGTTATTGCACTTACACTTTATTTTTTGAACAAGCTAATTTTTAAACGACTTATCGTGATGAACAAATCAGTTAATAACATTGCATTAGGTAATTATAAAGACTTAATTAAAGATTGTCGTTCAGATGAACTAGGTACTTTAGCTCAAGGGATAAACACCATGAGCCAAGAAATTTCAAAGAATCTATCAAAGATAAAGTCTCAGAATAATGCGCTAAATGATGCTATTGATAAAGCAAATGCAGCAAATAATGCAAAATCTATTTTTCTTTCTAACATGAGCCATGAAATAAGAACCCCGATGAATGCAGTGTTAGGTTTTGCTGAGATAGGAAGAAACACCAAAGTTTTATTTGAAAAAGATGATTCACTTGAACAAATACAACGTTCAGGTGAACACTTACTGCAAATAATTAATGACGTATTAGACTTTTCTAAAATAGGATCCAAGCAACTTGAGTTGGAAAAAATCTCATTTAGCTTTAGTGCTATTCTTAAAAAAATAACACAAATCTGTAAGTCGGATATTGATAAAAAAAATATATCATTAAATTTCCTATTAGATGATTCGATTCCTAGCCACTTAATTGGCGATCCACTAAAAATAGAACAAATAATCATTAATTTGGTTAGTAATGCTATAAAATTTACGGAACATGGCAGTATTGATATTAACACTCGTCTAAAAAAACAAAACAAAAGAGACGTTATTATTGAATTAAGTGTTAAAGATACAGGAATAGGTATAACGCCAGAACAACAACAAAACTTATTTATAGCTTTCTCTCAAGCCGATAATTCAATCACTAGAAAGTTTGGTGGCACAGGATTAGGATTAGCGATAAGTAAGCAATTAGTAGAAATGATGGGGGGAGAAATCACACTAAAAAGTGAACGAGATAAAGGCACTGAATTCACATTCACCATACCTTTGGCACACTCTACTGAAAAGTTAGAGAAAAAAATAGAAGAAGTAGCAGATTTTGATTTAGTAAAATTTAAAGCGGCTTTGTATGGAAAAAAAATCTTGCTGGTTGAAGACAATAGAATCAACCAAATTGTAGCTAAAAAAATACTAGAGCCATTAAATATTTCAATTGATATAGCAGAGAATGGATTACAGGCAATAGAAAAAATGAAAAACGACACTTATTCATTAGTGTTAATGGATATACAAATGCCTGAGTTAGACGGACTACAAGCCACAGAACAAATTAGAATGTTTGATAAAGATACTGTAATTATTGGTATGTCAGCTCATGCCAGTATCCAAGATACTGAAAAAGCGATTAAATCAGGAATGAATGATTATATGACTAAACCCATTAAGCAAAAAACAGTTTTTTTGATGATATCAGAATATATCTTTTAGTTCTGCGGATAACTAACACCAAATAAGTCTACACCTTTAGAAGCAAAATTTAGGGGATAGGATAAAAACCATTAATAGTGATGAAAGTTGGCTCAAACTCACCACAAACTTTGAAGGTATATTCACTGGCGCGGTTGGCACCGCAGAGCATTTGTGTGAATTTACTGAGCACGTAGGGTTAAAGCGCGCACACGGGAAAGC
>NZ_JACGUS010000103.1:0-127533 GCF_014076785.1 Colwellia sp. MB3u-55
TGTCAGGATATTTTGACTGTAATTGTCGTACGAGTTTTTTAAAGTATGTTATGTTTTATCATGCTAGCCTCTGTTTTATATTGTTGACACATATATTATGGCTCTGGTTTGTAAAACTAACCCACGTTCATAGGCTAGCACCTTGCGGGGAGTCATTGTGTCTTGCTGCAAGGAGTATTTAAGCATGAGTGATACTAAAAAAGATAATTTCTATTGGCCTGATGTATCAACAGTAGAGTCTGCCAAAGCTGCTACCAAAGGTTCTATGTTCGTAGCATTATTTGTTGCTACAGTTACAGCCGCATTTGCCTTATATGGTATGTATAACGATCCAATTTTAGGAATTGATGCTTGGGCATTTGTCGATTCATTTATTTTTATACTTATTGCATTTGGTATTTGGAAACTAAGCCGATTCGCATCAACGTTTGGTTTGATTTTTTATATTATCGAACAAGTTGGTATGTTTATAACTAACCCGTCAGTACCTTTCTTAGCTATTTTATTTATTGTTATCCTCATTGGTGGGGTAAGAGGAACATTTAGTTATTATGAGCTTAAAAATCAAACTGTAGAGGTTTCAGAACCAGCAGCATAATAATACGTTCAGATAACAGCTGGCTGTTGTTCGTTCCTCAACATTTTAGCAAACAATTTTTGCCTGTTATTAGGGTGTTAAGTATTTCTCTAGTTCAGAGTTTGTATTTATTTTAAAGGATGTAAATGAAAAAAAACATTATTGGAATGATTTTAACTTTATTCCCATTAATTGCTTTAGGGGAAACAGTTATCGTATCAGAAATACTTATCGGTAAATCCCAACATGAAATTAAATCGTTCTTAAATCCAAAAGATTCAAATGTGAGCTATTCTGCAACTTTGAATGATAGTTCATTTGGGTTTAGATTCGGTGTTAAATTTTTCGATAATGTTTCAATTGAACTTGCTAAACATGATCATGGAAGTGTGGTTAATGAATTTACAGTTTATTATCCTACTTCGATCACAGGCACACCTTCTGGCGGAGATTGCTGTTTAGGTTCTTAGCATGACTATAACGCAGAAGCAATAATACCTATCGAAATTGAATCTATTAGGTTTGGAATAAAAGGTGAGGTAGAGTTAGTCACTAACTTTACTGTTAATGCTCGGGTTGGACTTGCTCACTGGTCATATAAAAACTATACGCCAAAAAAACTTACAAACTTTAGCCCTCCACCAGTTAGTGACGGAAGTGGAAATGATTTATATTATTCATTAGGCGCAGAATATAAGTTTTCAGAAGATTTATATCTTGGCATTGAGTACTCACTATTATCTGTAAATGAAAGCTATGCTGTCAATGATGTAAGTGGTTCTTTTAGCCATGATGTAAAAGATTTATCAATAGTTGCAGGTTGGGTGTTCTAAATACCTAAGCCACTCAAGTCGGACAAAAAGCACTTGGCTATTTGTTCCATCATCGCTATTTTAGCCAACCAATTTTTTGCCTGTTAATTAGGCGTTTGTGTTAATCATGGAAAGTGTATGCGTATAGTTTTTGTTTTAATCCTCCTAATTTTTTCAGTGACAGTTAAAGCTGAAAATATTAAACCTTTCACATCAGATGGTTGCAGTTCTTTCCCTGACGGTACATTTGATCATAATGAGCTATGGTTATCTTGCTGCACTGCTCACGATTATGCTTATTGGCAAGGTGGAACTTATGAAGAGAGGTTGGTTGCAGATAAAGAACTTCATCAGTGTGTTTTAAAAACTGGCGAGCCACAAATTGCCAAGCTAATGTTAGCAGGTGTGCGAGTGGGAGGAAGCCCATATTTTCCTACGTCATTTAGATGGGGTTATGGTTGGTCCTATCCTCGCTGGTATACTATATTAACTGAGGCCGAAAGAAAGCAGATAAATTCGATCGAAAATCGTCCATACAAGGCATTCAAGCAGGACTAATAACAGTTGGCTCTTAATGGGGCGTTATGCTGTAAAGGAAGGTTAGGCGTTGGCTAAATTTGAAATACCCATACAAATAATCGAAAGGGATGGTCCCTTCAAAGAGGTCAAGCAGGATGCTTCAATTGTTAATATTAAATTATTAAATTCGGTTGTAATAGAAAATGTACTGGTGATCTATCCTAATATAATTGCAGCTATTAAAGGGCAATCTAAATTAACATTTGAGTGTTCTCAAATTTCTTCGGTAATACAAACGGATTCAAACCTTAAGGAAAGGTCTAAAAGTGACTGGATATTTTTTGGCTTGTAACAACATAAGCTATTAAACACAGATTAAAAACAGTTGGCCTTCTCGTGCCCCGCTTATTTTGGCCAACAATTTATCGCCACTTAGCTTGGCTTTATATAACTAGGAGTATAAAAATGGATTTTGGTAAGCTTCATAAATCAGAAAAAAACATACTAGCAGGAGTTGCTGGTGGAATAGCTGCATATCAGGGGATTAATCCCTATAAAGTTAGAATCGCTTTTTTACTCACCGCACTATTGACTGGAGGGATCATTGTTATTGTATACACAGGATTAGCTTTGTGGATGTCTCCTCCTAATCGGTAATTACGAAGAAGGCAATAGAGTTAGCTATTAGTTATTTTTCACCAATCTAGCATAGTTACATTACAAGGCATTAATGCACCAATAAATAACAGTTGGCTGTTGTTTGTGCCTAACAGATTTAGCGATTAATGTGGTATTATTTCTCCATTTTTACCGTAAATACAGGTGTGAGTTAATTATGGTTCAAAACATTATAGTAGTGGCGTTATTAACTGGATCCATAGGGTTAATGCTATTGGTTATAGGTTCGATTTTTGCTGCTATTATAGCTCTGGGGAATAAACAGCACTTATTTGGTTGGTCTGTATTTTTGTGTTTTCCTCTTTCATTAGTTTATTGTGCTATGAATTGGGACAAAGCCGCATATTCTGGAAAAATGGTTTATTCAGGGGCGGTTTTACTGACAGTAACGGCTATTATTTTGAAAGCCGGTGGTGTGATTTAGAGGGGGCATATAATAAGTCTTTCAAACGGGTAAGTAACTACTTTTTAACTCACTCAGGTGACTCGATAACTGCGTATAGCGCTTTCACGCAAAGTAATGATTAAACATGGCAGTATAAAAACGCTAAATTTGCTCAAATTTTTAAGGCTAAAAATGGTTCACGACTCTATTTTATCGGATAACTTAAGCGGTTTCATAATTAATGTGATATTGCCTTTATTGCCTGTGGATCTAAAAAATAATTTGTACACCTTATTTAAGTTACCCTTTAAAACAGTTTAATTGTCATTTTTTTTGAGTGAAGGTTGGGTTATTAATTATTCTAGCATTGGCATAAATGCAAAATAGCTGGTTTTTCTTACGTTGTTCAGCATTTTAGCTAATCAATTTTTGTTTGTTGTAGGGCGTTATATATTAAAGGAATGATATTGAAAATTTAAAAGTGTGTTGTATTAGTCTTTTTGTTAAGTGGTTGTACTGTGTCCAATCATAATTTAAATAATGGGCCAAATGCCTTAGGTGGTGGATTTTCTGACAATAAGCTTCAGAAAGGGCTTTATTCTATTGTAGCAAAAACAAATTTTGCCCCATGGAGTGACTATAAGGCTGCTCATAAAATCTTTAATCGTAGAGCTACACAGTTATGTGGTATAGCTGATTTTACTGCAATTGAGCTTGTAGAAAGAGAG
The DNA here is from genome assembly GCF_014076785.1 of Colwellia sp. MB3u-55. Lineage (NCBI taxonomy): Bacteria > Pseudomonadati > Pseudomonadota > Gammaproteobacteria > Alteromonadales > Colwelliaceae > Colwellia > Colwellia sp. MB3u-55. Next base: position 3,700 of record NZ_JACGUS010000103.1, read on the forward strand.
TTTGAACATATTCCTAGAGACCTTCCCCCTAAATATATCATCTCTCAAGTTAATGGTTATGTCATTTGCAAATCATCAAATTTGACTATTAAAGAAGCTGAAAAATTAATTCAAGCTTCATATGCAGTGAGCTTATAAGTTGTTTAAACGGATGTTTTGGGTGAACTTATTAATCTAGAAAGTCCTAGTCCGGTTAATACGAATGCAAAAAATAAAATATGAAGCCACAACTTAGGACCAATCTCAGTGTTCAACTCAGATAAAGACGTAATTGATGTAAATTGTCCTGTAGTTATCAGTTTTACAACCCATTCATTGGCAGGGGTTGCTGAAAGTGTTGTTAGCCATCCTAAAATTATTACTTGCGCAACACTTACTAGATATGAAGCGTTAAAGTTATAAATAAGGCTAGCAATAAACGTATAGAACACAGACACGCTAATATGCACAAGCCATGATAATACAATGGCGGTAGTTTCATTATAATTACCTAAGTTTATATATGCTGATGCGTGTCTCGAAGTCAACGTAAGCATTCCAAATAAAGGTTGGATTACAATAAAGGCAATACTAGAAAAAATGCCAATTAAAAATATAGTGGTGAAATCTTTAGTATTCATTTGTTACTCTTGGTGTGTTTTGATAATTACTAGACATGTTTAAACGCTGATTAATTTCGAAAAAAGTATATTTTTCAGGTAGCGGCCTAACAAGTTATGCTAAAAAGAGCATGTTCCCATTTAATCTAACAGTGTTAACATATTTGAAAAATGGCAAAACCAAATAGCATTAGATAATTTTCGTTAGTTGAATCATTTGATGTTAAAGAATATGTAATCAATCAGTAAGTTACATCATTGGTAGATAACTGTTGTTTTTTTGTTTGTTGCCGGACATTCCGCCAAAAAAATTAGTTACGAATGGAATATTTATTTTAGGAGTTAGTCGGATGAGTTTCGTTATAGATATTTTTGTTTGGTTATTAATTGAGACTATATTTGGATTTGTTTTTTATACGACCGGCGGCTTGATTCTAAAAATGCTGACCTTGGGTCAGTTTAAAATAGAATTTCATGATTTTGCTTCTTTTAAGAAGGTTAAGTCTAAAAAAATCAATTTAATCTGTCTGTTAGGAATATCCTTTTATGTGCTATCCATTGTGTTAATGGTTTATCTAAACAATTAAAATATAATAAAATACCAAGTATAAAAATAACCGTTAGCTATTTACTCCCTCATCGACTATTTTACCATCAATAACTTATTTTTAAATGGAGCATTATTTGTCCCTATAATCGTCTGTTTAACTTTAGAGTGTTTACTTATAGATTGGAGTGGAATAATAATGGTCATCTTATTTGTTATAAGTTTAATCAGTATGGTTTTGTGTTTTTATGTAGCTAAATACCGTCATGCCGATAAAACATTATGGGTGCTAGCAGCACTGCTAATTGGTCCATTAGCGATCCCCTTTGTTTTCTTTTCTAAGCCGGTAACCTCACACTCATAACAAAAACTTTTATTTTTTATATATAACAAACCATTGGCTTTTTTATTCCTCAATATTTTAGCTATGCATTATTAGTCTTTTAGAAGGCGCTAGGTGAATTTTAAAATATGAAAATTATCAATGAATACGCTTTATTTGCACCATTATTATCTTATATTTTATGGGTAGTCATTCTATATGTATTACTAACAATAATACGTGCTCCAAATATTTGGGGCACTGTTGAAAGTCCAGATGATTGTCATCCCTTTTTTAACTTAGAAAAGAGCACTAGCGCTAATCTTTCAAATCAATTTGAATGGCCGGTATTATTCTATGTTATCTGTATTATTGTAATTGCCCGGCCCGATTTATATCAAAACGCATATTTATGGGCTGCTTGGGTGTTTGTTATCGGACGTGTGGTACATAGTATTGTTCAAATAGTTTCAACAAACATTCGCCTGAGAGGCAGTGTTTTTAATATAAATTTTTTAGCGGTATTATTTATGTGGGGAATTTTAGCTTTAGATATACTAAGCCGATAAAATTTATTTGATATAATATTTAAAACTTAAATGAATCACCGGTAGTTTTTTGAACTATGTTATTCAACGACTATTTTTCACCTCTAAAAATTGTAATAGGTATAAATGAATCAATCTATTGTCGGTTATCATAAAGATGAAGAAGGTGATTGGGTCGCTGAATTAAAATGCGGTCACTTTCAGCATGTCAGACATAACCCTCCTTTTATATGTCGCCCTTGGGTAATAACAGAAAAGGGACGCGATTCGTTGTTAGGCCACCTATTAAAGTGTAAAAAATGTGACTTAGGGCAGCCATCAGATCTATAATAACCTTAGCATTTATTCCTTCTACGCTAGATGATGAAATGAGTGCTTAGTAAGATACCTAGCAGATTTATTGGTCTAATTAGTCGATTAGGTGGTTTTTTTTACCACTATCGTTTTAAGACTCGGACCTCGAACTCTATAGCAACCAAAAAACAGTGTATCTTTCATTCTAGTCAACATTCCCTTATCTGTAATTTACTTTTAATTTGGTGTTGGCTTTTTTATTTTTTGAATTTAATGGTCGAATTACTGAATGAATGAAGTATTAATTTTAGCTGTGGCATTGAGTATGGACGCTTTTGCAGTATCAATTGGCTTAGGGGCAAAACACAATAGCAAGGTTACGCCTTTGGCATTAATGTCAGCAGTATATTTTGGGCTATTTCAAGGGGTGATGCCTTTATTGGGTTATCTTGGAGGACGAGGAATACTAGGTTGGATGGAGTCTTATGCTACATGGCTAGCCTTTTTATTGCTTTTGCTCATAGGTGTTAAAATGATTTATGAATCTTTTTCTGAAGGCATAGAAGATGATATTGTAAAAGTAACTCATCGCGTTATGCTAATACTTGCCATCGCTACCAGTATTGATGCCATGGCAGCTGGCTTTACTTTTACCATTTTAGCTGTAAATCCATTCGTCGCTTGCATTATTATTGGTAGCATGACTTTCTTCTTCAGTTGGTTGGGCGTGTTAATTGGCGCTAAAACGGGTACTTGGTTAGAAAGTAAGGCTGAATTCTTGGGTGGTGTCACTTTGATTTTAATAGGTATAAATATCTTATTAAATTAGAGGGTTAATCGGCATTCAGTACGTTTACAATGAGCGAACACCTTTGATTCGCGCCATTTGTTATAAATATAACTGATAATTACTTATCTTTGGGTAGGGCATTTATATTATCTTTGTTGAGGTTAATAAAATGAAAAGTACACTAAAAAAGGTATCAGAGATTGTCGCTAAGGCGAATGACTCGTTCTACAAAAAATTTGATAATGTTGATACATTGATGGGCATAATGGATAAAAACCTACGTAACCAAGGCATGAAAGCTGATGCGATTACCATTGATTGCATAGCCCAGAACAAGAAGATTGTTGTACTCATCCATGATGATAAGCCTGATACTATAGAAATAGCACTGGGTAGCAAAGAAGGTGATATTTATTCGTCGGCTGAATACGCACTAAATGAACTGTCAGAGGCTGTTATTATAGACATTATGGAAAAAAACTTTATCTCACAAGAAAATCACACTGGCTAATTAAAGCTAAAATAATCTTTTGCCAGCGCTAGCTAACTAAGTTTAGTCGCTTAGCGGAGGTTATATTTACTCACGGTGCTAATTAAATGATTTCCTGCTTGTTTGAGTTCTTTTTTGTGGTAACTTTAGCGCAGTAAAATGGGATTATGTTTGCTGGGCAGCCCAAAATGCCAGGGTGATGCGGTATCAATAATTTCTCAGTAAGGGATATTCACATATCCTTGCAAAGAAATATCGTTTGCTTCGTCCTAATACTTTACCTAATACTTTACCTAATACTTTACCTGATATTCTGACGCTTAATGTGGCGTCATACCCCCTAGGAGTTTACTTGATTTCACGACTTAACAAAAAAACTTTGATTCGATGGAAGGTCTACATAGATAGGTCGAAAATGTATATTGGATATGTACAATTTCTCCTGATAATTTTCGTTTTTATTAAATCACTAGGTGATAATTTTGTCACTGAATTTGTATTTACAAGTCCAATGATTGCAGTGCCAATTATATTGTTCACTTTTGTTTTATTGTCGTTGATTATTGGTTACCTTGATTCCAGACTCGGCTTTCGTGAAGAAGAAATAAGGAACCATTCCAAATCTAATCCTGTGTTAATGGATATTCAAAAGTCTCTTGTAGCATTAAATATTAGCATGGCTAAAATGGAAGAAGATAGAAAGTCGAACGATACTTAATGTTTTTACTCTAAGGTCGATTTAAATAATAACTATCATAACAGTGCCAACATAAGTCATTCAAGTCGGGCAAATTTTAGCTGTACTTTCGTGTCTAGGACGGTCAATAACCTTTAGTTCACTAAACTTAACCTCTTATTGGGGGTAATAGTTTTTAAGGATTTGAAATGAAACGTAGACAGTTTGTTAAAGCTTCACTAATAGGTGGTGGAGTTATTTTAGGCGTAGGTGCCGGCGCATTTACCCTGATTAAAGAGGGCAATAAAAATAGCCTTACTGTAGAGATGGCCTTAAAAAAGCTAGATGATTTATCTGATGAAAGTCTTATCCACCAAGGCGAATGGAACCCATATCAAATATTTACCCATTGCGCACAAAGTGTAGAGTTTTCAATGTCTCAATTTCCAGAACATAAATCGAATTTATTTAAGAGTACGGTTGGTCAACTTGCATTCTCGATTTTTGCATCTAAGGGAAAGATGACACATGACTTAGGAGAGCCTATTCCAAGTGCTCCAATTATTATTAAACATCTAGACTCAACACACGCACTCATTCGTTTAAAACAATCTCTGCTCAACTTTAGCCGTTATCAGGGGATTCTTGCGCCGCATTTTGCCTACGGTGAGCTATCGAAAGCGGAGTATGAAATAGCACATGTCATGCATTTATATAACCATCTTCAAGAGATAAAGACTTAACAATGCCGTGGTCAAGTCACTAAAATAACCAAATTAATGTTAAGTGCTTTGCATAGTTTCTGTTAATTGAATCTAAAATAGAAACGTTAACTGACTCATCAGGTATTTGCATAGATTGATGTTTATAAAAGATAAAGCCGTTAATATACCTTATAGGTCTGTGGGTTAATGGTAAATTACAAGGCGATGAGTAAACAATGAAAGCAGAGTTACGATTAAAAATTATCAACGTTTGTAATAAAAAAATAGCGAGTAATGGTGACAACGTTGGACTATCATTTTATGCCTTTTTTGCTAATAAAAATGAAACACCTGAACTCCTTATGGAAGTTGCAACATGGTGGATACAGACTCACAGATTAGATCATTTCGTTAAGGCGATTAAAATTAAAACCATGGTAGAAAATGGTTTGTAATGGAAGATAACCAATCGCATAATTGATAACATTTAACGCCAATTTTTTCACTGCACTTAATATAATAATCGACTGTGATTTCGCACTTGGTGAGGTTTAATGACAAAGGAACTACAAAATATCAGTCAAGCCGCAATTGTTCTCGAAGCGTATAATCCATCTTGGGATGATAAATTTGCAGCAGAAAAAAAACGCCTAATAGCTGTTGCAGGTGATTGGCTTTATGGTTCTGTTGAACATGTAGGTAGTACTGCTGTTCCGGGCATGATTGCGAAACCGATAATAGATATAATGTTTGGCGTTAAGTCTTTGGAACTGGCTCAACCTGCTATTATAGCGCTTGCCCAAAACGGTTATAAATATTGGCCTTATAAGCCTGACGTGATGCATTGGTTTTGTAAACCTTCAGATGAATTTCGCACGCATCACTTACATTTGGTGCCATTTGAAAGTCCACTCTGGAATGAACGTTTAAGGTTCAGAAATTTATTACGTTCAAACTCAGTTATCGCTAACGGATACGCAAATTTGAAACAAGAATTAGCCATTACTTATAAAAACGATAGGGATGAATACACTAAGAAAAAGTGGCCGTATATTCAGCAAGTTTTACATGAAAACAAACTCACATCATGAAAATGATTTTACAATGAGTGCTATCTGAAAAAAACATTTAATCTGTACAATGAATATAGCCATTATAACATTAGCCCTTAGCTATTTTTTACCAAGGATAAAGCCTTTGGGTTAAAGTGAATCGCTCAAAACGCTATGTGCCTAATAGCCACAGAGTGGCATTCGTAAAGTTTAAAGTTTATTTAGCGGCTAACAAAAGCTATTTTATTGTCTATAAATGGGCATAATCAGTAAAGGTATTATATGAACGCGTGTGAATTAATAAAATTATTATCTAAAAAAGGGACTGAAGATCTATCAACTTCATTACAGTGGATCAAACCGATACCTGAAGAGGGGACTGCTTTAGTTGAGAAGATAGATATGGCCTTAAATATTGTTAAATTTTCTCAATCTAGACAAGCTGAATATGGAGGGATAAAATCCTCAAACAATCATTTAGACTCTCTAATACGTTTAAGTGCTGAACTTAAAAGTATTCTTGAGAAAACCTAAAGTAAACTAGTTAAACCTAACGGTAATAAATTAAACAGGGCAGGTAATAACGCAAATAGCTGTGCTACTAATTTGGCATTTTGCCAATGATAATATTACTCTCTACTGAGAGGGGATGAGCAAAGGAATGCAAATGATTAAATTGAATCTTTATAAATATAGTAAAGCCTTATCGTTAATTAGTTTAATAGCGGTTACTTATAAATATTGGGGGTTTGGTTTTTGGGAAGCTATTTTTATTTTGCTCCCTTACCTGCTGGTATTTTTGCTTGCAAATCAAGCCGCTTATAGTAGCCCTTTGTTAATAGGTTTAGGGCGATAGCAGGCGTTATTGTTTCACTATTATGCGGAGTATTATTATTTGGCATAACGTCTTCTGCTAAAGCAGGTATTGGATTTATGTTTGTTGTTGTTATTCAGTATGGTGTTATTTTCGTGAGTGAAGCACTCATTGGTTTATTCACTTATCAGGCTGATGGCAAATAAGACTGGTTAAGCAGCGCTAAATAAACATTGGAGTACGACGTTGAAAAAATGGATGTTAATTTCTTTACCTATATTATTTTTTATTGGCTTTGCTGGGGCAAACTATCAGGGCTTTTTATCGCCATCATTTTCATCTGTTGTAAACAAGCCCATTCAAAGAATAGATTTAATAGACCTTCAAGGAAGTCGTCATTCTTTTGATGAACTAAAGGGGAACGATACCGTTATTTATTTTTTTGCTTCGTGGTGCACCCCTTGCTACAAATCTTTAATGACGCTAGAGCAAGTGACCGCTAATAAGCAATTACCCATTAATTTATTAGCGATTGCCTTGGATGAAGATATTGATGAAATTAACCGCATGTTAATTAAAATTGGTTTTACAGGTAAAGTGTGGATAGCTAGTGAGGGTAAAATGGCCTTACAGAAACGTTATTTTGGAAACGAAAGACGTGCTGTTCCTTATGTAGTCAAGCTTGATAGAGACACAAATATTATCGAGAGAAGCTATAAATTAAATCAACTTACCCAATGGCAATCAGTGTTAAGGGATGGTGTATCTTTAAATAAAATATAGAACTTATAACCAATAATTTAGCAGGTTAATAAACCTCCTTAGTTAAGTTTGAGGCCGGCATTATTGAATTTCCTTGAGGATAAAATTGATGAAACAGTACAAATATAAAATAGTAGATACCAGAGATGTTGAGACAGCAGGACTGTTTAAAGGGAGAAAACGAGAAGATGTTGAAAGTTATCTCAATACACTTGGCAGTGCTGGCTGGGAACTGGTTAATGTAGACTTTCGTGAACTTGAGGGGGGTCTTGAGTTCGCAGGTGTCATGAAAAAAGAAATTTAGGGCATGTACCGATCTAAAATACTTAAGCAGTTCACTATGACTTCATAGAGCTGGCGAGGTTACTTAACTTCGTTGTATTATTTAGCTTACATTACTTCGCTGATTATTTGGCGTTATACAAAACAGAGAGTTCGGTGGAAAATTCAAAGACTAGGGCTTCAATAAGCTTCAGGTTCAATCGATTAGATAAGATGCAAGCCTTTACACTCGAGCGAGAGATACTAGGCTCATTGTACGATAAAAATGTTGAAAATAATGTTTATGTTGTTTGTGTACCCTTAACGGACACTAACTTCGACGACATTAGTGACTATTATGTCCGACAAAGAGTTAATATTGAAGACTGTGATATATTTGTATCGGTTAGCTCGGATTCAGGTACTAAATGCTTTGATATACCTGTGATAGTCAATCGCATGTTAAAATATATCGATTGTAAATTAACCTTTGCTTTTACTGTATTATAAAGACTTTAAAACAAGTGAATCAAACGGATAAATTACAGTTGAGGGCTTGTCTATTACAGACCGCAACGTTAGCGACGAAGAACGATAGGGAGATCGAATGAAAACACTATCATTTATACTATTAAGCTTTTCCTTGTCTTGCACTGCGGCAGAGGATTTTTTGAATAAGTATGCGGTTAATATTGATGGCATGCTGATGAGTAAGCTCTTACCCATAAACGAAATGGATACGCTGACCCATAAATTTGAACCTGCCATCACTTTTAATTGCGGTGTTAGCAGTCGAGTTTACGCGCTCGATGAGCAGCTAAAATTTAAATTTGAAAACGGTCAGTTAAGAGTTGTTTCAAGCTTTGTCTCAACCGGCAATATAATATCTTATACACCACTAAGAGCATTAAGTGGTTCTGCATTTCGTCCCGCTTTATTTAAAGGTTATTATTTTATTTCTGAGTGATTTTGCGATATAAGTCATTGAGAATGAGTATTAAGGGGTCTGTTTTTTGATTCGTTTAAAATAAAAGGCATTAATTAACTGTTTATCAATTATTTAAGTAGTTTTTGTTAACTTGATGCAGAAGCTAAAATAGTCTTTGATGGATAAGTGTTAAAAAACGTAATCGATAGAGTAAATTAGAATAATATTACCTATCGCTTTAACGACATCGTTTTTGTGTCATGCTGAACACACCCTGTTAGAGCGTTCTTTATCGCAAGAGTTAACTAAGGCAGTTGCTAAAATTAACGCTAAAGGCGCTCAAATAATTGATGAAGAAACAAGACTTGATTACGCAGCAACATTCAAAAATTTCATTATCTATAATAACACTATGATCAATTACACCGATGATCAACTTGATGTAAAGGCTTTTGAGCCAATTATAGAGAAAGTGTTGATAGGTACATTGTGTGCGAATAAAGCGTTAGAAAGTTTTATAAATTTGGGGGTAATAATGGTGTACCGCTTTCACGGTAAAAATGGTTTATATATAACAGAACTCTCAAAAGATATGTCAACTTGTAAAAAAATATAATAAGCTTTTTAAATAATTAAATTACCGGCGAAGCTAAATAAATGAACGGGGTTATTTAGCGCAAAGTTAACAAGACATAAAAATTTTCTTTTTAATCTCAGTAAAGCACTGAGTCTTAGCACAATCGATGAGTATTCAAGATGATTTCACGTAAATATCACAAAGTTGTATTTTCTTTTTTTATGGCGTTACTTATGTCCTGCGTAATGTCTTTTGTTATAAGTGTGTTTAACGTAGGTATGGTGAAGAATATTGTTCCTATATGGTTAAAAGCGTGGAGTTTCGCTTTTATTTTTGCTTTTCCAACTATTTTAATTATATCTCCTATTGTACATAAATTGGTTAATCTTTTTTTGCAAGAAGAAGAACATAATATATGATTAAAACGAAAAGAACCGTTGGCATTTAATACGGTCTTGTTTATTTTGGCTAACTGATTTCTTTATTTAAAGTATTGTGAGTTTTTTAAGGAAAAGCTATGTTTAGATGCATTATGTTTATTCTTTATCGCTACTGAGTCAGTTTGCTGTTGCGCTAGATTACACACAGGAGATCACAGAACAAGAGATACAAGAAAAATATCAGCTTTTATGCCAATAGAAAAAAGAAATATTTTGTTACTGTTATCAAATTCTATAATAGATTTACTAAAAGAAAGCGATGAAATAGCTATTCGTGCAAATATTGACACCAGTGCTCCTGATGGAATCAAGGGTAGTTGCGAAGTAATGATTAAAAGCACATTAGATTATGAGCCTATAAAAGGTGAGTTTTATTTTAAAAACCCTAGAATTGTCAGTTTAGCCATTGATAAAGTCGCTAAAAATTTCATTCCAATAATACAAAATATTGCGCAGGCAGCGCTTTCAAAAGTGATGGCCGTTTATCCAGTTTATAAATTTAAAGATGAAAATGTAAAACACAAATTAGCCAAAGCAGTATTGAAATCATTGGAAGTAAAAGATGAAAAATTAATTATAACGTTTGGAGTGTTTTAGATTAATAAACAATCAGTTGACTAGTCTTGTTTATTTTAGATATAGCAAAATTATATTCTACGATTGTAATGTGACAGATTGTCGCGTTCTAAGAAGAATTAATAGCAGAAGTTAATTTATGGATTTAACAGAACTGGTTATATTCTCAGCTATCGGCACTTTAGCTGGGGGTAGCGTTAAGGTTAATGAAAGTGACGGGCTTTGGCTTACTCGGTAATATCGTTGTTGGTATAATAGGTGTAGTGGTTGATGGCATCATGAAAAAGGCCTAGTAGCCTGAACCGACAGATGAAATAAAAGCATTATCCCTTAATTTTATTTATTATAATCGTAATCAAGGGCGCAATTATTCGGGGGATGCCGTATTATTCATGCTAGAATTTTAAGATACCCAGAGGAGAATACGAGTGGCTAAGCAAAATTACTCTTTCGAAAAGCGTCAGAAAGAAATAGCTAAAAAGAAAAAAAAGGAAGAAAAACGTTTGAAAAAATCAGCTGTAGAGGAGATACCGTCAGAAGACGAGCAAGTTATCTCTGAAAGTGACGATAATTAACACCTGGTAGCTTCATACTTGAAGTCATTAAATAAGGTTAGCCTTGCTATTTTTTTCAAATTTTAGCCAACTATTTTAGCTTATATGACGTGTGTTTACTGATAAGTGCTATTGCAGGGTATTTATTTTTAGGGTGAGTCATTATATGAAAAAAATAATGTTATTATTTTTATCGTTTTCTTTTTACTCAGCGGTTGTGTCTCCAGTTCAGCATTAAATAAAAGAGCTTATAATAATGCCAAGGCAGGCGATTACTATGAATCTATTGGTCAATCTGATGCAGCTAAAGAGGAACGAGAGATGGCTAGGGAAAATCTTGAAAATTCATACCGTATTGATACTATCTTATTTGATTTATTATCTGGTCACAGCGAACAATAAAATATAGTTTTTGATGTTTTCAATTAAATATGCAGACCGAAATTTCTAACCATTCAATGCTTCAACACAATTTGATATTTTTAAATGATGACAGCAAACTCATTGGCCTAGCTTATCCGACAACTGAGTTCATTTTTTCATGGCTTAACAATATATGAGTATTAAGTCGTGTTACTAATTAAAGAAGAGATATTTATGTTTACAGGAATAATTCAATCGATAGCTAAAATTATCGATATTACAGATGAAAAGGGTATCAGAACTTTTGTTATTGATTTCAGTAAAGGTTTTTGTACTGATCTAGAAATAGGAGCAAGTGTTTCTGTTGACGGAGTATGTTTGACAGTTACTGAAATAGTGTCTGAAGTTAGGGTCAAGTTTGATGTAATGCTACAAAGCCTTTTAATAACGACCCTCAGCGAATATAGAACAAATACCTGTGTCAATGTAGAGCGAGCAGCTAAAGAGGGGGCTGAAATTGGAGGTCATCCTCTGTCGGGGCATGTGGACTTTAAAACCCCTATTGTCAATATTACTCATATAGAAGACAATTATTGTATTCGTTTAGGTTTGTCAAAAGAATGGAAGCGCTATGTCTTTCCAAAGGGCTATATTGCCTTAAACGGAGCCAGTTTAACCATTTCTCAAGTGAATAAGACAGAGCAGTGGTTTGAAGTTTGGTTAATTCCTGAGACTCGAAGGATGACAGTGTTTGAGGCTAAGACTGTTGGCGAAAATATTAACATAGAGATAGAGCGCGGCACTCAAGTTGTTGTTGACACTTTACGCGATGCACTGGAAGAAAATCTAGGAGCTTTACTGCCGTTATTTGAGAAAATTCTCTCTGAACAAGGCGTCGATATTAATGCGTTAGGGCATAATATAAAATCCCCAATAAATAAAAACAGCTAAAATAGTAAGCTATTGCTTCGTAATATTAGCTGTTTAAACGGCTAATATTTAACTGATATTTAAGGGTGAATGTAGAGTGTTTATGGATAACGAACTAGTCATTAGGGAAGCAAAATTAAGTGATCATTCGTTTATTTTTAAACTTTCGCCTATTTTAGCTAACGTTGCTCAGTTATCTTGGCATTCTGACGATGTTATTCAAAAATGCAATTTGATTACATTGCCGAAATGCTTGCTGAATCATCACATGCCAACGTTACCTTTATCGCTGCAAAAAGTGATGTTTCTTTGGGGTTTATTCATGTTAGAACCCATAAAGACAGTATCTCTGGTGAGATGTCTGGAACAATACCTTTGTTGGCTGTTTCACCTGAGTCACAGGGGTTAGGTGTTGGTAAATTTTTAATTGAGTTTGCTGAAAAATGGTCTAAAGATTTAGAGTGCAGGTTACTGCATCTGGAAGTTTTCGCTAATAATACAAAAGCAAACAACTTTTACCAAACATTAGGTTTTAAACCTGAAACGGTGCAGATGATTAAAACGATATAGGTTGTTATATTTTTAAAACGTAGTGACGGTACTTGGTCGTTCACTACGTTTATTGAGTGTTTTGAAAGCGGTTACTATTAATTGATATAACTTAAGCTAAGCCACTTTGTGAATATCAGCGTTTATTGATCTGTTAAACGACTGTGATCGCACTCAGCTTGCTATATTTCTGTTGCAGAGGTTACTTTCGTATATTCATAGTTAAATGCTCTGACTTTCTTACCTGAGTCAGCTATAAATTCTACGGTAGTTGAACGGGGTAATATCAATACCGCTTCGTATTCTTCACCCATTAAAAAAGTGTCATTGCCACATACTAGGTTTTGAGTTAATTTTATCCGCATTACTAATCTTCGCTATGTTAAATTAATTTAACTTATCATATCATCTTTTTATGAACATATTAGTGCAAAAATTCGTCAGGCTGATTTCAATGATAATTTTGGCTAATATAGTAAGAATAATCAGTCATTATTATATAGATATGGGTTTGTAAATTTTCAATACTGAAAGATTAGTGTTTGATTATACTGTGAGGTAAGGTGGTAATTATCGATTTATTTTCACTAGCCAATGGCTCTAATACTTTTTTAAAAAACCGATATGGCCGTGAAGCTTTTAATTTTATCAGATCAAATATTAATAAAATATCAAGCAACAATTTCGTTGAAAATAAATATTTATCGCGAGGGCACCATTATAGCGGTAATATGGAAAATTAACTAAAGCGCAGGTAAGGCAATTTTATATGTCATCTACAGTAAGACTGATTCTTTCGGCGGGGATCTCATTTTGTTTTTATTTTGCTTGGTCATATTGGGCGAATGGTTTAGTCAGTGAAGATCAGTCACTGGTGTTAAGATCGGCAGTTGTTCAAGGAACGTTAAGCGGCACGATTACTATTTTATTTACTTTTATATTAGAAAAGTCAGTGTCGAAATTTGGGAAAAGTTATCTCTCATTAATATTTGTTGTGCCTATTATCTGTACAGTATTTTCTAAAACAAAACAAAACATCGCCATTTTTAGAACCTTCAGAAATGCCTTAGACCGCTCGGCTAAATATTTAAGTAATAACGCTATACCAGGTACTTTGTTAGCACCACTCTTACCTATAGCGATTCAATCTTCCATTGCTATTGGTGTTAACCTTATTAACCATACGCCTAATTTATGGTTAACGGTTACACCTAGTATAGTCATTACCGCTATTTATGGTTATGTGTATACCTTCACTTTACTGAATAAGCCTGCTGAGCCAGCTTGATTAGTTACCTTAATTATTTATAAAATTAACTAAATTATATTTTCCGATTAAATTTAGCCTACAGTACTATCTGCTTAATTATTGGCACTATTGAAATATGTTTACTGTCTTTGAGTTTTAGTTTTCTTACTGAAAATAACACTGAGTTAACCCATTTCAATAATGAACGATTAACGAGTTAGTAAGCTTGGCTGGTCATCTTAAATAAGGACTAATCGATGAGTTATAACTCCGTGATCACCTCTAAAAAGATCACGGGGAACGTTTTTCTTTATTGGGAAAGCTATCGATTATTGGATTTTATTAACACCACCAATTAGCTGTTTAGGATCTAATCGTGCCATAAGCTCTGCTTCACTGATATCGGTTAGTTCGATAGCGACGTCTATTACGGTCCTTTTTTCTATGTATGCTTTTTTAGCAATCTCAGCACTTTTTTCATAGCCGATTAAGTCAGTTAACGCGGTTACTAAAATTGGATTTTTTGCTAAATTTTGCTTAATTTCGTCATGATTCACGCTTATATCTTTGATAACCTTGTCAGCAAGAGCGTTGGCGCTTGAACTGAGTAGTTGAATACTTTGCACTAACGTATGAGCAATTAAAGGTAGCATGGTATTAAGTTGAAAGTTGCCAGATTGTCCTGATAACGTAATGGTTGTGTCATTACCAATGACTTGTGTGCAAGCCATTAAAACCGCTTCAGGGATCACTGGGTTGACTTTCCCTGGCATAATACTGCTACCTTTTTGTAGTTCAGGTAATCGAATTTCATTTAATCCATTTAATGGTCCACTGCTTAGCCAGCGAATATCATTGCTAATTTTACTTAAACTAACCGCGGTAGTTTTAAGAATACCGCTAATGCATACCGCTGTATCTTGCGCACTAATTGCCCGAAAATAATTATCGGCAGGCATGAAGGTTAAGCCGGTGTTCTCTGTTAAGACGCGAGTGACAATCGTGGCAAAATCTGGGTGTGTATTAACTCCAGTGCCTACCGCTGTGCCGCCAATGGCAAGCTTGTATAAACTTGGTAAGTTATTTTGAAGCTGCTCATAGGCATAACTCACTTGAGCACTCCAACCACTTATTTCCTGAGCAAAACTTAATGGCATTGCATCCATTAAATGAGTACGCCCTGTTTTTATGGTGTCATGATGCTGCTCGGCTTTGTTGTCTAAGGTGTTACGTAAGTGTTCTAGCGAGGGTAATAACTGTTCAGCGATAAGTTTTGCTGCACTTAAGTGGATACAAGAGGGGATCACATCGTTAGAACTTTGTCCCATATTTACATGATCATTGGGGTGAACGTTTATGATTTGATTACTATTTAACTTAACTAATGAGGCAATTACTTCATTTGCGTTCATATTCGTGCTGGTTCCCGACCCTGTCTGGAAGACATCAACGGGGAACTGATTATCGTGGAAACCATCCGCAACTTCTTTGGCAGCCAATTGAATTGCTTCAGATTTATCTGCATCAAGTAGACCAAGTTCTTGGTTCGCTTGTGCAGATGCGCTCTTGATTGTGCCTAGTGCCCAAAGGAAAGCGCGTGGCATTTTTAAATCACTAATGGTGAAGTTGGCTAATGATTTAGCTGTTTCATTACCGTATAAACAGGCAGTTATATGCTTTTTATTAACTGTTGTTTTATTGTCTTTTATTTGCATTTAGTTAGCCTTTTTAAGTATCACGCACATTAATCATAGAGTAAGGTCGAACAGAGTCTATTGAATAGGGTACTTCTCAAATATTAGTTTTGCCTTAACCACTTTAAGGTCATTAGCATCATTCAATTTTTCTCTCTGATACTGTGCGAATGAGTTTATTTGCTCTAGATTAAGACTACAGGTTACCGTTTAATCTTGCCAATTTAAAGACGCTAATTGTTTAGGTGCAATAAGTGACTTTTTACCGCAGGGCGAGCAATTACAAATAAAAGTATTACTGAGTAAAGTGAGCCAAACAAAATAGGAGGTGTTGTTTAACAACGAAAATGATGATGGTATTGAGCATGTTGCAGTGATTCATCATTTCTACTGGGATTATATTTTGTACAATGCGAAGCTGCTAACTTGCACAATAAAATGTTTACCAACGTCATTCAATATCCTAGTTCATTTAATTCATGTTGTTAACGAGCAAGCACTGTTGAGCGAATTAACATTGCGGTTAGCGCTAAAATTTAATAATTAATTAATAGTTAGAAATTAACCATATTCTATCAATGGTATTGGCTAAGGGTTTAAAGCTTCTCTCACATTAGTAACCCTTTTGGGGATCCTAATGTAGCTGAATTTTAATTTTTAGGATGAGAAATATCGTTAAGTGAATTTCAACTTTAACCACTATTACATCATCAAGTGATAAAATTACGAATGTTTATCGCTTCAAGTTAGGTCATGTATTCACTTTGATCATGACGTATTTCAATAGATATATGTGATAAAAATTCTTTTAAAATACATTTATATTCGTTTGAATCTAAGGGCGCCGCAATAAAAGGTGCGGTTAATGGTTTAATGAAAGAAGTGCTAGAAGCACTTTTACGAGGGCATTTAGGTGCTGAGGTTATGACAAAAGAGCAACGATTAGTAGAAGTAGCGATTAATTTTTTTATTGAATAAAAAAAACAGTTATGTAATCGTTTATTAATTTATTAATATTTTGTTGGCCACTTTGAGATTTATTTTCCCTAAAACATTAATAATATTGTTCGTATGTTTGGCCTTTGTTGGTCAGGCAATGGCGTCTACTAGTATGGCTTATCAAATGATAGGTATGAAGGTAATGAATGCGCAGCCACAAGATATGTCTATGATGGATCACAGCGACCACATTACGGCTAGTGACTCAACTGAGTAGTCAGAAAGTACAAAAGAAGATTGTTGTACGTCTTCATGTAAATGCTCTGCTGGCGGTTGCTCTATGGTTATCGCATTTATCAAAGGTGTTGCAGGTAACGGACCTGTCGCTAATTTTTCAGCTAAGATCTTTTCTTCTTCTAGTTTGGCTTTAAGCCAACAACCAGCATCTTTGTACCGCCCACCAATATTAAGCTAAATACAGGATAAATGCCTCCAAATTTTGGACCATTTATATCATTACTCTTGTATTAGGCTCTTTTGATATTGGGTTGTTATAACAACTGATACTGATAAAAAACCTAATTAATCAAAAATATTAATTGATATCCCTCTTGGAGGGGTTATGTTTTCAAAAAATTCACACCAAAATTAATGGCAGACTTTGCTGTTGGCTCAGATAATAAAGTGCCTGCACTTGCTACTGTGACGCGACCGTTAACATGGGTTCTGACAAACGGTGTTCCATTAAGGAATATGCTGATTAATAATCACAAGATCAATAGTAAGTTTTACTTAAAATACAGTGCAGGGCTGCTTGCTTTGATTGTTATTTCTGCCAGTGCCTCTGATGTTAAAATGTTTAAGAGCCCGCCACCATTGTCTTTTATAAAGGCAGTTAAGGTCGCTCAAAAAAATGATCCTTGGTTAACAGGGAATGTTCATCAACAACACGCTCTTGAATCGATGAGCTCGGCTGCTAGTACCTTACCTGATCCTAAAATGTCAATTGGCTTGGCAAATTTACCGACTAACGGTTATGACTTTGGTCAAGAAGGTATGACGAAAATTAAAGTGGCTATTTCACAAATGTTTCCACGTGGCGACAGTTTAGCGATTAAAAGCCAACAACTAAAAATTGAAAGTGTAGCGTTTCCCTATCAACGCAAAGACAGATAATTAAAGGTTGCGATTACCGTAGGAAGTTTATGGTTGGACACCTATCGAGTTCAGCAAAGTATTGTCTTAATTGAA
Organism: Colwellia sp. MB3u-55; assembly: GCF_014076785.1. Taxonomy (NCBI): domain Bacteria; kingdom Pseudomonadati; phylum Pseudomonadota; class Gammaproteobacteria; order Alteromonadales; family Colwelliaceae; genus Colwellia; species Colwellia sp. MB3u-55. Next base: position 21,609 of record NZ_JACGUS010000103.1, read on the forward strand.
AAAAAAAGATCGTTATTTGAATAGTTAGCCGATGTAGCAACTGCAAGCTATTCATCGGCTTTAGGTAAAACTCGTCAACAAGATATTGTTCGTGCGCAATTAGAATTAACCTATTTAGAAGACAGGTTAGATAAATTAGCACAACAGAAAAATCACTATGAAGGCATGCTTTTACCCTGGCTAAACACATTTTCTAAGACGGGTAGTACAATAGACGAAGCGTCATTACTCACTGTTTTTTCTTCACATGATATTGTAGTCAGTCATCAATTACCGCAAATAGAGTTAATGAATAGTCACTTAGTTTTGAAAGAAAATTGGCTTACACCAGCAGAGTTGCTGCCATATTTTTCAAATCATCCGGCGGTTATTGCTGTTGATAAGAAGGTGACTGCGACTAAAACAGGGATAAATTTGGCGCAGCAAAAATATAAAACTGAATGGGGTGTAAACGCAAGCTATGGCTATCGTGGCGATGACGCTATGGGGGGAAGTTGCGCCGATTTATTTTCTATAGGCGTAACTTTTGACATCCCCCTTTTTACTGAAAACCGACAAGACAAAGAGGTTCAATCGGCGATATCTCAAGCAGAAGCGGTGAAAACCGAAAAATTACTGTTACTAAGACAACTGCTAGGTACTTACTCAAGCGCAAAAGGAAGACTATTGCGCTTAAATTACAGACAAAATTTATATAAAAATAAATTATTACTACAAATACATGACCAAGCAGAAGCCTCTTTGACTGCTTATACCAATGAAGACGGCGATTTTTCAGAAGTTGTTCGCTCACGTATTGCCGTGCTAAACGCTGAAATCGACGAGCTAACGCTTAATGTAGAAGAGCAGAAGATAAGGCTAGAGCTTAATTATCTCTTTATTGTTGGTTTCAATTCGGCCGCTATACAAAACAAAAATAGCAAACTGGCTTTAGACAAAAGTAGACGAGATACGATTATTTCGGGAGAAAAGCAATGAGTACATCTACCTCAACAAAATACGCTAAACCATTAGTTATTGGTATTATTCTTGGTGGGATGCTGACTTTTGCTCTCATTAAACTTATCACTTCGGGCAGCAACTCAGTATCAAATGTTACGCCTAAAGAGATAGTGCCACTTTATTGGGTCGCACCAGTGGATGCCAATTATACCAAAGATAAACCGGGTAAATCACCCATGGGCATGGACTTAGTACCCGTTTACGATGACGGTGGCGAAGGACCCGATGAAGGTCCTAGCACCATTCGTATTTCACCTGATGTTGTTAATAATTTAGGCGTACGCACGGTAAATGTTCAATATAAAAAGCTCAATAACCAAATTAATACCGTCGGTTATGTTACGTATAACGAAGATAAGCTTGATCATATTCACCCTCGTGTACAAGGGTGGATTGAGAAGCTCTATGTGAAAGCGGTTGAAGATCCAGTTAAAAAAACCAGCCATTATATGATATTTATTCTTCTGAGTTAGTTAATGCCTAAGAAGAGCTACTGCTGGGATTAGAGAGGAAAAACAATCGATTAATTAACGCGGCAGAAAATAGATTATCAGCACTACAGTTACCTAAACTAGCAATTAAAGAACTAAAGAAAACGCGAAAAGTACAACAAAAAATAACTTTTTATTCACCACAAACTGGTTTTGTTGAAAGTCTAAATATCCGTGAAGGTTTTTTTGTAAAGCCAGGTACAACATTAATGTCGGTAGCTAATTTATCGGAAGTTTGGGTTGAGGCTGAGGTGTTTGAAAGGCAAGCAAGTCTAGTTAAAACCGCGTTACCCGTTACCATGACACTTGATTATTTACCGGGTCAAAAATGGCAGGGACAAGTGGTCTATATTTACCCAATGCTTGATGCTAAAACACGTACTGTGAAAGTACGTTTACGTTTTAATAATGAAGCGGGTGACTTTAAGCCTAATATTTTTGCAGAAATTGCCATAGATACAACAAGTGATAAACGAACACTCATTATTCCTAAAGAAGCGTTAATTCGAACGGGTAATCAAGACAGAGTTGTTTTGGCATTAGGAGAAGGCAGTTTTAAGTCAGTTGAGGTTTCTGTTGGGCGTTATGGCAGTGACAGTGTTGAAATACTAACCGGCCTTACTGATGGCGATAAAGTGGTGAGCTCGGCATAATTCTTATTGGATTCTGAATCAAGTAAATCTTCTGACTTTAAACGTATGCATTATCAGCTGGAACAAACAACGTCTGACTCAATAGCGATGACGATGAGTGATAGCAGTGATAACGTTATCAAAGAGAGTGTTTCCTCTACAACCCTTAATGATACCGTTATTTCCACTATGGTAAATCATCGAATGGTGACTATCGACCGAGAAGCCGATAGAGTCGATTTTATTGTCAATGAAGAGGTTGATATGACCTTATTTTCAATTAATGCCTATGTGATGTTTACCTTTGAAATTCGCGCGGGTAATTTTATTATTGTTAGTGCTATGGCAATGTCAGCACCTGGCGTCGATGTAAATAACATGACTAACGACGAAAGGAAATAATGATGATCACTGCTATTATTCGATGGTCTGTTGGTAATCGGTTTTTTGTCTTACTTGCAACATTATTACTGGTGGCTGCTGGTTTATATTCTGTCAGCAAAACACCTATTGATGCAATACCAGATTTATCTGATGTGCAAGTCATCATAAAAACAAGTTATCCGGGTCAAGCGCCACAAGTTGTTGAAGACCAAGTTACTTATCCTATTACTACAGCGATGTTGTCCGTACCCGGCGCTGTTACGGTAAGAGGTTATTCATTTTTTGGTGATTCTTATGTTTACGTTATTTTTGATGAAGATACCGATCTTTACTGGGCACGTTCAATAGTTCTTGAGTATTTAAGTCAAGTTGCCCCAAACTTACCCAGTGATGCTCGCCCTCAATTGGGTCCCGATACTAAAGGCGTGGGCTGGGTATATTTGTATGCCCTAACCGATAAAACTGGTCAACATGATTTAAGCCAATTACGGAGTTTACAAGATTGGTTCTTAAAATTTGAGTTACAAACTGTGCCTGGCGTTTCGGAAGTTTCTGCTATTGGTGGCATGGTTAAACAATATCAAATACAAATTAACCCAGAAAAACTGCGTGCTTTTGGTATACCTCTCTCTCATATACAACAGGCCATTAAACAAGGTTATCAGGAAATAGGTGCATCAGTTGTTGAGATGGCAGAAGCTGAGTATATGATCAGGACAACAGGTTATATTAAAAGTGTCAGTGATTTAGAAAACATTCCGCTAGGGGTTAACGAGAAAGGAACACCGCTGTTATTAAAAGATGTTGCCGATATAGGCACAGGTTCGCAAATGCGTCGTGGTGTTGCTTAGTTGAACGGCGAAGGTGAAGTTGTTGGTGGTATTGTCGTGATGCGTTTTGGCGAAAACGCACAGCAAGTCATTAATCGTGTTAAAGATAAACTGGAAAAACTCAAAAAAGGTTTGCCCGAAGGCGTTGAGATAGTACCTGTATATGACCGCTCTGCCTTAATTGAACGCGCAGTAGATAACCTAGCCTACAAGTTGCTCGAAGAATTTGGCGTAGTCGCATTAGTGTGTATTATCTTCTTGTTTCATGTTCGCTCTTCTTTAGTGGCAATTATTAGTTTACCGGTAGGTATATTAACCGCTTTTATCATTATGCACTTGCAAGGGCTTAACGCTAATATTATGTCGTTGGGCGGTATTGCTATTGCTATTGCTATTGGTGCGATGATTGATGGCGCCATTGTCATGATAGAGAATATGCATAAGCATATGTAAAAAACGCCCTTAACAAAAGAAAATCGTTGGCAAATCGTCACAGAATCCGCCAGTGAAGTCGGGTCAGCATTATTTTTTAGCTTATTAATTATTACTGTCAGTTTTGTGCCGGTATTTACTTTAGAAGCACAAGAAGGGCGAATGTTTGCTCCACTCGCTTTCACTAAAACCTATGCTATGGCGGCTTCTGCTGCGTTAGCTATAACCTTAGTTCCGGTACTTATGGGCTATTTTATTCGCGGTAAAGTGTTAGCAGAGCATAAAAATCTGGTTAATCAATTTATGACCTTTATTTATATGCCAGCTTTGAAGAAGGTTTTACATTTTCCAAAAATAACTTTAGTTGCGGCATTAGCTGTGTTGGCTATTGGCATATATCCATTGGATAAAATTGGTAGTGAATTTATTCCACCACTTGATGAAGGTGACTTGATGTATATGCCGACAACCTATCCAGGGATTTCTATTGGTCAAGCTCGTCAACTTCTTCAACAAACCGACAAATTGATTAAAACCGTCCCCGAAGTACAAACCGTGTTTGGTAAAGTTGGTCGAGCTGAAACCGCAACAGATCCTGCGCCACTGACTATGATAGAGACTTTTATTCAGTTAAAACCTCATGACCAATGGCGAGTGGGCTTAACCACAGATAGCTTAAAAAAATAATTTGATGCGTTAGTCAAACTACCCAGAGTAACCAACGCTTGGGTTATGCCTATTAAAACCCGTATTGATATGTTGGCAACCGTTATTAAGACACCGGTAGGCATAAAAATAGCGGGGCCGCAACTGGACGTTATTCAAGAAATAGGTCAGCAAATAGAAGTCATTTTAGCCGATGTTCCCGGCACAGCGTCCGTTTATTCAGAGCGAGTTGCCGGTGGCCGGTATATTAAAATAGATATCCTACGAGCAAAAGCTGCTCGTTATGGCCTAAATATCACAGAAATTCAACAAGTGGTAGCAACGGCTATTGGTGGAATGAATGTTACTAAAACGGTAGAAGGTTTAGATCGCTATCCCGTTAATTTACGCTATCCACAAAATTATCGTGATTCGCCTGAACAATTATCTTTACTATCCATAGTGACGCCAAACGGACAACGTATTTCGTTAGGTGATGTTGCCAATATCATCTTAGAAAATGAACCTCCGGGCATTAAATCTGAAAATGCCCGACTCAATGGTTGGGCTTTTGTTGATATTGATGGCCTAGATGTCGGAACCCACGTTGAAGCGGCGCAACATGTGATTGCTGATAAATTAATCTTGCCTGCTGGCTACTCTATTACTTGGGGCTGGACAATATGAATATATGCAACGTGCTAAAGCTAAGCTGACTTATGTGGTGCCATTAACTTTATATATTATTATTATTTTACTCTATCTCAATTTTAGTAACGTTATTGAGGTGGCGATGATTCTGTGAACTTTACCCTTTGCTATGGTCGGAAGCATTTGGTTAATGTACTTAGAAGACTTTAACTTCTCAGTCGCTGTTGGCGTTGGTTTTATTGCGTTAGCCGGTGTTGCTGTAGAGATTGGGGGTATTATGTTGGTTTACCTCAATCAGGCTTACCAATCGATGCTCAATGAACACCGCTTAGAAGGGAGCATCACTAAAAAAGAAGATGTGCTACAGGCTGTTTTACATGGCGCTGGGATGCGTGTTCGTCCTGTTATGATGACTGCTGCCGCTATTATTGTTGGTTTACTCCCTATTTTATATGGCACAGGCACGGGTTCTGAAGTGATGAGTCGTATTGCCGTACCTATGGTTGGCGGTATGTTGAGTGCGGTTATTTTAACATTGCTGGTTTTACCAACGCTGTTTTATTTATGGCGATCGTCATCGATAAAATAGTGGTGATAAAAATAGCTTAGCACTGACCCTAATGTTCATCGAGGTTATGGCGTTTTAAAATAGCACCCGTACTTTTAAGTCTCTTTGATGGTAGGGTAGTTGGGTAAAGTTTTATAAACCATTGTGTACAAACTAATGAGGGAAAACTATGAACGAAAATGACAAAATAAAAGCGTCCGATTTATTTGTGCAAGCATTAGAAGCGGAAGGGGTCGATCATATCTTTGCTGTTCCCGGCGAAGAAAACCTCGATATGCTCGAGTCCCTTCGTAAGTCGTCGATAAAGTTAGTGTTAACTCGCCATGAACAAGGCGCAGGATTTATGGCGGCAACTTATGGACGCTTGACTAATAAAGCGGGCGTTTGTTTGGCAACACTAGGCCCAGGAGCAACAAATTTAGCTACACCTGCGGCCTATGCTCACTTAGGTGGCATGCCCTTAATTATGATCACCGGACAAAAGCCAATTAAAAAATCTAAGCAGGGCCAGTTCCAAATTATTGATATAGTTGGCTTGTTTGACCCCATTTGCAAAATGTCTAAACAAATTGTCCATGGCAATACGATTCCGTCATTAGTGCGCGAAGCTTTCCGCCTCAGTGAAGAAGAACGCCCCGGTGCTGTGTTATTAGAGTTGCCCGAAGATATCGCTGCTGAAAATTGTACGGCAGGGATTATGACACCCCATAAACGTTATTATGCAGGTCCTAATGAGGTGGCACTCGAGGAAGCGGTTACGTTAATAAAGGCCGCTAAAATGCCGTTAATACTTATTGGAGCCGGCGCGAATCGTCAAAATGTTAGAGAGGCAATGTGTGACCTTGTTCATACAACACGTATTCCTTTTTTTGACACACAAATGGGAAAAGGAGTTGTTGATGAACGCTCAAGTCTCTTTTTAGGCACTGCAGCGTTATCATCGGGTGATTATTTACATTGTGCGATTGAACGTGCAGATTTAATTATTAATATTGGACATGATGTTATTGAAAAGCCGCCGTTTTTTATGGAGCAAGGGGGTAAAAAAGTTATTCATGTTAATTATAAATCTGCAAAAGTTGATCAAGTATATTTCCCTCAATCAGAAATTATTGGTGATCTTGCGGCGTCTGTGACTGCTTTAAAAGATAAGTTAGCAGGAGAAGTAAAGTTTGATAGAAGCTATTTTGACAAGGTAAAACTTGCCATAGATGAGCATCTTGAAGAAGGAGCTGGCGATAATCGCTTTCCTATTATTCCTCAGCGCTTTGTTGCTGATATTCGAAAAGTCATGGGTGAAAAAGATATCATCGCCTTAGATAACGGTATGTACAAACTTTGGTTTGCCCGTAATTATAAAGCTTATCAACCTAATACGGTATTACTCGATAATGCCCTCGCTACAATGGGCGCTGGTTTGCCATCAGGTATGATGGCAGCAATGTTAAACCCTGACCGACGCGTGATGGCAATATGCGGTGATGGCGGTTTTATGATGAATTCACAAGAACTAGAAACAGCAATTCGTTTAGACTTGAATTTAGTGATCACCGTGTTAAATGATAACTCTTATGGAATGATCCGCTGGAAGCAAACCAGCTCAGGCTTTGCAGATTGGGGCTTGGAATTTAATAACCCTGATTTTGTTAAATACGCAGAAAGTTACGGCGCAACTGGGCACAGAGTTACCTCTGCTGAAGATATCATTGCTACCTATGAAAAAGCATTTTCAGCGGGAGGTGTTCATCTTGTTGAACTTCCCGTTGATTACTCTGAGAATCAAAGGGTATTGATTGATGAATTGGCAGCAAAGGTTTGTTTAATATAAACCTTTTATTATAATATCGTTTGTCAGCAAGCATTTTTTAACTTTATAAAGAGCAGATTATGGCAGACTTAGACAAAAATAGTACCGCTGAAACACTCGATGTGGTTAACCCTTATGATCAAACTTATGTAGGATCAGTTCCAACGGTAACGTGGGATAAAATTGATGAATATTTAGAGACTGCCCAGCAACTCTTCAAAGATCGTAAGCAATGGCTACCTGCCTTTAAACGGATAAGTATTCTTAAAAAAGCGGCGGTGTTAATCTCACAACGAGCTGATGAATTAGCATTACTCATCGCAAGTGAAGGCGGAAAGCCGCTGGTCGATGCTCGTGTAGAAGTTACTCGAGCTATCGATGGTGTAGAGCTTTGCGCAAAAGAAATATCGGCATTAACAGGTAAGCAAATACCGATGGATTTAACTGAAGCTGGAGCGGGGCGAATTGCTTTCACCAGTAAAGAGCCTATTGGAGTTGTGGTTGCTGTTTCAGCATTTAATCACCCATTAAATTTAATTGTTCATCAAGTAGCTCCTGCGATAGCTGCAGGTTGTCCGGTGTTAGTTAAACCGGCTCGAGATACACCATTATCTTGTCAGGCATTCGTTGATATTATGCACGAAGCGGGATTACCACCTCAGTGGTGTCGCTTTATTACGTGCGAGACATCAACGTCTGAAAGAATGATCACCGACCCTCGCGTTGCCTTTTTTAGTTTTATTGGATCAGCTAAAATTGGTTGGATGTTACGTTCTAAATTAGCGCCAGGAACACGCTGTGCATTAGAGCATGGTGGCGTTGCCCCGGTTATTATCGAAGAAAGTGCCGATATTGCAGCATTGATCCCGAGTTTGCTCAAAGGTGGTTTTTATCATTCGGGGCAAGTATGTGTTTCTGTACAACGTATTTTTGCGCCTCGAAATAAAGCTGAAGCCATTGCAAAAATGCTAGCTAATGGCGCTGAAAAGCTCGTTGTTGGTAACGCTATTGATGAAACAACCGAATGTGGGCCACTAATTCGTCCCAAAGAAGTCGATCGTGTTGAAGAGTGGGTTAATGAAGCTGTGGCTGGTGGCGCAACACTTGTTACCGGCGGTAAACGCTTGGGTGATACTACTTATGCGCCAACAGTACTGCTTGAACCGCCAGTCGATGCCAAAGTTTCAAACATGGAAGTCTTTGGGCCAGTCATTTGTGTTTATGGCTATGATGACATTGACCAGGCTATTGCTCAGGCTAATTCGTTAGACTATGCTTTTCAGGCATCGGTGTTTACCAAAAATCTTGATGTTGCGATGAAGGCGATACAGGAATTAGACGCTACAGCTGTAATGGTCAACGACCATACTGCCTTTAGGGTTGATTGGATGCCTTTCGCTGGGCGCAAAAGCTCAGGATATAATACTGGAGGCATCGCTTACACTATGCATGATATGTCTCAGGATAAGATGGCCGTTATTAAGATCTAATACAGTAAGCGCTAATACAGTGAGCTTTAATATAGTGAAATAAATACTCTTTATAAAATAAAAAGCGTCTTTAGTTGTTACCAAAGACGCTTTTTTATTCGCTCTATATGCACTTTCATTAGGCGCCTAGTCATCAAATACCTTACATCGATAAATCTTCACGTAATATGTAAATGTTATAAGAAATTTCATCAAAGTGTGATGACCATCTTTGCAGTACTTTTTTAGCTTTTTTTGGGCTATCTAAATGTTTAGCTAGTAATTTACTAAACTTAATTTCTGGTGGCGCCATAGCTCCATAAGTCGTGTAAGGAATAGCCAGACTCATTGCAAGTTTGCCATTGACTCTGTCATACCATAACCAATTATATGGCCAGTTTTCTTTTTTAGCCGCATCACTAATGATTTTCTTATCTTTTTCTAAAGCTTCGCTGTGTCCTAATTTCAGCTGATAGGTATTAACACCGATATATTTATAAGTAACATCTGCTGGCCAATGACTGTTGTTTAAATCATTTTTAGCGCGGTGGTGCTCATAATGAGAAATATATTTACTGACATTTTCACGCCAGTTTTCAGAGGCTTTCGCTTGAATGTTCCACTGACGGTAATCATCAAGCTCTGACCAAGTATTACAACAAGACCGAACGATGTAAGCATCCATATTTGCCCCCATATCTCCTTGATAAACAGACTAGCTTCTTGGGTCTTTCATTAATTTTCGATAGGCAATGTGGTCTATAAACGCTTGTTCAAAATTAGCTATTTGTCCTGGTTTTGGTACAAATAACCAAACATTAGCAATGTTTTTTACTGATTTTTCTTCTGCACTTACCGGTACTGACACCCAAGTTAACAGTAAGAACAAGGTTAATAATACAAAATAAAATAATATTACTTTTAGATTTTTAGTCATGTTAGCTTCCTTTATATGATTGTTCATCTATGACAACCGCCAACAACTAAATGGAATATGGAAAAGTAATAATAATACGAATTAGTCGTATTATTATTTGAGTTAGTTTATCAAAAGCGTAGGTGAACAATTAAATAAAAGCCATTTTTTGAGGCATGTTCATGCAATGATTTTGTGCTTTAACCGTTTGAGTTACTGTTACTTCGCTTGTTGTCAACGGCAGAAATTTTGCGGCTATTTTTACTTCACTATTTTATCCAAGAAAGAGCGGTATGGTTAGATATGCTTAATAAAAACTCATTTTATTATAATAGCTTAGCTATAAATGCTGTGGTAAAACTGTCGAATAAATATTGCCCTTTATGAAAACACAAGGATATGATAAACAGAAATATAATAGTAAAAGGATGTTCTGTGTATTCCCAAACAAAAAAAATACTGACATTAGTCTTCATGTTTTTCAGTTGCTGTACCATGGCTCACGCGTTGGAAAATAACAATATAGAAAACAAGCTAGCGTTAAAAAACCTCGATATTAATACACTCTTTGAGGAAGACGATTACCGTGATGTTAGTTTATCTCCCGATGGTAAACACCTTGCTTTGATCCAAGATCAAAAAGGGACGCCTGTTCTTATGATCGTTGCTGTTGATACGATGAAAGCGATTAATCAAATTTCTTTTGCCAATAAAGACAGTGTCGGTCAATACCGATGGGCAAATAATGAAAGATTACTGGTTTTTCTTGCCAGTAAAAAAAGAAATCAAGAGAGGAAGGGCTACTATGGTGAAATTTATAGTATTAATATTGATGAAGATGAAGGTAACTTTATTTTTGGTGTCCGTTCACTTGTTTGTCGAGGAAAAATAAGAAAATGGACTAAAGACCACGACTACGAAAAACATTTGGCACACCCTGAAATAATCAGCATGTTAAAGGATGACCCTGAACATATCATTATTTCAACGTCACAATATAATGATAAAGGTATGTGGGTTTTTAAGTTAAATATATATGAGGGTCAAATAGAAACGTTAGCAAAAATAGATGATAGCAAGGCAAACCATCAAACGACTCAGCTAGATTACTTCGATGAAAGCCAAGAGTTATGGTTTAGCAGCAACACGGAAGATGATGATATTACTATCGCGCGTTATGATTTTGATGATGAGTCTTGGTTGTACTACAAACCTAAAAATGCGAGCACTAGCTTGTCAATTATCAGTAGTTATAAAGATCAAAAGCAACTGGTGGTAAGTGATTATTGTGGTAACGATACTATTTCTATTTGTTTATTTAATCCAAAGACTGAGCAATTATCGACGTTATATACCGTCGATGGTTATGATACCAACTGGCTTTACTTAGATAATAAAGATAGACCTTTTGTTGTCTCTTACTTTGACGAGTACCCCCAATATAAAATTTTAGATAAAAAGCATCCTATGGCTGAAAAACTTTCAGACTTCTTAGAACAATTTGCCAGTTATCATATTAACGTTAGCTGGGATCAGACATTTGAGACAAAAGCCTTAATCTCTCTTTCGAGCGATATTCAACCAACCTTATGGTATTTATTTGACGGTGAAACCAATAAGTTGAGCCACGTTGCACATAGCAAAAAGGGTATTGATACTAAAAAATTACATCCGCAATACTCGTTTAAATTTAACGCGAGAGATAACACCCCCATTCAAGGATATATAACCTTACCAACAAAAACGACGACTGCCACAGTACCTGCTGTTGTTTTAGTTCACGGTGGCCCTCACGCTCGAGATTATTGGGGATTTAATCCTGAAGTTCAATTATTAGCTTCGAGAGGCTATGCGGTGGTTCAGGTTAACTATCGTGGTTCAACAGGTTTAGGTTGGAAATTTGAAGCCGCTGGTTTTGGCCAATGGGGAAAGAAAATTCAGTATGACATTTTAGATGGCATCAATTATTTGGTCGACAAAAAATACATAGATAAAAACCGTCTCTGCATCATGGGCGCAAGTTTTGGCGGTTATAGTGCTATTCAAAGCAGCATTATTGCACCGGATCTGTTTAAGTGTACTATTGCTCGATCAGGGGTTTATGACTTGCCATTATTGGTTGATCACGAAGAGCCTGAGGTAGCGAAAATATTAATTAAAAGAATCGGTCTAGAAAGTATCCAAAAAGATCATTCACCCATTCATAAGATTAATTTATTAAAAGCGCCCGTTTTATTAGTGCATGGCACCAAGGATGACAGAACGCCTTTAGAGCAAGCAGAAGTATTACTTAAGCAATTAAAACAGCATAACAAGTCGTATGAATGGTTTGAAATTGAAAATGAAGGGCATAATTTTTATAAGTCTGACAACCGAATTATATATCATGAAAAAGTGCTTCAATTTCTAAACAAACATAATCCGGTTACTTTATAATGGCTGCTCCCTTGTGCACAATGTATAAGGGAGACTTACTGGCTAATTGCAGCCAAGATATTACCTAAGTCAGTAATCTAGTGTTTTTTAAGTGGGATTTTTCTTGAACATCAATTTTATAAAAATTATTGCGAGTACTATTTTCGCCCTTTTAGCGTTTGCGGCAAACTCTGTGCTATGTAGGTTAGCATTAGGCGATAATGCCATTGATGCAAGCAGTTTTACAATTATACGGCTTCTTTCTGGCATTATTATATTAATTCTTGTGCTGCAACTAACACGTAAACCAAATGAAATTAAACCTAAATCAAAAGGCAGTTGGTTGGCAGCAGGTATGCTCTTTATTTATGCTATCGCTTTTTCATTTGGCTATATCTCGTTAGATACAGGAACAGGCGCACTGATTCTATTTGGCGCAGTACAAATAACGATGATTATGGCGAGTGTAATTTCAGGAAATAAACTTCATTTCACTGAATGGGGAGGACTCATTATTGCGTTTTCTGGCTTTGTTTATTTAATCGTGCCTAGCCTAGTAACACCATCATTTAAAGGCTTTATACTGATGGCTGTTTCAGGTATTGCTTGGGGACTTTATACCCTTGCCGGCAGAACATCTAAAAATCCACTCAGTGATACCGCCTATAATTTTATGAGAACGTCTCCTTTTATTTTAATACTGATAATTTTTGGACTTAATGATGCTCATATAACACCAATGGGGATATTACTTGCGGTATTGTCTGGTGCTGTAGCTTCTGGCATAGGTTATTTTGTTTGGTATATAGCCCTGCGGGGACTCTCTGTTACACAAGCCGCTGTTGTGCAATTGTTTGTACCTGTTATTGCTGCTGCAGGCGGAATAGTATTTGCCAATGAACTCATTACATTACGTTTGGTTGAGTCATCCGCTTTAGTACTGGGTGGTATTTTAACGGTGATTTTAGGTCGATACTATTTTGTTCAGTTAGCAGCAAAGAAGCCCCCCATCACTTAATACATTTGTTATTAGCATCCAGCGCTATTATTGCAACGTTAGCGTCTTAGCTTAGCATTAAGCTACATCACCATTGATAATCGTTTAACCGCCTCATTAATGCACCCGATAAACTCGAGGGTTAGGGGTATTGATCCACATCACTGTGCAGCATCTCACTAAAGCTCAATAGTACTGAAATAGCTCAATAGTACCGAAATAGCCCAATAGTACAGTTATAGGGTTCGATCGTATGCGACATTCTTAAACTAAGTGACTACAATTATAGTAATTTTTTACTATTGTACCTTTTTGGTGGTAGTGATCCCGTTGAAAACAGCGCTAATTCTGATGGCGAACGCTTAGCTTAGCTTAGCTTAGTTTAATATTCTCCCTTAATGAGGAAAAATAAACCTAAGGTGCTAACCTATGAAGGTAGTAATAAATATTACTGCTCAAACTTTTGATTTTTTAGGTATAAGTTAACTATAAATAAACGCATCATTATATAATTATCAATAAGTTGTTCAAAAGTTTATCTTAAGCTACAAATTTGCGCTGTTGAAAATAATTCAATCTGTTAATACAGAGATAATCAGAAATAAAAATCAGCTACTTTTATAAGTGGCGTACTTAATAAATAAATGAGTTGATAATTTTTTAGCTCAGTTTGGAGAGAAAGTTATGATTGCATTCAAGTTAAATGGGAAAAATGTTTCCTCTACTGCAGAGGAAGACACGCCTTTATTATGGGTTATCCGTGATGAGTTTGGTTTTAAAGGCACAAAATTTGGCTGTGGTATTGGCATGTGTGGTGCTTGTACTGTACATATCGATGGTGCGGCGATCAGAACCTGCTCTTTTCCATTAATAGCTGCCGCAAATAAAAATATCACCACGATTGAAGGTTTAGACAACAAACATCCATTGCAACAAACCTGGATCGATGAACAAGTACCTCAGTGCGGTTACTGTCAATCTGGACAAATTATGCAGGCCGCAACTTTGCTAGCCAGTAATACTTCCCCAAGTGACCAAGAAATTGTCGATCATATGAGCGGCAATTTATGTCGTTGTATGGCCTATATCCGTATTCAAAGCGCCATTAAAAGTGCTGCAGATGTTATATCAGCCGATGTACAAACTTTTGATCCACGCTCTTCAACCCAACAATCATAAAGGCGCATGACAATGCAAAATATTAAAGATGCAAAAAATAATGTCAGCTTATCTCGTCGTCGTTTTTTAGTTGGTACGGTCAGTAGTACATTATTAATGGCTTTCGCACCCCTAGCTAGCGCCGCCAATATTGGGCAAAGCCCACAAGAAACGCTGAAAAATAAATTATTTTCGCCAACTGTATGGTTTGAAATTAACCCACAGGGCGATGTGAACATTAATATTGCTAAGGCAGAAATGGGGCAGCATATTGGTACGGCACTCGCACGTGTTGTGGCGGATGAGTTAGGCGCTGATTGGTCTAAAGTCTTTATTACTCATGTAGACACTGACCCTAAATGGGGTTATATGGTCACGGGCGGTTCTTGGTCAGTATTTCAAACGTTTAAGCCACTTTCTCAGGCTGGGGCAGCCGGTCGTATTGCGCTAATAGAAGCAGCGGCAAAAATATTCAATTGCCCAGCGGAGCAATGTCGTGTTGAAAATGGTGCGGTAATTTATCAAGAACAATCGTTGAGTTTTGGTGAAGTCGTCACTCAGGGCACCTTTAATCGTGTCTTTACACCAAAAGAGATTGATGCATTACCCTTAAAACCAGCCAGTAAAAGAACATTAGTTGGCAAGCCTAGTTTAGCCCTCGATATTCCGGATAAAACCAATGGCTCGGCGGTTTATGGTATTGATGTTGAGTTGGAAGGGATGGTTTATGCTCGACCTATTGTTCCACCAACACGTTATGGCACTAAGGTCACCAATGTTGATGATAGTGCGGCTAAAAAGGTTAAAGGTTATCTTGGCTATCATATTTTGCAAGACCCAAGTGAAAACATTCAGGGCTGGGTGAGTGTCGAGGCCGATACTTATTACGGCGCGATTAAAGCCGGCGATGCGTTAAAAGTAAGCTATCAAGCGGGTAAAACTGCCAAAGTTAGCGAGCAAGATATTATTAAAGAAGGTGAGCGTTTAGTTGCTGATGAAAACGAAGGTGGGTTGTTTATTAATGACGGCGACTTTTCAGCGGCGAGTGCTAAAGCAGATAAATCTATTAATGCTGTTTACCGCACGCATACCGCGTTACATTTTGCTTTAGAGCCAGTTAACGCAACAGTAGAAGAAAAAAATGGTCTGTGGCATGTTTATACCGGTAATCAATGGCAGTCGTTAACTTTGCCAGCGATCGCTAAAGCGCTACAAGTTTCAGATGAAAATGTTGTTATGCATCAGCAATACCTCGGCGGTGGTTTTGGTCGTCGTTTATTTGGCGATTATGCGATTCCTGCTGTATTAACGGCTAAAGCCATTGGCAAACCGGTAAAAATGGTCTTTACTCGCGAAGATGACTCTAGATTTGACCAACCAAGATCGCCCTCGGTTGTTTCGTTTCAAGCGCTATTTGATCAAAAAAATAAATTTACTGGCATGCAGCACGCACTTGCTGCAGGTTGGCCAACCTTATCGATGGCGCCAGGGTTTATGCCTGAAAGTTTAGATAAAAAAATTCGTGTCGATATGTTTTCCACCAGTGGTGCAGATCATTGGTACAGCATGGAAAACCATCGTGTGCGCGTGGCTAACAATAGCCTAGCACAACAAACTATGTTGCCTGGTTGGTTAAGATCCGTAGGGCAGGGTTGGATTGTTTGGGGATTAGAATCATTTATTGATGAAATAGCGCATCAAAGTAAAATGGATCCTATTGATTTTCGTTTATCCATGCTTGATGGTTTAGGAAAGCAAGCGGGTAAAGCACCAGAAAGTGTTGGTGGTGCTAAGCGTTTAGCTCATGTATTAACTAGGCTTAAAGAAAAGACCGCCAATGTTAAGTTAGGAAAAAATGAAGCGATTGGTGTTGCGATAAGTGCGGGACAAGAACGTACCATGCCAGCTTGGATGGCTTGTGCCGCTCAAGTACATGTTGAACCTAGCTCTGGAAAAATCACGGTTAAGAAATTGACTATGATTGCTGATGCTGGCGTTATTATTCATCCTGATGGCGCTTTAGCTCAAGTACAAGGGTCAATGCTATGGGGAACAAGCTTAGCATTACACGAACAAAGTCCGATAGAAAATGGTCAAGTAAGTAATATTAATTTAAACACCTACACTCCATTAAGAATGAATGATGTGCCTGAGCTTGATATCGAATTTGTAGAAAGCGAAGAGTTTCCTGTTGGCTTAGGTGAGCCTGGCGTTGTGTCAATAGCACCCGCTATCGCCAATGCTATTTTTCAGATAACAGGAGTTAGAGTACGAGATTTACCTATTAAGTCAGCGGCGTTAGTAAGTACATAAAATATTATTAGTTTTATGAATCGCTAAGATGACCAATAAGACAGATGGTCATAGGTAATAATAACAAAGCCTTTTGTGTCGATAATACGTCACTAAAGGCTTTTTTTATAAGTGAGTAAAAGATAAGGTAGTACTTAATTTACTTATTAAATTGGCTAGCCAACAATAAATATTATAGCCAACAAGTTCATTGGCCCTTAATGGCCTGATTAATATTAACGGGGAGAAAAAATGTTTAGTCATATAATGATCGGTGCAAATGATGTCGCACAATCAAAAGTTTTTTATGATGCCATTCTTGGTGCCATGGGCCACGAGCCTGGTGTAATTGACGGCAAAGGTCGTTGTTTTTATTTTACCGAAAATGGTGTTTTTGGGTTAAGTAAGCCGATAGACGGAAAGCCTGCTAGTCATGGTAATGGCTCTACTATTGGTTTCGCAGCTGATAGTACCGCTATTGCTGATGCATGGCATGCAGCGGGTGTTGCTAATGGTGGTCGTGCGTGTGAAGACCTTCCGGGTGTAAGAGATGGAACGATAGGTAATATTTATCTCGCTTATTTACGTGATCCCTCAGATAACAAAATTTGTGCGCTTCATCGAATCGTTTAAAAATAATTGTTAATTTTCACTATCATTACAATTCATAAAAGTAAGGGTAAAACAGCTTGAAGCATGTCCGAAATAGTAACTTTTAGACATCTTACAGCCAGTAGTATTTGCCCTTAGTTTAGTGTTTTTTGGAGAACTATCTTGGCGACTAAGCAAGAAGTAACAGACTTTATGAGGACAGAGTTTCCGCAGGCCAAGTGCATTGTTGAAGCTGTTGGAGAACAATCAGCAACAATAAGACATACCGTAGGTTTTGATGAATTAAGGCCAGGTGGAACTGTATCTGGCCCCGTGTTAATGACTGTTGCCGATTGTGCTCTATATGTGGCTATTCTTGGTGAAATAGGCATCGTTTCTCTTGCTGTGACCACCAGCTTAACCATTAATTTTCTGAGAAAACCCTCTTCAAGCAAAGATATTATTGGTAAATGTACCTTACTAAAAATAGGGAAGTCACTCATTGTTGGAGAGGTATCCTTATACTCAGATGGTGATGTAAACCCTGTAGCTCATGTTGTTGGAACTTATTCAATACCTAAAGCTAGATAAATTAAATAAGTCTATAAAGAAGCAGGGATAATTATCGATCGAGCCTCATTTTGTATTACACTATTATCAACAATGACGTGTTACTTGACCTTCTGTTATGTCTTTAGGAACTTATGAAAAAAAATTCTATCCCACAGTTTATTGGTGTCATCATTAGTTTTGTTGCTATTTGGTTAGTTAACGATTTCTTTTTGGTTGATCAATGCTTAGATAATAGTGGTAGCTTCAATTACAGCAAAGGTGAATGTGTATTAGTAAATGGTGAAATACAAGCATCTGATTTAGGGAAGTACTTAATCGCCATCTATTTTTTTATGGGCTTATTAATTGCGTTGTCGGTTTCAATACTCATTCAAAAATTATGTAAAACAGAGCAAGAATAAACACTATCGACTGGTACTTTAATTGGCTATTAATTACTCCGTTATTGGCGCTGGTACTATATATGCTGAGCTGAACGCTAAAATATAGGTAACATATTATACGATTACAAGTCGCTACGTTAAGTGGCGTATTTATAGAATATTGAATCTATATGTCCTGCTGTTCTTTCACTATAGCTTTAATGTTTTCATCAAATGAATGTCTTCTTGATAAAAAGCAGTCTAAAATCCTAGCCCATCAGTTTTTCTTGCAAAATTATGGCTAAATAATTGCTGCTATTATTAATTGCAACGATATAGTAAACCATTAAATTGTTATAGCCTTAGTGAAATGTACCGTTTTGTATTTAACCCCAACATGAGTTGTTAATACGAATTTTTCCGCAAAAGTCAAGTTAAAATCAGATCAAATAAACAGGAACTTATAACGTTGAACAACGAAGAAATTAATTGGACCATTTGTCAGCAGTGCCAAGGGCTTGGTCAAAAAAATAAAAGACCACGCAAAAAAATGCGACTTCAGTATCAGCGTCAGTTGGATGAATTTGAACAAAAACAAAGTGAAGGTACACCTCCAGTTCGTCCTAAGGGACATCTATTTGATTGTTTAAATTGCAGTGGAACTGGCCTTATTCAGGCGACAAATATTACCATCGCAGATAAAGAAAACTACCCGCACATTGCTATTATTGGCGGCGGTATCGGCGGTGTTGCACTAGCAGTTGCTTGTTTGCACCGCGGTATTCCTTTTACGCTTTATGAAAGAGACAGTGGCTTTGATACTCGCTCTCAGGGGTATGGACTGACATTACAACAAGCCAGTAGAGCGATAGCAGGGCTTGGCATTTCTTTATTAAGCCAAGGCGTTATTTCAACTCGGCATGTTGTTCATACCACCACGGGTAAAATTATTGGTGAATGGGGGATCAGAAAGTGGCACCCCTCTGCGGTGAAATCGTCGGTTAAACGCACCAATATTCATATCGCTCGCCAATCTTTGCGATTAGCTTTACTTAAGCAACTCGTTGGTGACAACCAAGTAAAATGGTGTCACCAATTAGTAGGTTATAAAGAGTTGCTGGCGGGAGGTGTTGATTTGAGCTTTCAGGTCGAAGGTGAATTGAAAAGCGCCAAGGCCGATCTTGTTGTTGGCGCCGATGGTATTCGCAGTTCAGTGCGAAAATTACTGATAACTGATGATAAAACACCTCTACGATACTTAGACTGTATTGTTATTTTGGGTATTTGTCCTTTGGCGGCACTTGAAGGACTTAAAAGTTCACTGCTGGACTCAGCGACTGTTTTTCAAACGGCGAATGGTAATGAACGTATTTATATGATGCCTTATGCGTCTGACTCTGTGATGTGGCAGCTTAGTTTTCCTATGCCTGAAGCGGAAGCTAAGGCATTAAGCGCTAAAGGTCCTCAGGCACTAAAAGACGAAGCGTGTCGAAGAACTCAGTGGCATGACCCTATACCACAAGTTTTAGCTGCTACCTTGGTGGCTCAAGTTTCTGGTTATCCCGTGTATGACCGGCCATTACTCGAAGCAGAATTATTGCAGCAAGGGCAACAATCGACGCTCATTGGTGATGCGGCTCACCCGATGAGCCCATTCAAAGGACAGGGAGCAAATCAAGCGCTTCTCGATGCCTTGTCGCTTGCACGAGGCATATCGATAGGATGTCGGCCATTATCTCAATGGCGAGATGCTGGCATAAGGCAAAGTGTCCTCAATGAGTTTGAAGCAGAAATGCTGGCGCGCAGTGCCTCTAAAGTGAAAGATTCTGCAGAAGCGGCAAAGTTCCTACATACCGACACTGTGCTTCATGAAGGTGATGAACCCAGGGGCCGCTGCCTTCAAAGAGATGGCTCGTAAGTAAACCTTGACTGGGTAGGCTTGTTTTTCCGTTATATTTATAGAGAGTTTTTATGATCTGTTGGCCATGTATTTTAAAGTTAGAAGGCGAAGATGAGCTTACTTATTTAGCCTCTGCGCTAGATTTTATTTCAGAATGTCAGGATTTAATTCTTAGCGATGAGGATTATGTTATAGATTCTATGGGGGGTTGCTATTTAATCGAATGTGTATCACAACAACGAGTGCTAGTTAAAACAGAGCGAACAGTCATTATAGCGGAAGTTTTAGGTTTGATCCGTGCTCATGAATTTAGTAAGGCGGAGCTTTGTCTCACTAAAATATATTTCTTAACAGTAGCAGATGCTATTAATTCATTACGCTATTAAATCAAAGTGAACAGCTAATGAGTGGTACAACTCCAGAAAGCCTATCTATTAGGATTAATTAGTGATTATTTTTTATATAAAACGTAATAAATGCCTATTATTACGCGCTATCATTTATTTATTAGCATCATCACTTTGTTAATTAACTCATGATATCAAACACGTAAAATTATTTTATAAATACGCCTTTTATAAAACTTTATACGCAGCCATAACTTTATTTCTTTTCTCTTATTAATGTCTACGCATAAATTGCTTTAGCGATATTTACCAACTATATTTGTTTTATGTTTACGTTATATTAACTTTTTGTTTGCTTATTTGTATGAATAATATACAGCTCGTGATACCCATACAAACAAGTAAACAAAAAGTTATGCGAATATTTCATTATTTGAAATTGGAAAACTTAAGCATTTACAGCTTTAAATAAAATGAAATAATCTTTTAACCAGCGTTCGAAAAAGTAGATTAGGTTGGGTGTACCTGGTTAATTTATTGGCTGTCTTGTAACTTTTATTTATAAGTTATTAAAATAAGTAACTGAATATTATTGTAATTATTAATAGATAAGGGATTTCTATGAGATATTTAACGATAGCATTAATTTTACCTATAATGGCAATTGCTAAACAAATTCCATTCAATGAAGCAATGACTGCGGAAATTACTTCAGCAATTGTTAGCCAAAACTTACCAACAACGCACAAGTCATCAACAAAAATGTCTACTTTAGCTCCTCCTAGCGGTGGTGATCCCGGAGACGACCCTGGTGGGGATGCTTATGGTATTGCCAATGAAGATATCTTAGCGCGTATGTCTGTAAAAGATTCTGTTACGCCTTATACAACCGACTTACTCGGCGAGCATATTGACCTTAACTCTGGCACGATTGGATTTAGCCATACTGATTTGGTGGCTAAAGGGATTGGCCCCGACATTGTCATAGCTCGAAAATTCTATCCTGAAGCTGCCGGTTTAACTGCTTATAATTCAGCTTTTTTTGATGATTGGTTACTTGAAATCCCCGCGATTCATACCACACTACTTTTTAATGGTTCTCGGTATTCAGGTTCATGGGGAATAGGCAAAGAATGCTCTGGTTCCTTAAACCCTGGCGGAATTTCTGATCATGGTAACGTGTTTGAATCTCATGAATACTGGAACGGTGACTCTCTTATTTTACCCGGTCGGCAAGAGAAGTTAGTTGAAAAAAACGGTAGAAAAACAAAATCTAATTGGAAGTTCGATTGTTTTACTCGTTCAGGAGGCAATGGCGAAGGCTTTATCGGTCACTCACCCTATGGGCTTAAGTACACTTTCAACAAAATGAGATTAATATCCTCTAAGGGTATTTATCGAGATTATAAAGTTACTTCTCGGTATCAAGCCTCTATGTTGGCTTCAAAAGTAGAAGATCGTTTCGGTAATTGGATTCAGTATAATTATTCTGGTAACAAGCTAACTTCAATAACGTCCAGTGATGGCAGAACAGTTCTTATGACTTATGGAACGGGATCCCATCTAAATCATATTACTAAAGTTTCTTATAACGGACGTCATTGGACATATTCATATGGGAGTTCGGAAGGGCTAGATTCTGTCACCAGACCTGATGGTAAAAACTGGGTTTTTGATTTAAGCCCATATAGAAATGCTAAACCAACTGTTGGTACCAG
This sequence comes from Colwellia sp. MB3u-55, assembly GCF_014076785.1. NCBI lineage: Bacteria > Pseudomonadati > Pseudomonadota > Gammaproteobacteria > Alteromonadales > Colwelliaceae > Colwellia > Colwellia sp. MB3u-55. The sequence continues at coordinate 43,789 of NZ_JACGUS010000103.1, forward strand.
GAACGGTGACAAAATGGATGATTGTGCATACACCATAAATTATACACCAAAAAACAGTACTGCAAGTATCACACACCCTGATGGTGTAACTGGCACATTTCAATTTGAAGGAAAAGTTCAAGGAAGAAGTAACACGCTTGAAACCACTACTAGTAATAACGGTCCCTATATACAACCACAATGCTACGCAACCATGTCTATTATTGAAAAAGTGTTAGACGGACCGGGAATGTCCAAGATGACATGGAATTATGATTACTCTGAAAACACAGGTTTTGCCGCTAATGAAAATATCCAAAGTAGTATGTTATTAAAGGGTACATTACCGAGCAATATCAATAATAAAGATTATAAATGGACACAAGTAATAGCTCCAGATAACAGTCGAACAAAATACTATCATAACCGTGATTACTCCAGTTACTTAGACGGTAGCTTAGCCGCTGTAGAAGAATTTGATACAAACGGCGCGATGCTGCTCCAAACAAAGAAAACATTTACTCGTCAAAATATCGGTAATGTGGGATTTGAGTTAAGCAGTGGTGTTGCTCATTCAAACAGAGCGTTAATTGCTTCTGAAGTAAAAGAATACTATAGAGTAGGTGGTAAAGATGTTTTTACTCACCTAACCAACTCATATGATATTTATGGTAACCCAACGCAGGCACACCAATACAATGATGCTAATGGTAACAAACATAAATATATTCAAACCACCTATAATAATGATCCAACATACTGGCTAATTGGTCGGCCATATCAAACAAAGGTCTTTAACGGTACTATTTATGAAGAAGTAGTAAAGACGACTTATCACTCTGCTGCGGGGATCTACAAGTCACAACCCGCTAACCAATACTCATTTGGTCGTTGGCATACCAATTACACCTACTTATCGAATGGTCTACCTAATAAAATAACAAGAAATGCCAATAATCAGTGGGTAAAATACTCAAATTATTATCGTGGAATTCCTAGAACTATTCAGACGCCTAAGAGCCGCAGTACAGTTTCTCAATATGGTTATCGAATAGTCAATGCCAATGCTCAGGTTACTCGAGTAACGGATTTTGAAGGTAACTGTGAAAACTACAGCTATAACACTCTAGGGCGGTTAACCTTAATAGACCCTTGTGACGAAGAATGGTCAAATACCAATATTTCATATTCACAGTCATCAGGTGGTATTGGCGTTCCAGGAACAGTTTCAGGTATGACGGTTCAAACGGTTAGTCAAGGTGACTACCGTAAACAGACTTTTTATGATGGACTATTGAGGCCGTTGGCCGTAAAAGAGTGGGATAACGGCGATAGTAGTAATACAACAAGGTATGTAAGAACAAACTTTAACTACTTAAATAAACCAACTTTTCAAAGTCAGCAGACAAGTTCTGCGTCTACTTATTATGGTGTTAATTACAGCTATGATGGATTAGGGCGTCCAAAGGCGGTTAATAACAATGCCATTTCAGGTCAAATATCTTATCGATATTTGGTTAATGACAAAGTAGAAGTTAATGATAATAAAGGCAATGTTACCACAACCACTTATTTGTCTTATGCATCACCTAGTCAATCAATGCCTATTTTAATTAACTCACCCGCTGATGTTAGTACAAGTATGGCCTACAATATCTACGGTAATGTTAGCAGCGTTAGCCAAGGCGGAGAGCATGAATACCGCGTTTATGATGATTATCAAAAGCTTTGTAAAGTTGTTAGAGAGGATGTTGGCCCGAGAGCTTATTCATTTGATAGTGTCGGGCAGTTAAGCTGGAAAGCTTATGGAACGTCGATTAGTACTAGTACCACCTCGTGCGATAGTTTAGTAAGTAGTTCAAATAAAACGAATTACGTCTATGGATACCGAGGAAATACTATTTCAGAAACATATGAGGATGATAGAGCAAACAAAAGCTTTTATTATGATAGAAATGGTCAGTTAATTACCCTTAATACCGGAAGTGTTGCTAATCATTATTCATACAATAGTTCAGGGGGATTGGCCTCTGAAAGCTTATCTATAGACGGGAATACCTTCAACTTAATTTATCAAACGGATAATTTAGGTAATCAAAGTTCAATCACTTATCCCAGCGGGCAAGTGATGAATGTCAAGCATAATGCGTTAAGTCAACAATTGCGAGTGGGTAATTACGCAACGAATGCTAAGTATCATGCATTAGGTGCTATTAAGTCTCATAATTATAGCAATGGTTTTGTGTATTCTGCTACGCTAAACAGTGCTGGCTTACTTGCTTCAACCTATGATTCAAGAAGTGGCACTTATGCGATAAAACAAGCCATGACCTACGACTCAAATAATAATTTGACGTTCTGGGATGACCAAAAAAATAATGCCTATGACTTAAAAGCAACCTATGACGGGCTTGATAGGTTAAACCTGATCACCGATAGTTACTCGGGTACCGGAGATGTTAATTACGACACCAAAGGTAATATTACCTACTATAAAATAGGTTCTAAATCGATTGGGTATGCTTATGACAGCTTAAACCGTTTAAATTACACCACAGGAAGTAAATCATATAACTTTCTTTACGACAGTAGAGGAAATGTCACTTCAAATGGTCATGATAGCTTTTCGTATAATGTTGCCGGTCAAATGGACGAAGCAAGTGGCAATACTTATGTTTATGATGGCCATAACCGAAGAGTGAAAACAAACGATGGTTCAGGCTTAAGTTATTCGATGTACAGCTTATCTGGTCAGCTAATGTTTAGAAAAGTTGGTGGGGTTAACACAGATTACTACCGTTTAGGTGGTAAATTAGTCGCCACAAAAAATGCCAGTGTAGAATTCATTCATACTGACTATTTAGGCAGTCCCGCTGCATTTAGTAACTTAGCGGGAGTGATTATAAAAACTCTACACTATCAACCTTTTGGTGAAACGATTGGAACACAAAGTGATGATGTAGGTTATACCGGACATAAGTTCGATACTGATATTGGCTTAAGTTATATGCAAGCACGATACTATGATCCAGTGATTGGGCGGTTTTATTCGAATGATCCTGTTGGGTTTAACAATGTTCATAACTTTAATCGTTATGCTTATGCAAATAATAATCCGTATAAGTATACTGATCCTGATGGGAAGGCTTCCTATTTGGTTAGCAAGGCATTAAGCTTTACAAGTTCAGCTAACCACAACTTTATTGTTTACAATGCAAAATCTATAGGTGACCCTTTGGCTACAGTGAGGTCATTCGGTGATACTGGTAATGACAAAATGGGCGAAGTAAATTCTGATACACGAGGGTTTTCAGAAGGTACTTCTGATTCAGATATGGAAGCTTGGCAAAGTCTAAGTATTGAAGGTTCAGAAGTTACTTATCGTAAGATTGATGCAACGGACGCGGAAGTTGCTAAGATTACTGATTCTGTGCAAGGAGGCCAAGAATATAGTGCGGTGCCAGAAGTACAAGGTGGTGTAAACAGTAATTCCGCTGCTGGAGCGATTGCTAAGAAAGCTGATGGGGGGTATTCTTTTGTAAATAACGGTATAAGCCAACCCGGTAGCACAGTTCCTGAAAGAGTTGGGTTTAAGGAGAAAGATAAATGAGAATTAGACCTCTCTTATCAATATTATGTTTTCTGTTTTTGAGCTACCCTGCTTATCTATGGTTAACTTATATTGATGAAACAGTTACATCTGGCTCAGCATATGGTTTGAAGATTGGAGCAAATAAGAATAATGTATATAAATCACTTGCAAGATCTCTGAGCCAATTTAAAGGTGATGGAGACTCCGTATTTATTCAAATTAAAGTAACTACTGAAACAGCTAAAGATTTAGCAACGAAACCAGATTTTAATGTAATGGTTGAACCGTTATTTCATCCAATAGGTTTTTCTTCATTTGAAAAACAGGATACATGGTCTTTTTACGTGAATGCGTCGTATTTTAACTCATTAAAGCTGAAGTTTTGTGAAGAAAAGTTATGTGAAATACATAGGCACAGAAAGTATTTTGAACTTCCTTAGAAATACTTAGAAAAATAAAAGAGGTCGGTGACACTTGAGAATAGATCTTATTTGCTATTGTCATTAATCAGCTATAATGAACGGGGTATTCACTATCGAAAGGAGTCGATAATGCTCCATAAACCATGCCACTTTTTAACGAATGTTCACTATCATGTTATTAGTCGCGGCAATAATCATAATGTGTGCTTTTTTGCCGATGCTGGTTATCTGTTTTACCTTAAGTGTCTATATGACGCTTGCAAAAAACACCACTTATTAGGCCACCCATAATAACTTATTCTGTTTTGTTTTAATAAACTAGACTTAAGTTACCTTTATTAAGTCTAGTGATTTTTATACCTAAACCTAGTTCATAACAAATTAGTTTATTGGATACTCTTTTTTATCACATTTTCAGTCGCACGGTACGCAAGGCTTTTTTTTGGTTTGATAATGAAAAGGGGGCATAACTTGTATTTATAGAAAGTTTTTTAATGGAATTTAGCGACTTACTTCAAATGGTAAAGTCACTAAAAATTTTTAAACATATAGTTTAATAAATCTGGAGAACAACATGAAAAAATTTACTACGTTTATAGCTCTCTGCATTATTTTAGTGTCGTCTATCATCACAACATCGTATGCCAATGATCAGATAACAGACAAACAAATTTATCAGTTAATGGATAAGTCAGGGATAACCCAGTCAATTGAGGGACTACCGTTACAATTGCAAGCGATGGGTCAACAAATGGCTTTAACGGCTAAAAATCCAGTTGAACATGAAAAATTTATGCAAGTGTTTGCATCGTCATTAAATCCTGATGTGATGCTAAAAAAAATGACTGAAAACATCAGGAAGAATATTTCATTAGCTGAACTACAGCCGATTCTTACATGGTTGGATAGTGATCTTGCCTCTCGCGTTGTAAGTGCTGAACTTCAATCTACTGATCCAATGTTTCAGCAAAATTTAATGCTTTATATGGCTGAGTTGCAATCAAGCCCGCCATCTCCTGAGAGAACAAAAGTAATTATTAATTATGTTGAGTCATCAGAAATTGTAGAACAAGGGATGAATTTGATGATGGCGATGTTAGAAAATATGTTTGAAGCGTTGAAAATCACCCAACCAGAAAATGTTGAGCTTGCCACGCAACTCGATGCTCAATTAGAACAAATGGCGGTCAATATAAAGCCATCAATGGAACAGCAAATGGTTTTAACGTCATATTTTATTTATCGTGAAATCAGTAATGAAGATTTAAATGAATATAGTAATTTTTATAAGCAAGCTACCGGGAAAAAGTATTTGTCGCTGATGGTCGGTGCTATTGGCGATGGAATGAATGATTGGGGTACATTACTTATTCATCAAATATCAAAAGACAAAAGCTAGTGCTTTAAGGTTTTGGGTATTTATTTACCCATATTAGCCTCGCAAGGTACTTTAAATAAAGGTACAGAAACAATGTTCCTTATAGCTATTGATGGCAAGACTTCGTTACTGCTATTAATAAAAAGTCTGTTTAACCACGTTAAACAGACTTCAAAAAACCTGCGGTGATAATTAGACAAGTGCTACGAATTATCCTGCCACTATCATCAGTGTTACGCTATAAAACTGTTAATTATTTGCTAACTTTTGCATTAAATAAGTATGTTGCAGTGCGATTCGCTTGGCGGTTTCTTTAAGGTTGGCAGCAGCAGAGTGCCCACCATCAATGTTTTCATAGTATAAAAATTTATGCCCTTGATCTTCCATGCGTTTCGCTACTTTTCGAGCATGTCCCGGATGAACACGATCATCTTTTGTCGATGTTATAAAGAAGACTTCTGGATAATCTACAGCAGGGTCAATATTATGATAAGGCGAAATGCTTCGTAAAAACTTACCTTCAATTTCGTTTTCAGGGTCGCCATATTCGCCCATCCATGAGGCACCTGCTAATAGTGTATGATAGCGCATCATATCAAGCAGGGGCACAGCACATATTACCGCATTGAATAAATCAGGACGTTGGGTAAACATCACCCCCATTAACAAGCCTCCATTTGAGCCACCTTCGATACCTAAATGCTCAGGAGACGTTATTTTTTTTGTGATTAAATCTTGAGCGACAGCAATAAAGTCATCATAAATACGTTGGCGATTGGTTTTTAAACCAGCCTGATGCCATTTAGGTCCATATTCGCCACCGCCTCTAATGTTGGCTAGGACATATACACCGCCTCTTTCTAACCACAACTTTCCACGAGTAGCGGAATAACTAGGGTTTAGAGAAACTTCAAAACCGCCATAGCCATACAAAAGCGTTGGGTTTTTACCATCTAACTTTGTATTCTTGTGTCGAACCACAAAGTAGGGGACTTGAGTACCGTCGGTTGAAGAAACAAAAAATTGTTCACTGACCATGCTTTCAGCATCAAACCAGCTAGGTAAAGATTTCGCTTTAGCTTTTTCACCTGTTGCGGTGTTATAAGTATAAAGTGTGTCAGGGTTAAGAAAGCTCTCTGCTGAAATAAAAGCAATTTCTTCTTTACTGTTGGTACTGCCAATAGAGACGGAACCATTAGCTGGAAAGTCTAATTTTTTAGAGGTCCATTTACCGTCATGCCAATCGAATTGATGAGCGGAGCCGGTTACATCATGGTAGATGCTCATCAGTACTTTAGATTTTGTGACGCCAAAGTTACCAATTGAAGATTTTTCATCAGGACTAAAAACAAGGTTAACAAGGTCAATTTTGCTATCATTCATAAAATCATCAATATTAAAGCTGACTAAGTCGCCTAGTTTGAATTCACGCCAGTTTTCGTTTAATTTGACAATCATTTGCCCTTTAAACTCACCACTTAAATTTGATTTTTTAGGTATTGGTAATTTGATTTTTTCACTGATGCTGCCATCACTTTTACGTGGAAACCAATAATACTCGGTATCATAAAAGGTTAATGCCCGGGTAGTAATAATTTCGCGGCGGCCATCACTTAGCTCTGTTATACCCCCCCAATAGCCAACATCTGTTTGCTCGCCACGGTCAATTTCAACGGCACTCGATAACGCAGTACCGCGTTGCCATAGTTTAGAAACCATAGGGTAACCAGATGTTGTCATGGTGTTTTCACCAAAATCAACCCCGATAATTAAGGTGTTTTTGTCTAGCCAATCTATACTGCCTTTGCTTTCTTGGGTGATAAAACCATCGGTTACAAAAGTTTGAGTTTTGGTATTAAACTCACGTTGAATAACGGCATCTTTACCGCCATCAGAAAGGCTGACCATGCAAATTTCGTAATCAGGTGAAAGGCAGTTATTGCCTTTGTAGACCCAGTTTTTATTTTCACTTTTTGACAGAGCGTCAAAGTCTAAAACAGTTTGCCAAACCGGAGTGTCTGAAAGGTAACTACTGAGGGTCGATTTTCTCCATATCCCCCTCTCATGTTGCTCATCTTGCCAAAAATTATGCACTTCTCCATTTCGATAAGACGCGTATGGAATTTTGTCTTTACTGTTAACAATTTCCAACACTTCGCTATTCATTTTTTCAAATAGAGGGTCTGCCATTAGGCGGTCGAGGGTGCGGGTATTCCAGCTTTTTACTTCAGTTAATGCTTTGTCACCTAAAACTTCCTCAAGATATAAATGATCTTGGTCAGTTTTACCTAAGGTTTCATAGGTAATAGTTTTATCAAGGTTTTCCACTTTCATTACGGGGGCCTTATTGGGTTCTTTATCATTTTGGCAAGCGGTGAGTGAAAGTGCTGCGCATAAAAACAGGGTTTTCTTGGGGTGATTCAATACAGACATAGTTCCCTTCTGTTAAGATTTTGCTGAATATGCATCAATATAAACAGAGTTTGGACTTACATACAAGTCGCAGCTTGAATAATTGATTTTGCTTGGTTTGGTCTTTATATTGCTTATTGCTCTCTTTTATTGTTTATACCGTAATTAATAACAGGTAGACTGCGGCAATTAATTATTTAACGATAGATTTTATGGGCTATTTATTTGCAGTTACTTTGCTTTGGGCATTTTCATTTAGTTTAATCGGCGTTTATTTGGCAGGGCAGGTTGATGCATGGTTTAGTGTGCTTATGCGGATAACGCTCGCTACCTTAGTTTTTTTACCTTTTTTGAAATTAACACAAATACCAAAGCCCTTAGCGCTAAAGCTTATGATGATAGGCGCTGTGCAACTTGGCGTTATGTATAGCTTTTATTATCATTCCTTTTTATATGTATCTGTACCAGAAGTCTTATTGTTTACGGTAATGACACCTATCTATATCACGCTATTAAATGATGCCCTTGAAAAACACTTTAACCCTAAGTTTTTTCTAACTGCCGTTATCGCCGTTGGCGGCGCAGTAGCTATTCGTTATGAAAGTATTAACAGTAACTTTTGGACAGGCTTTCTGCTTGTGCAAGCGGCCAACATTTGTTTTGCAACCGGACAAGTCACTTACAAACGTTTAATGGCTAATAGCAAGTTAGATGATAAAACGGTCTTTGGCTGGTTTTTTATTGGTGCATTAATCGTTGCTGTTGTTTGCTATACCTTATTCGGCAATTCAGATAAATTACCCAGTACAGCAACGCAATGGGGTGTCCTTATTTACCTAGGCATTGTAGCGTCGGGTTTAGGCTACTTTGGCTGGAATAAAGGTGCTACCTTAGTCAATGTCGGTGCATTAGCCGTGTTGAATAATTTACTTATTCCTGCAGGTATTATTGTGAACGTACTTATTTGGAACAGAGATGCTGATCTAGTGAAGTTAAGTATTGGCGCGGGCATTATTTTAGCTGCATTATTATTCAACCATATAAGTAATAGAGAATAGTATTTATAAAGCCGGTACTTGCTGTTAGATTCAATGTGCGACTTTATTAAAAAGAACAATGACTAAATTTAGTTGTCTGAGAGAATGAACAGCGCTTTATAACATGCTTACAGTTTCTCTTTTATTAATAAAAGATGATAAAAAATTAGTCATTATTTTACGATAATAGACGACAATTGTTAGCCACTTGTTGTGATATTAAATAAGGAATATATGCAGAACTTTTCATGGGTCTTCGACCAAGCCGACATTGATTGGCAGCAGTTATCAAGGTTATATCGTATTGCGCCTTTAGGTAATAAAGCCAAAGACGACCTTAATATTGTCTTTTCAAACAGTAAGTTTAAGTGCTTTGTTTATGAAAAACAAAAGCTTATTGGTGCAGGGAGAGCTTTAGCTGACGGACTTGATTGTTCATATATATGTGACGTTGCTATTCATCCTGAATATCAGGGGATGGGGTTAGGGCGTAAAATGATTAATCAATTAGTTGAGCTATCTTTCGGACATAAAAAAATAATATTATATGCTAATCCGGGTAAAGAAGGTTTTTATAAAAAGCTTGGCTTTAAACAAATGAATACGGCAATGGCTATTTTTAGTAATGAACAGCAGGCAATCGATGTTGGCATATTAAGTTCAACATAAGGGCAATCTATAAAGACCAAAACAACGAAGATGATTTTTCTATGTTGCCTAAGCCTAAGCCTAAGCCTAAGCTAAGCAAAAATACTTAGTTGATGGGATCGAGTGTAGAGGTTAAACAAGTCATAAAGGCTTTACTCGCTTTAGAAAGATAATGATTTTTTTTCCATGCCAAACTCAATTTAAAGGCGAGTTTTGGTTCAAACGGAATTGAAGTTATCTGCTGTTCATTTTGCAAAATACGTGACAAACAGGTGGTGATACCGACTTCATTTCGAACCAATGATTTTTGCAGTTCAATAAGATTCGTTTCCATACGTATGTCTAATGATAAGTTATGCGCTTTTGCATAATGACTAACCACTTCACGTAAAAAATAACCTTGATGAAACAACACCAGTGGTTCTTGACAAAATTGTGCCAATGATAAAGTTTCTTCTTTTGCTAGCGGGTGTGAAATCGCCATAGCAGCAACAATTTCCTCATCAATAAGCTCGGTATAACGCAGTTGTTGATTCTCTAAATCACCGCGGATCAAGGCTAAGTCGAGTTCGCCATCCATTAACATTTTCTCGAGTGCCGCTGTGCCTTGGTCAATCAAGTGTATTTTTATTTTTGGATACTGTTGCTTAAATGCCGTTAACACTTTCGGAAAGTAATAAGATCCCATCATCGCGGAAACACCAAAGCGAATGGTACCTCTTTCTAAATCTTTCAGTTCTTCTAACTCTAATTCAACTTGTTTTGCTTGGCTTAATAATTGTGTTGCCAGTTTATAGAGCACTTCGCCTTCAGCGGTTAATAAGGAGTTTTTATCGGTACGATTAATTAGTTTTAAACCAACCTCTTGTTCTAGCTTTTGAATAGCTATACTCAACGCTGGCTGAGCAATACCTATTTTATGTGCAGCCCGAGTAAAATTGCCTAATAAGGCTAATTGACAAAAATATGCTAAACGCTTTAAATTCATATTAAGCCTGTATATAAGAGAAAGTTATGATAAATATAATAACTATATATTATATTTATTTTTATTTTGAGGATAGAGTTAACGCATAAATAAAAAATTTAGCGCATAACCACCTACTAATGGAGTTACCTGATGAGCGACAAATTAACGCCTTTCAACTGGCAAGACCCGATGTTCCTTGATAATCAATTAACCGAAGAAGAGCGTATGATACGCGATACGGCTTATGATTATTGCCAAGAAAAATTGATGCCCAGAGTACTCGAAGCCAATCGACATGAACATTTTGACCGAGAAATAATGCGTGAATTAGGTCAATTGGGTTTACTAGGGGCTACTTTGCCTGCTAAGTATGGTGGCAGTGAAGTTAACTATGTTAGCTATGGCTTAATCGCTCGTGAAGTAGAACGCGTTGACAGTGGCTATCGTAGCGCGATGAGTGTGCAATCATCACTCGTTATGCATCCTATCTATGCCTATGGTACACAAGAGCAACGGATGAAATATTTACCTAAACTTGCTTCCGGCGAATGGGTGGGTTGTTTCGGGTTAACTGAGCCTAATTCAGGTAGCGATCCTGCTTCAATGAGCACGCACGCCAAGAAAGTTGAGGGTGGCTATGCTTTAACAGGCAGTAAAATGTGGATCACCAATTCGCCTATCGCTGATGTTTTTGTTGTTTGGGCAAAGTTTGAGGGGATAATCCGCGGCTTTGTGCTTGAAAAAGGTATGGCAGGGTTAACGGCACCGAAAATCGAAGGTAAATTTTCTTTACGTGCTTCAATCACCGGCGAAATTGTTATGGATAACGTTTTTGTACCCGATGAAAATATGTTCCCAGAGATTAAAGGCTTAGCAGGGCCTTTTGGTTGTTTAAATAAAGCGCGCTATGGCATCGCTTGGGGCTCTTTAGGGGCTGCAGAGTTCTGTTTTAATGCCGCAAGACTTTACACGATAGACCGTGAGCAATTTGGTCGCCCCTTAGCTGCTAACCAATTAATTCAAAAGAAACTTGCCGATATGCAAACTGAGATAAGTCTTGGTTTACAAGGTTGCTTACAAATGGGACGGTTAATGGATGCGGATCAATGTCCGGTTGAATTAATTTCATTATTGAAACGTAATAATTGTGGTAAGTCACTTGATATTGCTCGTGTTGCACGTGATATGCACGGTGGCAATGGCATTAGTGATGAATACGGGGTTATTCGCCATATGATGAATCTTGAAGCGGTTAATACCTATGAAGGTACACATGATGTTCATGCCTTAATTTTAGGTCGTGCTATTACCGGTTTACAAGCTTTTTGCTAATGACAGATACTCCTACAAACGCAAACCCTCCATCGGCATTAGCAGGTATCAAGGTAGTCGATTTAAGCCGGATACTTGCGGGGCCTTGGGCCTCGCAAATGCTCGCTGATCTGGGGGCTGAGGTGATAAAAGTTGAACGGCCAAAAGTAGGTGATGACACCCGCTTTTGGGGACCTCCTTTTGTAAAATCCCAAGCAACCAGTCAACCGCCACAAGCGGCGTACTTTCATTGCGCTAATCGTAACAAAAAATCTATTGCCATTGATATTCAATGTCAGCAAGGTCAACAGATCATTAAAGATTTAGTGGTGCAGTCAGACGTTTTTATTGAAAACTTTAAAGTCGGTGATTTAGCTAAATATGGTTTAGATTATGCTGAGTTGAAAAAAATTAATCCTAATTTGGTGTATTGTTCAATTACTGGCTATGGGCAAACGGGTCCTTATGCTCACAAACCCGGTTACGATGCCATGATACAAGGCGAGGGTGGCCTGATGAGTATTACCGGTGAACAGCAAGGCAGTCCAATGAAGGTTGGGGTTGCAGTCGTGGATATTATGACCGGGCTATATAGCTGTAACGCTATTTTAGCCGCTCTTATGGCTAGGCATCACACCAAGTGTGGTCAATATATTGATATGGCTTTACTTGATGTTCAAACAGCAATGCTGGCTAATCAAGCGATGAATTACTTAACCACTAATGAAAACCCGCCGCGATTAGGTAATGCACACCCAAACATCGTGCCCTATCAAACGTTTACCACCCAAGACGGTGACTTAATTTTAGCCATCGGCAATGACAGCCAATTTTCAAGGTTTTGTCATTTGTGTCAGCTAAACGAGTTTGCAGCAGACGACCGCTATAGCACGAATGCTCAACGGGTTCTTCATCGAGACGATGTCGTGTCGACATTAGCTAAAAAAATTAAGACACAAACAACGCAGTGGTGGATAGCGCAACTTGAATTGATATCAGTACCTTGTGGACCGGTAAATACTCTAGAGCAAGTATTTGACCATCCTCAAATAAAACACCGAGCTATGGTTAAGCAACTGCCAAACGATGATGGCGATTTAATCGATGTTGTGGCATCACCCATTAATCTGTCGGCGACACCTCTGCAATACCATAGTGCAGCACCCGAGTTAGGACAGCATACCTACTTTGTTTTAAAGGATATGCTTAACTATGATGATGCCATTATCTCAAGTGCTTTTGAGCAAGGTGTTGTTGCTTAGTCGTAAGAACCAGCAAAGCTTAGCGGTTATCTCACTTACTTCTCTTTAACGGAGCTGGTCGGATAACCAAAGAGTACCTTCAGTTTTGCTTTCATGCCTTTACTGGTCAACATACTGCTTATTAAATAACGCCATTGATGAAAGGTAATCGTCAGTGGGTTATTACTGTGCAGTTGTCCAACAATACCGTATTTACAAGGTTTTCCAGATTCTTCTTCGGCAAAGGTGCCAAATAATTTATCCCAAATAATCAGTACCCCAGCAAAATTTTTATCCAGGTAACCCGCATTTATTGCATGGTGAACCCTGTGATGCGATGGGGTATTAAAAACTTTTTCGAACCACCCTAACTTATTCACAACTTGAGTGTGAACAAAAAATTGATAAGCCAAATTAAGTGCGACTACAGTAAATGCGGTAATGGGGTCAAAACCTAGTAATATCATCGGCAACCAAAATAGCCACATACCGGCAAGCGGATACATTAAGCTCTGTCTAAAGGCGGTAGTAAAGTTCATTTTGGTCGAACTATGATGAACCACATGCGCGGCCCATAACCAATGAATATGGTGAGATGCCTTATGAAACCAATAATACAAGAAGTCTTGCAAGATAAAGGCACCAAAAATACTGATAGGGTTTAGCGCTATATCAAAGAGTCGATAATCATAAAGCCAATAAAAAAAGGGCATTAAAATCAGTAAGGCGACAGCATCTGCACCTTGATGCATCAGAGCCAGTGCCGTGTTGGCGAAGCTGTCTTTGATATCGTAATAACGGCGATATTTAATAAATTCTAACGTAACAAAAATAATAAAGACCGGGCTTAGCGCCAGTAAAATAATTTCTATGGACATACTCTGTCACCTTTAAAGTGTAACGCTAATTTTTTAAGTGCTTGCACTAAATCTTTTCTAATAAAAAAAGCCAGTATAAAGCTCGGTAACCACCAGGGGGCTTTGCAGCTAATATGGTAGGTAACTTCAGTGGTTGCGGGAATGCGACTATCTTTAGCAAAATCATTTTCATTAAAATAAATGTCGCCGCGATGCTCTGCAACGGGTTTATTACCTATTATTTGATAACTTATATGGTGATGGTCAGCGCTAATAATACGCTCGGCAAATTGAATGCCACTGATTTTTATTTGCCTAATAGCACCTTTGCCACCTTTTAGTTCATCTTTATTTTGTGGTTTAATCAGGCTAAAAGTTGCATCAAAAAAACGACTTAATTGCTGGTGCTCTAGCAAGGTCTCGCAAATTTGTTGCGGTGTTGCATTAATATGCTGTTTTAAGGTTATTGATATCATAGTTACCACCACCACTCTTGATAATTACCACTAGTATAAAAAAAACTTCCGTGGCAGACTTGCTTATTGATGACCATTTTTTAGCTTTAGGTGACAAATGACCACGTTGGCCGATCATTACTATACAAGTTGTCTTGATTACCTTGAAACGCTTGGTTTAGAGAGTCAAAGTGTTTTATCGGCGATAAACTTTGATGAATACGCTAATAAGCAAGCGCAACAGTTAGCGCCTCGCATTAGTTTAAGCAGTTATAATGCACTGCTTAATTATGCGCAACAGACTTTAAATGAGCCAATTTTTGGATTTAAATTAGGTCAGCAAATCAGAGCCGCGGATTTTGGTGTGTTGGGTTATCTCATCGAATCGAGTAATAATTTAGCAAGCGCAATTTCATCGCTGTTAATTTATGACCGTTTGGTCGCCGATATCGGCAAGGCTGAATTTGAACAACAAGAAGATATCGCTATTATTCGTTGGTTGCCAAACGCAAGCTGCAGCGCGCAGGCTATTTTACGTAATATGACGGCTTGGGTTAGTGTTATTCGCCAATTGCTTAACTCCCAGCTTTCACCTAGTTATATTTTTTTTACTGAGTCTTGGCCTGATATTGAAATAAAGAGACTCGCTGACTGGTTTAACTGCCCGATTAAAACTAATGCACAATATAATCAAATTATCTTTCCTAGTAGCTATTTAGCACTGCCTTTTAAAACTGATAACGCCGCTATTAATTTAGCACTTAAACAAGTATCGGCGCAGCAATTGTCAGGTTTTAAAAGCCAACAGCGCTTAGCCGAGAAAATAAGCCATCTCTTGATGGCTAAAAATGATTTGGACGATTGCAATTTAATACGCACAGCAAGTGCTTTAAACATGACAGTTCGAACGGTGCAACGTCAGTTAAAACAACAACAGACCTCGTTTGCTTATTTACTTGAAAGCGAACGCAAAAGGCGGTTACAAGGCTATATGGGTAAATATCCCTTAGGTACTATCGCCTTAAAACTTGGTTTTAACGATCAAAGTTCTTTTAATCGCGCATTTAAACGTTGGTATGGTTGCAGCCCTCTGTATTACTTAAAATATAAATTAATTAAAACATAAGCTTATTCTTTTGGGGGTCGCTAGATAAACCCCAGCAGGTAATGATATTTGTGAGCATTCTTATCAGTTAAAAGTTAGCCGTAAAATAAAAAAACGGCTTTGAATTAAATCAAAGCCGTTCGATTTTTATACAAAACTGTTATTAAGCAGTTTTACCGATTGGTATTAGAATTTGTAGTTAATGCCTACCTTCATCTGCCAACCAGATGAGCCTAATACCGTTTGATCGTAACTGCGAGTATCAGAGCCATTATAAACTTTATCTATTTTATATTTACCATCACCATCTAAACCAGCAAAATCATAAATAGCTTGTTGTGGATAGCCCATTCGCTTTTCAACACCCCAGTCATCATTTAACATGTTAGCAAAATTGTTGACCATCAAGAATACTTCACCTTTATGACCTTCTGCAAAACCTGGGATCTGTTGCTTAATGCTGAGATCCATCGTTGTTACCCAAGGTTGTGTGCCAGTATTACGGTCAAGAATTTCACCTCGTTCACTAATACCTGCTCGGTCTAAGAGTGCTTCTAACTCGTTCCATTTCATTCCCGAATCGGTCCAATTTACATTTGGATCTTCAGCACCTGTTGGAATGTACGCTAAGTAAGCCGAGTTTGAATAAAAGTCGCGAGTATCACCTAAGTCTTCATCTTGATAGTTACCGGTTACCCAGCTAAATGGGCGGCCTGAACGACGTTCAAAGAATAAATTGATATTAGTTTTATAACCAGCAAAAAACTCAGTTTCATAGCCTAAGTTAATTTTTAGGTTATGCTCAACTTCATAATTACCACGAGCAACGAAATCAATATTACGGCTTTTAACAACATTATTTTTGTAGTTACTTTGTGCGCGTGATGATGAGCCTGCGTGATTTTCTTCGATATCTTGATGAGCGTAAGACATGGTCATACTTAAGCCGTTGTCCCAACGCTTTGCTAGCGCTGTTGAGAAGATAATAGAGCGACCATTGCCTTGCGCGTTAGTCATTTGAATATCAAAGTTATCCTTTACATCACCGGTGTAACGGCTTTCATAGATTAGACGCTCACCATCAGCAGCGGTAATAGGATAAAGTAATGCGGTATTTTTCCAAACAGCTTCATTTTCTTTAACATGGTACATCAACTCTGTTGACCAGTTAAAGTTTTCGCCTAAGCCATCAATGTCAAAAGTGTAATCTGCGGCAATGCGGCTACGCCAACTTGAAGGGAGTTTGAAATTCGGGTCAGTATAGTTTGTACTACCAGCGCCTTTTTCAAGTGAGCTGATTATTTCGCTAGGAACATTGAAGTCAATCTCAACAAGTCTATCTTTATAATAATCTTCAACCGCTTTACTTGATGCAGCAACCAGCGTAATACCGTCATTTTGAAATGGGTTGTTATACCAAACATTTGGGATACCACCTTGAAAACGACCAATACCCGCAGAAAGTGTTAGTTTTTCAGAGAATCTCCATTCAATATTAACCCGTGGTAAGATAATATCTAAACCGTCAAGATTTTCCTGGTTAGTGTAACCGTAAGTTTCTTGAAATTTGCTATTAAGTGTTGGTTTGTCGCTTGATGATAATCGTTCATAACGAACACCTGCAGTAACATTGATATCGTCTGTTAGGTCGAAGTTGTCTTCAATATAAAAGGATAGTTGGCTACGTGAAACATCGTAAGCAAGGTCTTGAGTATCGCCGGTATAGGAATTTTGATAAGTAAATTCGCCATATCTAGCTAAATCACGTGCGGCAAAATCTTTAAAGCTTGCAAACTCCCAAGACCCTAGTGAATTAGCCCCAAATAAGTTGTATAAGTTTAAATCTTCATATTGGAGACCAAAATTAATTTCATGGTCATCCATCAAGTAAGTCGCATCTAACGACAATGTCAGGTTTTGAGTGGCTGATTCATTGGCATGACGGAACTGGTCTTGTCCAAAAACAAACTGTGGACCACGATATTCTGTAATAGCGGTTATTTCACCAATATCACTATTAGTATTGCTATCTGTTGCAACATCTTTGTAGCTTATGCCCATTTCAGTACTGAAGTCATTAGTCCAATCTGAATAAATTTTAGTGGCGAAGTTATTAAATGTAGTTGCATAAGTATAGCGGTTTGATGCCATGCTAACGGTTGTACCACCGGTACCGGCATTACGCTCATCTTGATCATCTTGCCATTGGTAGGTGAAATCAAGTCGGTGATCATCATTGATGTTCCAGCTTAATTTAGCTAATAACGTTTCATTGGTGTCTTCTTGATCGCCACCTAAAGAATCAGTGCGACCATAAACATCACCTAAAATTATATTGAAGTCATCAAATTGCTCTTGAGAAATATCGTATTCATGGGTAGCGCCGCTCCCTTGGAAGCCATAATCCATGGCCAACTCACTCGACCAATTACTATAGTTAACAAAGAAAAATAGTTTATCTTCTATAATAGGGCCGCCAACGTTAAAACCAAAACGTGATTGTGTTTTGATAGGGGCAACCGTTTTCGTAACAAATGTTTGATGGTCATCATCATCTAATATATTGCGTACTCTGGGGTTCTTTTTATCGACGTCTGAATCAGTATAATAAACTTCAGTTGCTATATCTATTGTTTGAACATCACCAGCCATGTCCGGTGTTGAAGTTTCTGCAAAGCCTGAAAATTTAAATTCATTAGATCCCGATTTAGTAACTGCATTAATGGTACCACCACCAAAGTTACCTTTTTGTGCTGAAAATGGTGACACATCGACTGATATTTGCGCAATAGCATCTAACGATATTGGTGGTTGCTCTGTTGGGTAGCCACCATAGTTAAGTCCAAAGTCATCATTCTGGCCAATACCATCAACGGTTAAACTGTTTGAACGTGGGTTACCACCAGCAATAATTAACTCGCCGTTACCGTTAATACTTGCTAATGGGTTTAAACGGGCAATGTCTTTAATATCGCGGTTAAAACTTGGCGTATTCTGAATAAGCTCTGCCCCAAAAATACTGCTTGAACCACCTGATTTTTGAAGAAAACTTGAGCCTGTTACCTGAATACGTTCAATATTATCTGCTTGTAGCTGTTGGCTAATACGATGGGTATCACCAAGATTAAGAAAAATATTATCTAAAGTGGTATCACTGTAAGTGTCAGAATCAATAATAACAGTATAAGGACCACCAACACGTAAACCTTTAGCGGTAAAGGTACCTGTGGCATTTGTCATAAACTCACGGCTGGTTTTTGAAGGCTCATGAATAACGGTGATTTTAACATTACTAGCGGCTTCGCCCGTAGGGCTTAGGATTTTACCTCGCATTGAAGACGAGGTATCTGCAGCCATTGCAGAAGTCGATAAACCAACAGCGATTACAATTGCACTGGCTATTTTTGACAGTCTTAGTTTGTTCATTTTATATTTGTTCCCTAAGTTTTTAAAAAGAACCAACGTTATTCTGTAACATTTTCATTGAAATATCAGTGATCCGTTAGTTCAAATAATCTCTATAAAATAATCAACGTTTCAAATAATTATTTTTACTCTTAAGCTTTATTTAGCAATATTTTTCAATATCGAGCAGCATTTTTCTTCTATAGAGTCATCACTAAAATAATACTATCTTGTCATATGTGTCAAGTTTTTCTTGACCAATTGGACAAGAAAATACTATTTTAAATAATAGTATCATAAACAATGAAACCAAAAGTAGGAGTAATCATGTTGCCACGTAAAAAATTAGCTAATGCCATTAGAATATTAACAATGGATGCCATTCAAAAAGCAAAGTCGGGTCACCCAGGTGCACCAATGGGCATGGCTGATATAGGCGAGGTGTTGTGGCGGGACTTTCTTAAGCATGATCCCAATAATCCGCATTGGTGTGACCGTGACCGTTTTGTACTTTCTAATGGTCATGGCTCTATGTTGATTTATTCACTATTACATCTGTCAGGGTACGACTTATCGATAGATGATCTAAAAAACTTCAGACAGTTGCATTCCAAAACTCCGGGTCATCCAGAGTATGGCTACACTCCAGGTGTCGAAACAACAACAGGACCATTAGGTGCGGGCATTTCTAATGCAGTTGGCATGGCAATAGCAGAGAAAACGCTTGCCGGTCAATTTAACCGAAGAGGGCATCAAATTGTTGATCATTTTACTTATTGCTTTTTAGGTGATGGCTGTTTAATGGAAGGAATTTCGCATGAAGTGTGTTCGTTAGCGGGTACCCTTAAATTAGGCAAGTTAATTACCTTTTGGGACGACAACGGTATCTCTATCGATGGCGAAGTTAAAGGATGGTTCACCGACAATACACCTGAGCGTTTTTCTGCTTATGGCTGGCATGTTATTTCTGTTGATGGCCATGATGCAACGGCCATAGCAAGTGCAATTGAGCAAGCAAAAGCAGTCACTGACAGGCCAACCATGATTTGTTGTAAAACCGTTATTCGTTTTGGCTCTCCTAATAAGTCTGGCTCTCACGATTGCCATGGTGCACCTTTAGGAGATGATGAAGTTGCCGCTACTCGTAAATTTTTAAACTGGTCTGATGAAACACCTTTTGCTATCTCTGACGATATTTATGCTGACTGGGATCATAAAATAAAAGGTCAGCACAATAGCGATACTTGGTCAGCAAAATTTACAGCTTACAAAGCAGAACACCCGACACTTGCGAACGAATTTCAACGCCGAGTGATTGATAAAGCCTTGCCGGTAGCATTTGAACAAAAAGCGAATGATTATATTCAGTTATGTCAAAGCAAAGCCGAAAATATTGCAACTCGTAAAGCTTCACAAAATACCATTACGGAGTTTGCGGCCATGTTACCCGAAATATTGGGTGGTTCCGCTGATCTCGCGGGGTCTAATTTAACATTATGGCCAGACGCTAAAGGTATAGAAAGTGATGTCGCAGGTAATTATATTTATTATGGTGTTCGTGAATTTGGTATGAGCGGCATAATGAATGGTCTTTCTTTACATGGCGGGTTTATTAATTACGGTGCTACTTTTATGATGTTTATGGAGTACGCTCGAAATGCAGTTCGTATGTCAGCGCTAATGGGTATTCAAAATATTTTTGTTTACACCCATGATTCCATTGGACAAGGAGAAGATGGCCCAACGCATCAACCGATAGAACAGCTAACCAATTTACGTACCACACCTAACCTAACAACTTGGCGTCCTTGTGATGCCACTGAATCTGCTGTTGCTTGGAAAATGGCGGTTAAAAATCAAAAAGCACCGAGTGCATTAATTTTTTCACGTCAAAATTTATCAGCCATACCTCGCAATGAATCACAGTTAGCAAATATTGAAAAAGGTGCTTACGTACTAGCCACTTGTCAAGGGACACCTGAGGTTATCTTAATTGCGACGGGCTCTGAAGTAGAACTTGCTTTAGATGCTGGCAAAGTACTGACCGCGCAAGGACAAAAAGTACAAGTTGTTTCTATGCCATCAACCACTATATTTGATGCGCAAAGTAGCGATTATAAAGAAGAAGTATTGCCAGCTGCTGTGACTAAGCGTGTTGCTATTGAAGCCGCCCATAGCGATTTTTGGAGAAAGTATGTCGGTTTAAGTGGCGGCGTTGTTGGCCTTAGTTGTTTTGGAGAGTCAGCACCGGGCAAAGTGTTAATGGAGTACTTTAATTTTACTGTTGATGAGGTTGTTAAAACGGTTAAAGCTTTGCAATGATAGTTTAACAGTAATGCCACAGCCGTTAGATAAGAATTTATGCTGTGGTATTAATATACAATCTGCATTATTACTTTTTGTTATTTGTTGACTACTTGGTTAAGATTATTTATCTTGGTGTCGTGTCAAATTTGCACGGCATTTGTGCAAGTTTTATTCGGGTATTATTACGGAGCTGCAAGCATTATGGAAAATATAGGGAGTGTTACCATTATCTAATAAAAACATAAGGTATATAAATGAACTATAAAAATAATATTGCTGCTTTATTACTCTGTGCTACCAGCCATTATGCTGTTGCAGATGTTAATAATGGAAGTTTTGAAACATGGTTAGCAGGCTCCCCCTCGGGTTGGACGACGATTGATTCTGGTATTAGCGTGAATAAAAATACCACTATTTTTCAAGAAGGTTTGAGTTCAGCTGAAATTACCGTTAATACCGGTACGCAAGGTTCTACCGACATTCAACAACTGGTTAGTGTTGTCGCAGGACAAACTTACGAATTTTCTGTTTGGGTTTACCATACAGAAGGAAGTATCAAAGCGCGTTTATATATCGATGGCTATCAGGGCTACTCGAATGAAAGTCTAGTTAATCAATGGCAACAAGTTACCCATAGTTATACCGCCAGCTCAACATCAGATATTGCTGTTGGCTTACGTTTTTACGACATTGCCGGTTTTGATGGTTCTGAAATTGTCTATGTTGACTATTTTCAACCTACTCAAGCATCGGGCGGTGTGACCGGCAGTTGCAGTACCAACAATGTGACTTTTAGTTTAACCACAGATAATTACGGTTACGAAACCAGTTGGACATTAACCAACACGAGTAATCAAGAAGTTGCTAGTGGTAATAATTACGAAAGTTCGACCAGCTATAATGAAAGTTATTGTTTAGCGGATGATGATTATACTTTTACTATTAATGATACTTATGGTGATGGTATTTGCTGTACATACGGCAATGGCTCTTATGAATTTTCTCTTGGTGGAACTGCATTAATTAACGGTGGTGACTTCAACAGCAGTGAAACCAAAACCTTTACTTTAGGTAACACAGGCGGAATTCCAGGTGGAGGAGGCAGTGGCTCAGGCACTTATTCTGGTACCTATTATGACGGCATTAGCTCGACATCAGGTTACCCGTTAAAAACAGAGCTTTATAATTTAATCAAAGATCATGCAAATCAAGGCTATTCAGCACTGTGGACCTTCTATGAAAACCATTCTTTGGATGTTTATTTTGAAAATGATGGCTCTAT
Source organism: Colwellia sp. MB3u-55 (assembly GCF_014076785.1). Taxonomy (NCBI): domain Bacteria; kingdom Pseudomonadati; phylum Pseudomonadota; class Gammaproteobacteria; order Alteromonadales; family Colwelliaceae; genus Colwellia; species Colwellia sp. MB3u-55. Next base: position 66,190 of record NZ_JACGUS010000103.1, read on the forward strand.
TTTAGATATCTATTCTGAAAATCCGCTGACGAGTGACAATTATAATTTTATCAAAGTCACCAATCAATGTGGTAATTATAGCGGTGAAGGCGGTTGTTATAATCGAGAACATACTTTCCCAAAAAGCTGGTTTGGCGGCAAAGTAGAGCCAATGAACTCTGATGTTCATCATATCTATGCTACCGACGGTTTTGTTAACTCGAAACGCGGTGGTTTCCCTTACGGTGAAGTTGCCACAGCATCTTTTACTTCAACTAATAACAGTAAATTAGGCTCAGCAACCACGACTTTAGGTTATAGCGGTACTGTGTTTGAACCCATTGATGAATTTAAAGGTGATTTAGCCCGTGCACAATTTTACATGGCCACACGTTATGAAAACTTGATTGGCAGCTGGCAGAATAATTCAGTGTATGGTGATGCTATTTTAGATGGTAGTAGTAATCAAGTTTTTGAATTATGGCAATTAGAAATGTTATTGCGTTGGCATACTAATGACCCGGTCAGTCAAAAAGAAATAGATCGAAATGAAGCGGCACTTGGTCATCAAGGTAATCGTAATCCTTTTGTTGACCATCCTGAATATGTTGACAGTATCTGGGGGAACTAATTAAGGGAAATTCTCTTATTCATTGCTTTTAAAGCATTAGGAAACTTAGTTAACAAAGTAACGTTAAGGCATTTCATTTTCAAAGGTGAAGTGCCTTTTTTATGTTCAGGATGAACGGTATGTCACGGTCACATGGATGTGAAAGAGAAACGATGTTCAGGATGGCCTCTCTCAGACATCCTGTCTTTCAAGGCATTAGTGCATAATATTGCACGTCTAGGTTTATCTTTATCAGTGTAATTTTTTTATTTACTGATACCACAACCTTTAAGAATTATCTGCGTAAGGGTTTTAGCCACTTGTTCAAAGTCTTCATTACTTAACTTACCTTTACCCATGGCTGCGGTAACTTGTGGGGCAAAATCAGCATAATGTTGCGTGGCTCCCCAAATAGTAAAGAGTAAATAAAGTGGGTCAATGGGGTCCATTTTACCTTGCTTAATCCAGCCTTCAATAGTCGCTTTAACCTCATCTATCCAAGTTTTAAAACTGGTTTTTAAGTATTCCTGCAAGCGAGGAGCACCGTGTATAAATTCACCGGCAAATATCCGTGATGCTTCAGGATTAGTCTTTGAATACATCACCTTAGCAAGAATATAATCACCTAAAACTTTAGCAGGTTCTTCAGTCGAGGTAATAATGGATGAATCCCATAAGCTAAGAATTTCTAATAATATATCAGAGTAAATAGCTTCTTTATTTTTATAATAATAATGAACATTTGCCCGTGGGATACCGGCGCGTTCAGCAATGCCTTTTATTGATGCCCCTTTAAAACCATGCTCTAAGAAATCTTGCTCGGCAGCTTTTAAAATGATCAATTGATTCTTTTTTCTGACCCGCCCAGTTGATGACGTGTTTGGTTGTTGATTCTTTATTATTGGCATATTAATCAATCATCTTTACAGGATTTATTAGCAGGGTGGCAAATATAAGCTATTTCAACAATAAAGTTAATAGTCAATTTAGGGTTTAATTTCAGCAGAATTATGATTTTACTTGACACTGGTGTCAGGTTATTTCTATTATGTGATAATAAGTAAGTATAAAATAATTAAAACATCTCTGAACTATTAGGAAAATTTATTATGCCAACACCACATATCTCAGCTAATGTCGGAGATTTTGCCGAAACGGTTATCATGCCGGGTGATCCCTTACGTGCAAAATTCATCGCAGACAACTACCTAACTAATGTTAAACAGGTCACCGAAGTTAGAAATATGTTTGGCTATACGGGTGAATACAAAGGTAAACGTATTTCGTTGATGGGCTCAGGTATGGGGATCCCATCTATGTCTATTTATGCAACTGAGCTTTACCGAGATTATGGCGTCGAAAATATTATTCGTGTTGGTAGCTGTGGTTCAATTCGTGACGATATACAACTAGAAGATATCGTTATAGCTATGGGTGCCAGCACCGACTCTAATGTTAATCGCCAACGATTGAATAATTATGATTTTGCGGCTATAGCTAACTATGAGCTACTAGAAAAAGTGGTTAGCACCGCGAAGCGGTTAGGCAAAACGCCGAAAGTCGGCAATGTTTTTTCAGCTGATTTGTTTTATGTACCAGAATTTGAAGTATTCGCGAAGTTAGAAAAACATGGCATTCTTGCGGTAGAAATGGAAGCGGCTGGTCTTTATGGCGTTGCTGCTGAATTAGGTAAAAAAGCGCTATGCCTGCTAACAGTAAGTGATCATATTAAAACAGGCGAAAAAATGTCAGCAGAAGATCGTCAGTTAAAATTTGGCGAAATGATTGAAGTTACTCTAGAAAGTATTCTTTAGTTTTAGCACGCATATTTGTATAGGTAATTAACCATATGTCAGACAATAAAATTCAATTTTTGTTAAATAACGAACGTAAAGTTATCGAAAATTGTGATCCTAATATGACGGTACTCAACTATTTAAGAGAAGAGTTGAGTCGAAAAGGGACGAAAGAAGGTTGTGCTTCAGGAGACTGTGGTGCCTGTACAGCAGTGCTTGCTGAAGTGGTTCAATCAGCAAAAAGTCAAACAACAACAGAACATCTTAGCTATCAATCGATTAATACCTGTATTACATTTTTATCAGCACTTCATGGCAAACAGCTTGTGACAGTAGAAGATTTACAGCAAGGAAATAAATTACATAGTGTTCAACAAGCTATGGTCGATTGCCATGGCTCACAATGTGGCTTTTGTACTCCTGGTTTTGTTATGTCACTTTTTTCATTAAAGAAAAATTTAGCGCAAGCCAAGTTGACTGATGCGACAGATAATTCTCCTGCTATTGATTTAGACAAAGACATCGAGCATGGCTTAGCGGGTAACTTGTGCCGCTGTACTGGCTATCGCTCTATCACTGAAGCGGCAAAACAAGCTTGTGATAACAATGACGTTGATCAGTTTGAGCACGAGCAAGCGGCGACTATTAAGCAATTAAAACTCATAGTTCAGCAAGAAGAAACTGTTGAATTGCACAATAATGGCAAGAGCCTTTATCTTCCTAATACCTTAGATAAATTAGCACAATTGGTTGAACAATACCCGAAAGCTAAATTGTTAGCCGGTGGTACCGATTTAGCGTTAAGCGTTACCCAAGGTATGGCGCAAATACAAACCATGATTTCGATGAGTAATGTGCGCGAGCTTGCACAAATTAATGAATCAGCAGAAACTTTGTCTATTGGCGCTATGGTGAGCTATGAGCAAAGCCATCAGTTATTAAGCCAGCATTATCCAGAATTTGGTCAAATGCTTTATCGCCTTGGTTCAACTCAGGTGAGAAATTCGGGCACGTTAGGGGGAAATGTCGGTAATGCTTCTCCGATTGGAGACACGCCGCCCGTGTTAATCGCCTTAGGTGCTAAGCTAGTACTTCGCAAAGGCGAGCGTACTCGTCAAATATCTGTTGAAGATTATTTTGTTGATTACAAAGTGACACAACTCGAAAGTGGTGAGTTCATCGAACGTATTGAAATTCCAAAAGCTAACAGTAATAAACATCTCAAAGTCTTTAAAATATCAAAACGATTAGATGATGACATATCGACGGTGCTTGCCTGTTTCTATATTAAATTTGCCAATAAAAAAGTGGCTAACATTACCATTGCTTTCGGCGGTATGGCAGGCATACCAAAACGCGCTTTTTCCTGTGAACAAGCTTTAATGGGCAAAGAGCCTAGCGAACAAAATATTGCTTTAGCGATGACAGCATTAGCAAAAGACTTCTCTCCGATGTCAGATGTGCGCGCGAGCAGTGAATATCGCTTACAAGTGGCCAAAAATTTAGTGAAAAAATGTTTTTATGAAATAGAGCAAAGGCATGCAGCAACCCGAATCGAAACCTTTGAAGTCGATACCTTCGAAGTGAAAGGAGTGACTCATGCGTAAATTAAGTGAAATTGAAAAAAGTCTCGAAGGTAAAAAAAGTTCTGGTGCGGTTGGGCAATCGACCAAGCATGAAAGTGCTGAAATGCATGTTACCGGCAAAGCCGTTTATACCGATGACAAATTAGAGTCGTTAGGGCAATTGCATGCTGCTGTGGGTATGGCAACGATTGCCAGTGGTAATATTACCGCGATAGACTTATCGGCAGTACGCGCCGCCAAGGGTGTGGTTGCTGTTATTACCTTAGATGATATTGTTGGCCATACTGATATTGGTCCTGTTTTTCCGGGCGATCCAATACTCACCAAAGATATCGTTGAATTTTATGGTCAAGCTATCTTTGCGGTCGCTGCGACGAGCCATGAGTTAGCAAAACAAGCGGTAGCGTTGGCAAAAGTTGACTATAAAGAAAAAACGCCAGTACTGACTATTAAGCAAGCGTTAGAAGCTAAGAGCTTTGTTCGTCCACCGCACAGTATGAAACGGGGTGATAGTGCCACTGCTATTGAGCAAGCTAAGCATCAGCTGAGCGGTGAAATTGCTATTGGTGGCCAAGAACATTTTTATTTGGAAGGTCAAATAGCCAGTGTTATTCCCACCGAAGATGGCGGAATGACCGTTTATTCATCTAGCCAACATCCTGCTGAAGTTCAAAAACTTGTGGCAGAAGTGTTAGGTATTCCTTTTAACCGCGTCGTTGTCGATATGAAACGTATGGGTGGTGGTTTTGGCGGCAAAGAAACACAAGCGGCTGGTTGGTCTTGTTTAGCGGCGGTACTTGCCGATAAAACCCAAAAAGCGGTAAAACTGCGTTTAAATCGTAGCGACGATATGATGATGACTGGTAAACGTCATCCTTTTGAAAATCATTATCAAGTGGGGTTTAATGATCAAGGTGTTATTGAAGGCATAGATATAACGGTCAATGGTAATTGTGGTTACTCACCTGATTTATCAGATGCCATCGTCGACAGAGCCATGTTTCATGCTGATAATGGTTATTACTTGGACCATGTCAGTATTATCGGTAATCGTTGTAAGACGAATATCGCCTCCAATACCGCTTTTCGAGGTTTTGGTGGTCCGCAAGGTATGATGATTATTGAGTGTGTCATGGATGATATTGCTTACTCTCTAGGATTAGACCCACTTGCTGTGCGAAAAGCTAACCTTTACGGTACAGATACGCGCAATATTACCCCGTACCATCAGCAAGTAGAGCACAATAATTTAGCCGAGATGATAACCAAACTTGAGCATAGTTCTCGTTATGCCGAACGTTGCCAAGAAATTGATGAATTTAATGCTGGCAGTAAATTTCTTAAAAAAGGTATTTCACTAACACCGGTTAAATTTGGTATTTCGTTTACCGCACAGCATCTTAATCAAGCGGGGGCGCTGATTAACATTTATACCGACGGTAGTGTTGATGTTACACATGGCGGCACTGAAATGGGCCAAGGCTTGCATACTAAAATTGCCCAAATCGTTGCACAAGTTTTTGGTATCACCGTTGATAAGGTAAAAGTATCAGCAACGCGGACCGACAAAGTCCCTAATGCTTCACCAACAGCGGCTTCTTCAGGTACCGATCTCAATGGTAAAGCCGCTCAAAACGCTGCACAAACAATTAAACAAAGGTTAATTGATTTTGCTGTCGAGCACTTTGCTGTTGAGAGTGACAAGATAACTTTTAGTGACGATTTAATCGATGCTGGTGAACATAAACTCAGTTTTGTCGAGTTAGTCCAAAAAGCGTATTTTGCTCGGGTATCTTTATCGTCGACCGGCTTTTATCGAACGCCAAAAATTTATTACGATAGAGAAAATGCCCAAGGTCGACCGTTTTTCTATTTTGCAATGGGTGCTTCAGTATCTGAAGTATTAATCGATACGCTGACCGGTGAATACAAGTTATTACAAACCGATATCCTTCATGATGTTGGTGACTCTTTAAACCCTGCGATAGATATAGGCCAAATTGAAGGTGGCTATATTCAAGGCGTCGGTTGGTTAACCACTGAAGAATTACATTGGAATGATAAGGGACGTTTGTTAACGACTGGGCCAGCCACCTATAAAATTCCTGCTATTAGCGATGCACCAAAAGTCTTTAACGTTGAGTTGTTAAAAGATTCACCTAATCGTGAAGCGACCATTTACCATTCTAAAGCGGTAGGCGAACCACCGTTTATGTTGGCTATTTCTGTCTGGTCAGCGCTGCGCGCCGCTATTGCTAACTCTGTTGCTGCAAAAAATAGAGCCAAAGGTGTTATTCCGTCGCTTGATACTCCTGCTACACCAGAGCGAGTTTTAAAGGCTGTACAATTAATAACCGCCCAGCAAGGGATAGCAGCCGATGAATAACCGACAAAGTTGGTCTGAAGCGGTTAGTTCATTAAAGTTCAAAGGAGAGGCCTTTGTCTTGCTAACAATTATTGGTGTGTATGGCTCAGCGCCTAGAAATTCTGGTACTAAGATGGTGGTGAGTACCAATAGCACTTATGACACTATTGGTGGTGGTCACTTAGAGTTTAAGTCTATCGCGATAGCGCAACAATTATTAGCAGACGAAGATAAAAATCAACATATCGAGCACTTTTCTTTAGGTGCTTCCTTAGGGCAATGTTGCGGCGGAGATTGTAGCGTATTATTTGAAAGCTTTGCAGCTTGTAAAACTCAAATAATGCTTTTTGGCGCCGGCCATGTTGGTAAAGCGTTAACGACCATCCTTGCTGAATTACCTTGCCAGCTAAAATGGGTTGATAATCGCCGAGAACAGTTTCCTGTTGAGATGTTGGCAAATGCGCCAGCTAATATTGAGTGTATTGTCAGTGACAACCCGGTAGATGAAATAGCTAGCATGCCTGTAGGCAGTTTTTTTATCATTATGACCCATAATCATCAATTAGATTTTGAATTATGCCAGGCGCTGTTAAAGCGTGGTGATTTTGCGTATGCCGGTTTAATTGGTTCTGAGACAAAATGGAAACGCTTTCAGCATCGCTTAAAACATCGAGAATTTAGTAAGCAAGCCATTGAACAGCTCACTTGTCCTATTGGTTTAAGCGCCGTGCCGGGTAAACGTCCTATGGAAGTTGCGGTATCAATTGCGGCTGAAATTATTGGTTTATATCAAAAAGACGACAATGCGGGTCATCAGTCAACTACCGCGCAAGGTATTAGTTTTAAAGCGTTAACGCCGTTACTTAATAGCGCGACTAATCTCCATATTACCGGTCGAAGCAAAAATAAAGTAACTGATAGCAAACCGATTACAGATAAGATTAATGAATAACTTTACCTTAGGTTCAACAGGCGTTATTAGCGCCGAAGGTAGGAAAGCTGCAACACTTATTATTAACAGCGACAGGTTAAAAACCGCATAATAATGAGATCAAATTATATATTTACCCTAATAATGTCCTTAAGACAAGGTGCATTATTGGTTACCTTGAATAAGGAAAAGTTATGTCGATTATCGTGTTAAATGCTTTGCAACCTCAGACGGCCCACTTGGCCTTTATGCAGTGCTGTACAGCCAATACTTGGGTGAGCCGCATGGTGGCTGCTATGCCATATAACAATTTAGCGGCGTTATCTGCCCATGCTGATATCAGCTGGAAAAACCTAACAGAAGCCGATTATTTGCAGGCTTTTGAAGGGCATCCTAAAATTGGCGATGTGTCTAGCCTAAGAGAAAAATACCGCTCGACAGAGAAAATTGCCGCCGGAGAACAATCGGGTGTTAATACAGCGACAGAACAAGCATTAAGTGAGTTAAAGCAATTAAATGATGACTATCAAGAAAAATTTGGTTTCATTTTTATTGTTTGTGCCACAGGTAAAACAGCCACGCAGATGTTAGATATATTGGTAAAACGTTACGCGAATAATCGCGCGGAAGAAATCATTAATGCAGCAGAAGAGCAACGAAAAATATTACAGTTACGAATCGTAAAAATGATTGCCACTGCTGCTTCAAACGTAAAAGAGACCTAAGTTTATGAGTCAAATAACTTCACATATATTAGACACCAGTCGCGGTAAACCTGCCGCTGGTATCACTATTTCCCTCTTTGAACTTAAGGGTTCAAATGATGGTGACAGTAATATCCAAGCACAGTGGTCACTTTTGGCACAAGGCCAAACAAACAGTGATGGGCGAGTACCGGCCTTACTTGAGAAAGAGCGAATATTACCTGCGGGGAGTTATCGCGTTCATTTTGCGGTCAGTGATTATTTTAACGCGCTGAATGAGCAAGCATTTTATCCTTATGTTGATATTGTGTTTGATATCAGTGGAGATGGTGAACACTACCATATTCCATTATTACTGACCGCTTTTGGTTACTCAACTTATCGTGGCAGCTAAGATGATTTTACATGCTAAACCACTAAGCCAAAAAGCCTTTCAAGCTTTTGGTGATGTGATTGAAGTCAATGAACAAGTAGAAAAAATAACAATAAATTATGGGCTTACACAAAGATATCATGCATTAGCGACGCTAGATGTTAGTGAGGAAGCAGGGCAAGGTATTATCAGTGTTTTTCGCTCGTCGCCTAAAGAATGCTGTCAGATCAACGCCGGTATAGGTCAAATAACCATTGACTGTATGGAACGTCATCCTTTATCAAGCCAGGCTTTTTATCCTTTGTCTGCTAACGCTTATTTGGTAGTTGTTGGACCTGCGGGCGAATTTGATGTGACTAAATTAGCCGTATTTCTTGCTACAGGCAACCAAGGTGTTAATTACCACAAAGGTACTTGGCATCATTATAGTTTAGCTTTAAGTGAAACCGCTGATTTCTTAGTTGTTGACCGAAAAGGTGTCGGCAAAAACTGCGATGAAATCGCTTTAGAAAATAAAATTACCATACATTTTAATTTAGATAACCGGAGCGATTAAGTCGATGTCAGTAAAAGCATTTCGCGGTGAGATTTTACATTTTGTCGAAGACCCAGCTTCGACGCCTTGCCAAGATAAAGAGCAAGCAGAGCAAAGCAGCTACCAGTATTTTGAAGATGGTATTTTGCTGATAGAAAATGGCAAGATTAAACAGTTGGGTACAGCTAAAGCTATGTTGGCTGATTTAGAACATTCCCTAGAGATCCAACATATTGAAAATGGCCTGATTGTCCCTGGCTTTATTGATACTCATATCCATTATCCTCAAACTGAGATGATAGGGAGTTATGGTGAACAATTATTACAATGGTTAGAAGATTATACTTTTCCGACCGAAAAAAAGTTTGCTGATAAAGCCTACGCCACTAAAATCAGTGAGTTTTTCCTCAATCAATTGCTTGCTAACGGCACAACAACCGCATTAGTTTTTGGCACTGTCCATGCTGAGTCGGTTAATGTCTTTTTTGAAGTGGCTTTAGCTAAAAATCTCCGCATGATTGCTGGCAAAGTGATGATGGATAGGAATGCTCCTGACTATTTACTCGATACCGCGCAAAGTAGTTATCAGCAGTCTAAGCAACTTATCAAGGATTGGCATGGCAAAGGGCGTTTGCAATATGCTATTACCCCAAGGTTTGCGCCGACCAGTAGTGATGAGCAGTTAAGCTTGGCGGGGAAACTATTAAAAGAGCACCCAGGTGTTTATATGCAAACCCATTTGTCTGAAAATTTAAAGGAAATTGAATGGGTTAAATCGCTTAATCCTGATTGCGAAAACTATTTAGATGTTTATAAAAAGCATCAATTACTTGGGAGTCGTAGTGTTTTTGCTCATGGCATACATTTATGTGATGCTGAATATAGTGACTTATCTCAATCTAATTCAGCCTTGTCATTTTGTCCAAGTTCAAATCTATTTTTAGGGAGTGGTCTGTTTAAACTTGATGTTGCCCAGCAACACAATATTAAAGTCGGTCTAGGTACAGATATAGGCGCAGGAACCAGTTTCTCACTATTAGAAACCTTAAAAGATGCCTATAAAACGCAGCAGTTAAGAGGCAAAAAATTAGATTCATTACAATCTTTCTATTTGGCAACTTTAGGTGGCGCAAGGGCGCTAGACTTAGAAGGTACAGTAGGTAATTTTCAAGTGGGTTGTGAGGCTGACTTTATAGTCTTAGATTATCATGCAACACCATTAATGAAATTACGGCTAGAGCAGTGTCAATCATTGGCAGAGAAACTTTTTTCTTTCACTATATTAGGGGATGACCGTGCGGTTAAAGCCACTTATATACAAGGTGAATTAGCTGAGGTTAATTGCGATTAGTGCTTTTAATAAGATAAGTAATAGCTAGAAAAAATATAGAATCTTATATTACCAAATAGCTAAAGTTAATTTTACGGTTTTTACTTTTAGTGATTGGTGTTACTGAGGTTGGCGCGTTATTGGTGTCAACCATACTAATTACCGGTACGACAAAACAATATTTCATTCTTCATTAAACAATATCTAAATAGAGAATCAATATCATTACTCAACAAACAGCCTATCTGTTGTTCAGGTGATCATATTTAAGGTCATTAATATAAATAATAGAGTGTTAATTACTGATATACAGCTACAATATCGGATGAAAGTTGATTTTTTTACATATAATTATAAATTATTAGCTAGAAATTAGGTGTTATCTAATGAGAGTAATAAAATGAAAGAACAACCTATAATCTATGACAGATTTTCATGTGCTAATTGCGCAGATAAAGGTAGCCTTGATTTTGATTTTACCATGGCTTTTCAGCCAATCATTAACTGTACTAGCCAGAAAATTTATGGCTATGAGGCATTAGTACGTGGATTAAATAACGAATCCGCTTATTCAATAATATCGCAGGTAAACGACGATAACCGTTATTTATTTGATCAGCTTTGCCGAGTTAAAGCGATAGCTCTTGCCTCTAAGTTAAAACTTCAATCTATGCTCAGTATTAATTTCCTCCCCAACGCTATATAAACCTGAGCGTTGCATTCGCACAACATTAGAGGCAGCCAAAAAGTATGGCTTTCCGACTGAAAAAATAATGTTTGAATTTACCGAAGTTGAACAAATTGATGACACCGCTTTTATTAAGAATATTGTTGAGTCTTATAAGAAAATAGGCTTTAAAACTGCAATAGATGACTTTGGCGCAGGGTATGCTGGTTTGGGTTTATTAGCTGATTTTCAAACTAACATCGTAAAAATTGATATGGGATTAATCCGTAACATTAATGAAGATAAGGTGCGTCAGTCAATAGTAAAAAATTGTTTAAATATTTTTAATGACCTAAACATTACTCCGCTCGCTGAGGGAATAGAGACTAAAGAAGAATACCGCTGTTTACGTGATTTTGGTATTGAATTAATGCAAGGTTACCTTGTTGCCAGCTCTCTTGTAAGCGTTGTTTAAATAATACTATTTCGTCTCGTTGTGCTAATAATTTCTTAATTAAACTCTCTGCCTCAAGCAAGCGTATATCAAGTTGCTCGACTATTTTGTTGTGATCAAGTCCTTCGGTTACGCCACTATCTGCTAAAACATTTAAGATATCTGCCAATCTGAAACCTAGCCGCTTTGCACATTCAATCGTTGCTAAACGCTGCACACTATCTTGCGAATAATGTCGATACCCTTTATATTTCTTTGTATTTTAGGGAGTAATCCTTCGGCTTCATAAAACCGTATAGTAGAGGCTGGTACACCACTTATTTTTGCTAACAAACTAATTTTCATCGGGTAGTCACTTTATATGTATGTAAACTGTTGACATTAAAGTCAACTTTAAGCTTATACTTGTCCAAAATCCAGCTCGTTAAACTTATTAACAGGAGTTCTACTTGAGTCACTCTGTATTTACACCGATAACTCTTCCTAATGGCGCAATTCTGCCAAATCGTTTAGCAAAAGCCGCCATGGAAGAAAATATGGCTGTCACGGGCCATTTACCTGGCGATGACATTTTTCAACTATATAAAACATGGGCAGCGGGAGGCACGGGTCTGCTTATTACGGGTAATGTCATGGTAGATCACCGTGCAATGACCGGCCCAGGAGGTATTGCTTTAGAGGAAGATACCCCCTTAGAGCCCTTTGAAAAGTGGGCTGAAATAGCAAGTAAAAATGGCACGAAAATATGGATGCAAATAAACCATCCTGGCCGACAAGTCTATGCTGCTATGGGAGGGCAGGTGTTTTCTCCCTCAGATATTGCATTGGATATGGGGAAGCATAGTCAGTTATTTAGTAAACCAAGTCCGATGACCGAGCTTGAAATTCAAGCATTAATTCAGCGATTTGTTGTCACAGCATTACGTGCTGTTGAAGCTGGGTTTCATGGTATTGAGATCCACGCAGCTCATGGCTACCTGTTATCACAATTTTTGTCGCCGCTGACCAATAAGAGAAATGATAATTGGGGTGGCAGCCTTGAAAACCGTGCTCGCCTCCTTTATGAAATTGTTAAGGCGGTCAAGCAAGTTATACCTGAAAATATAGCGGTAGCAGTTAAGTTAAACTCCGCAGATTTCCAACGTGGAGGTTTTGATGCACAAGATGCCTTAGTCGTGGTAAGAGAACTTGGCCATTTAAAAGTAGATTTAGTTGAATTGTCAGGTGGTAGCTATGAAAGTCCAGCAATGCAAGGTAATACAGCTGATGGACAGCCCCTAAATAGAGAAGCTTATTTTCTTGAGTTTGCGAAAGAAATTGCCAAACACGCTCCTATGCCAATTATGACAACAGGAGGGATTGTCCGTTTAGCGACTGCACAAAAAGTAGTAAATGAAGGCGTAGATATGGTCGGCATTGGCAGAGCGCTGGCCTTTAGTCCAAATCTTCCTCAACGCTGGAAAACATCACCAGACGCAGTAGCCATTTTACCTCAAGTGAAATGGCAAGATAAAACTTTAGCCGCACTTGCAACGATGGCTATTACCAAACGTCAGTTACAACGTATTGGCAAAGGTAAAGCCCCAAAATTAAACTCATCACCATTATTTTCACTGATTTTTGACCAACTACGACTTAAAAAACTGACTAAAATCTATCGAAAAACTTATGAAAATGAATAGGGCATATTGATATTATTTCAATCTTATATAAGGCATTGTCAACAGATAGTGTCGAGTAAGCCCGTTGATTAGCGGCTGACTAGGACCTAAAGACGTTGACAATAAAGCATAGTTTGACGGTTAATGGCGGTATATTCATCACCTTGCTTATACAAAGTGACGAAAATTACTCTTGTTAACGATAATACGTTATGTGTTGACAATCGTTCTAAACGTAAGGTTAATCCTTGCGTCTTTAATGAGTTTAGTTGGCGGTAAACGATGGAGCCAATGCTGTTGTGTTGGTCCTTTCATGACTAACAAACTGCCTGCTTTAAGGGGTAAGGTAATGACTTCTTTTGATATCTTGTGCTTAAAAGCAAATTTTCTTTCAGCACCAAAACTTAACGATGCAATCGCACCTTGGTCCTTTAAATCTTTTTCACCGTCGCTGTGCCAAGCCATGCCTTCTTCTCCACTGTGATAAAGGTTAAGTAAGCATGAATTATAAGTTTCACCACTATGGCGCTCGACAAGTGCTTTTAATGAAAGCAAATCATCGGTAAAAGGCAACGCTGTTTTAGTAATATTTGAGTAGGTATAGCTAAAACATTCAGTAGCATGCCAAGCCACTTTTCTTTTTGTTTCAATAGTTTTACCAAAAATAACCGCTTGGTCACAACGCCAATCAATACCGTTAAGTAAGCGATTAAAGTAATAGTCGCTATCGTCTAAAGAGATAATCTCACCAAAATAATCGACATCACCATCATATGGTAAAAGATTAATCGGCTGTTCAAATAAAGATGAAAATAGATCCATGTCGATAACACTTAAATGAGAAGATGAAGTAGCTATAGTACAACAGTAGTTAATGAAAATGGGCTAAACGTGTTTAAGTTAACACCCCCAAGAAATTGTCTGAACTTTCTTAAAATAATAACACAATAGATAATAAAACTCATCGATACTTAAGTCGTCACTTTAAAATCCAGCAATATTTACCACAATAATATAACATTTTGTCGAGGGTCTCTAATTGAAGATGACATTGGATTTAGATATTGTCTGAGCGGTCATATAAAAATGCATGGCCAGTTGAGGAGGCTATTGCTCATATGAATTAAGTTTCGGGGGGAGTCGTTTATCATTGTCTTGACTAATATATTTTCTGAAAATCATGTGACTAAACTTCCAGAACGATTAGCTAAAGGGGTTGATGAGTATAGTCTGGCGAAAAACACACCTGCTTCAATTTCTTATGATCTCGCTGTATGGAAAATATATGGCGAATCACTAAAAGACTTAATTGATCACGCTGACCGCATGATGTATCGGCAAAAACAGTTAAAATAAAGAGGAAAGATTATTGTTGTTATGAACGCTTTAAACGGTACTCTATATTTTTACTATTATTATGCTGGTTTATAGGCAAGGGTGATTTGTGTTATGATACGAATTGCTTTAGAAATCAAAGTAGAGTAAGAATCTAAATTGCTCAAAAGAACGTAAGCAGTTGACTGGCGTTTGAAGTTTTCAATTTTAGTCAACAATTTATCGCTCGTTCGATAAGGCGTTATACATTTATCAAATTCTAAAAATTAGGAAATTACATGACTGATATAGATATTGGCATAAATAAAGAAAATAGAACGGAAATATCAGACGGTTTAAAACGACTTTTAGCCGACTCTTATACGCTATATTTGCAAACACATAACTTTCATTGGAATGTAACTGGTTTACAATTTCGTGAATTACACTTGATGTTTGAAGAGCATTATACCGAATTAGCAATTGCTGTTGATGACATCGCTGAACGCATTAGAACCCTAGATGTACCTGCACCAGGAACCTATAAAGAGTTTTCAAAATTAAGCTCTATTAAAGAGATTGACGGTGTACCAAGTTCTGCGCAGATGGTTGAGTTACTTACCAAAGGGCATGAACAAGTTATTAAAACATCGCGTGAAGTTTTAAAAATTGCACAAGCTGCTGATGATGAGTCAACCGCTTCGTTAGTGTCTGATCGTATGCGTATACACGAGAAAACAGCGTGGATGTTAAGAGCGACTAAAGAATCATAATAAGTTAATTAAACGGAAAATAACGGGTGGTTGCCGCAACCCCCTTATTTTCCATTTTTAGCGCCTACCTTACAAAATACTCTGGCTAGCCCTTAAAAATACTCTATAGATAACACTTCTAATTGGCCCAGTAGCTTATTTGATGGTTTGCACTTATAAGCTTTTCAAATTAATCTATTACCCTAACTTATATTATTAGAGAGATTTGTTATTAGTGAACTCAGCTCCTTAGACTTGATACAGTCTAAACAATGGTTGTCAGCTTGGCAAAGAAACGCACTTAGCGATATTATCAAGGTTAGTTTTGCTGATATAGATGCAGAAGATTATCTACTAAAATATTTTGATAGCCCTGAGCCCAATCAGAGGAAGTTGAGACTTTACGTCAATAATGAGCAAATCATAGGCTACTGCTTACTCACCTTCACAGACAGTGCAAATTATACGGTAATTAAGGCTTCTGCTGCATTTCTTCCACAATATCGAAAGGGGAGTAATACTTTTTTATTTTCAATTAAAGAGAGCTTTAAAAGCTGGTTACAAAGACCCTGGCGCAAACACTATTATGCCGATACTATGCTCAGCCCTGCTATGTATCGAGCAATTGCCAAGAATACCGCCATTGTTTGGCCACATTTTGGGCAATCTGCACCCAAGGAATTGTTTACGCGTTTTAATCCAAACGGAAAAAACAGTAATGAAAATCAGTTGCGTTGTTTAGTTTCAGTCAATCGAAGCAGTAATTATAGCCAGCATGAATTGGAAATGTTGCGCTGTAGCGACAAAGCAGAAATTCAATATTATTGTCAGCTCAACCCTGACTTTGATCAAGGGATAGCGCTCTTTGTTATTATTCCAATAAATTTACAGCAGTTTGCGCAGACGGCAATGAAATATCTAATAAAGTAAAGTTGTTTGCGTTAGCAAAATAGTAGCGATTGAATCCATTAGAAATTTTGAGGTAAAACCATTAATAAATAATGGCTTAATTAGCCTAGGTAATGATTTTACTTGTTTAGTTGCGGCGTTTTACTAAACTGAAAGAGCCCAGATATTTACTAGGCTCTTATGTGAATAACGATTATTTATTCTTTAAAAATATCGTTTAGCATTCCAGCAAGACGGAAGCCTGCTTTGGCTATTTGTTCATTTAATATCGGGGTGTTTTTATACGCATACTGGTAACTTAATTCTTTATCTTCAGGGAAGTCATAGACTGTTTCTCTGTTAGATTTAGATTCTTTCGCCCAATCAAGATAAACGGTATCTTGCCATAAGTTAATGGTGTCTGGCGTTTGATTATTTAAAAAGTTAGCATATTCGGTATAAGAAAGCTTTTGATGCTCAATAATTGACGAATCCCACACAGCATGAAGTTTTGTTGGTTTTCCAAACCATTTAACGGTTATTTTATTACCGCCAAGGTCATCTCTGCGTCCAACATGAAGCGGTTGGTGAATATCGCCAACAAAGTGAATATAGAAAGCTAGTGCTTGCCATTTCTCTTCTTTGGTGATTTTTTTATCGCGAAGTTTTTTTTCAAAATCAGCTAAAGCTTTTAATATGTCGCCATCTTCATTTCTTTTTAGCCCATCAAATACTTCGTCATCATCAATAGAAATATAGTGCCAAGGCTTAGCATAATCCCATTTTTTATCTGAACGTATGTTATCAGACCAATTAGCCATTTGAGCTAATGGTGCGCCATCGGTTAGCTGCATTAGCGCCTTTTTGGCCGAAGGCTCTAAGTTATCCTCGGCTATTTTGGCAACCATACGATGCCCATTAGGGCCAAGTGCGAATGCTGATTTAATCGGCAGGTGTGCGAGTGTAATGACCATAACAGCCATCAAACTTTTATTTATCATCTACATAATCCTTGTTTTAGTGTTTTCTTATCTGCAGTAAACTATTTTATATCTAAGTATGATTAAGCTTAATAGAGCAGTAAAGAACTTTATTACTTGGGGAGGTTTTGCTGGTAGTTGCAGAGATGCGAGTTGCATTAATTTATCATTAATGCAACTCGTTCTGCTAACAAGAAGCTGAGTTGTAACCTACTTATTAAATCTTCTTAACGATAGTAGGGCAAGTCCTGCAAGTAAAAAGTAAACAGTACCACCACTGGTGTCTTCCTTTGCTATTACTTCAGCGGCAACATTAATAGTAACAGTGGCTGAGCTTGTTTTACCTTGATCATCCATAACAGTCACGTTAAATATGAGGCTTTCATCTTTACCAACTTTTGGTGCAACAAAAGTAATGGTAGCTGTGTCATAAACAGTAAGGTCAGCAACTTTACCGCTAGTTTGTGTCCAAACATAGCTAGCAATACTGCCATCACTATCTGCAGCTGTTGCCGTTAGTGTTACGTTAGCAGCAGAAGCAACTGATTGTTCGTCACCTGCTGAAACGGTTGGTGCTGCATTAGCATCACCACCATCACTAGCAGCACCACAAGCTGAAGCATAAAGACCATCAACCCACTCTGGGTGATCGATAAAAGGATTACGGTTGCCTTGAAACTCATAAATAGTGTGGTTACGGTTTATTTCAAAGGTATCTATGGGGTCTTGTGAATGCCAGTCAAACAAGGTACACAATTTACCTAGTTTGCCAGTACCATCACTCAATTTGCTCGTTGCTGTTCCAACAGTATCAACTAAGATTAAATCAGGCATAGTACTTTCTGTACCTGCATCGTAACGTACATCCATATAAAACATCATACGGGCAACATCACCTTTAACGTCATCTCTTGGTTCCCAAGTATCTGCTGTGCTTCTGTTTTCAGGCGCTTCAGTATTAGCGGTACCACCAATATCAAAATCACGATTACCACGGTCACTATTCATCGATATATCAGTAGGGCGCAAATGATGAATATCGGTATAACCTAATTGGTTAGTCTCTGGAAAACCATGTGATTTAGCCCATGTATGCTCTCGATTCCAAAAATTTTGATTACTTGAAGCAGAACCACTACCGTTATCTGCTTTGGCAATTGAACGTCCTGAATAGAGTAAAATTATGTTGTCAGCATTTGTAGCATCTTCATCGGTACTGGTTAGCGCGGTCCATACTTCAGAGTAGGTTAGTTGTTTATGATTAACACTGATGTCCGCTGTAATTGCTGCACGTAAACCGGCGGCTTCTGCAGCGTTTGCTTGGCTATAATAAGTGGCTTCGACATAAGTCGTTCGGTCAGCTATTTTTGCTAAGTCAGGGCAGTTTGTACAAATTCCTGTAGCCGGTGTTGATCCATCACCAGTAGGCGTACCAGCAGTAGGTAAAGCTTGTGAACCATCACAAGTTACTTCGCCACTACAGCCTAAACCATCAGCAGTATCTTTAGCAAAAGTAGCCCATTGTGTTGCTGGGTCAAAAGCATCATCAGCTGTGGTATCACCTTCGGTAACCGAGTTTAGGCGACGTAAGGTATGATCTTTTGTTGAAAAATCACCCGTACCCCAATTGCTACCTGGGTCAACACCAAATTGGCCAAAGCTATCAACAATACCGGCATTGTTAATAAGTAAAATAGCATCATCACCATTAAAGTAAGTTACGCTTGTGTCTTCAATACCTTGAGGAGCATCAAATGTAAATAGTTCAGTTGCCCCCTGATTATAAACAACAATACTAGAGCCAGGTACAAGTAAACCTTGCAATAATAGCTCATTTGGTGAATCTGTCTTGCCATTTGCATAAAGCTCTAGTTTATAACCATCTACCGCTAGATCTACATCTGCAGTACCTAAGTTAGATATTTCAATGGCTTTATTACTGCCACCGCCTTCAACATACTCAGTGATAAGAACAATGCCTTGGCCAGTTGATGCCCCGCCTTCAGTCGGTAAGGGTTGATTGCCATCACAGGCCGCTATACCAGTACATCCTAAACCGTCAGAGGTGTCTTTTGGAAAGGTCGCCCATTGGGTCGCGGGGTCAAAAGCATCGTCAGAAGTGGTATCACCTTCAGTGACTGATGTTAAGCGGCGTAAAGTATGATCTTTAGTAGAAAAATCACCTTCACCCCAGTTGCTGCCTGGGTCTGTTCCTAATTGTCCAAAACTGTCAACAACGCCATTAGCGTTTGAAAGTAATAGGGCATCATCACCATTAAAGTAAGTGGCACTTGAATCTTCAAGGCCTTGAGGAGCATCAAATTTAAATTCGGCAGTGGCATCCTTGTTATAAACAACAATGCTCGAGCCTGGCACTAATAAGCCTTGCAATGATATACCGTTAGTTGTTTCTGTTTTACCATTAGAATAAAGGTCGAGTTTATAACCTTCCGCGGCTAAGTCGACATTTACGCTGCCAAGATTAGAAATTTCAATAGCTTTATTACTACCTCCACCTTCAACATATTCAGTGATCACAACATTAGCATGACTAGAAAGCACGCTAAGGCCGAGTACCGCTGTTAACATTTGTATTTTCATAATTTTCCTTTAGGTTGTTTGCTCAATGGTATTGAGTCTCTTCGTTAGTATTATTCAGTCATTAATGACCATTAGTGAATCTTAGTTAATTGCCTTCAAGCACCAAAAATAGCTGCTTAGCTATGTCGGTATTCGTTTGATGACGGTTAAAGGCTTTAGCGCCATTACCAGTGGCAAAAACTTGTACGTCAATACCGGTATGGCCACCAGAAGTCCAACCGGTATTAGTTCTTGAATCAATTAATAATTTAATTTGCTCATAGATAGATTTTTCATCGCTGCGCCCAATAAACAAATTAGCTTCTTGGTCGGTAATAATAAAGCCGAGAGCGTCTGTTAATTGCTGGGCAGAAATAGCTGTGTTTTGATGCGCTAATTTTGTTGCAATACTTTTAGGTGATGCGGTTAAGTTTTTCAAAAATTCAGGTTGCCAGCGATAATCGCCGTTAGCACCCAGGGTTAAGCCACCTGTACTATGATCTGCCGTGGCAACTAATAAGGTGTCATCACGATTTTCCACATAGTTCTTCAACCAAGTAAGTGTTTCGGCTAAATCTTGCATTTCAGCCATAGCAGCAGCAATATCATTACTATGACCCGCCCAGTCTATTTGACTTGCTTCAACAAGTAGTACGTAACCTTCATTATTTTCTAAATGTCGTACGCCAGCTTTAGCCATTGCCAGTAAATGGTTTTCATTTTTATTGTCAAGTGTCCACGGCAGTCCGACTTCAGCAAATAAACCCAATACCGGTTGTTGTTTATTAAGCGAAGTAAGTTTTGATAAATCATCAATATATTGAAAGTCTGCTTGCTTGAATTCGCTGACTAAGTTTCTGTCAGGGCGAATAAAATATTTGCTACCGCCGCCGAGCATTAAATTAGCCTTAAAGTGACCGTTAATTTTGTCGTCAAAGTAACTGTCGGCGATTTCATTATAATTTTTACGACTTTCATTGTGAGAAAAATAGGCGGCAGGAGTTGCGTGGT
This sequence comes from Colwellia sp. MB3u-55, assembly GCF_014076785.1. Classification (NCBI taxonomy): domain Bacteria; kingdom Pseudomonadati; phylum Pseudomonadota; class Gammaproteobacteria; order Alteromonadales; family Colwelliaceae; genus Colwellia; species Colwellia sp. MB3u-55. The sequence continues at coordinate 86,706 of NZ_JACGUS010000103.1, forward strand.
TAATTTGGGAGGTAACCACTAAGCCGGTTTTCTTGCCTAATTGTTTTGCTCGCTCCATTAGCGTTAATAACGGTTTTTTATTTACATCAACACCAATCGCCCCATTATAGGTCTTATAACCGGTAGATAATGCAGTAGCGGCTGCGGCAGAGTCGGTAACGTAACCTTGGCTATTAACCGGATAAGTACTGACCATGCCTGTTAGCAGTTTATCAAAAATAGTTGTCTCTACCTGTGGCGTATTTATATTATCCATATAATAACGATAACCCGTGGTGTAGGCGGGTCCCATTCCGTCGCCAATAACCATGATAATATTTTTAGCTAGCTTATCTTTGGCTGTTAAAATTAAATCCGCCCAAACCAAACGATGATCAGATGAAGCGGAGCGCGTTTCAATTAAGCGATAAAGTGGGCTGTCTTTCTTTGGCCAAAAAACACCATTATTTTTTAGGTTAATACCAAGGCGAGAAGGTAACACATAGTCTGCTTGCATACCCCAGCCAGCGGTATGATTAGCAGCAAAAGGGCTGTTACTATTTTTTATTGCAGCGACGCTAGCAGGCGTCATATCATTATTAATAAAAGGACTAGCCAAGAGGTTACTAATGCCTTCTTTGCGGGCAGCACCTTCATCTTTAGAGGCGTTTTGATCACCCAAAATAACAAAGCGGCTATCTAATGTTAACCCACCTTTACCCCCTTGGTCATCGTAAATATAATTGCCTTTGTTGGGGGTAATATAGTCTTGCCAAAAGCGTATTTCGTCATGGTTTCTAGCACCATTACGGTCTTCTTCACCGTCGAACACCGGTGGTGTAGGGTGGCTTGCTAGTATATGAACAAGTTTACCTTGGACATTAATCGGAATATCCCAGTGCGATTTAGACGATAAACGCAGCATTTGCCATTCTTGTTCATTATACCAATGCTCTTTCGTACTTGGATTGATTGGCACTATGGCATTGGGCATATCTTTCCAAAGGAAATGTTGGAAAGTTCTAATATTATCCTCATCAATTGGATATTTAGATAGCACTAACATACCAAAATGACCAGGGAAGTGGCCATAACCTTGAGCGTCGCCAAGATTATTAGTTTTTTTACCGTTATTGTCCAAATCAAAAGGCGTGCTTACACCAGTATTTACCGGAGCAAAATAATAATAGGGGTAATCAATGGCAGCTATTCCCTGTTGTGATTTACCTAAATATTGCTTTAAAAATATTTCAACGCCTTGTTTTGGGTCGGCAATATAGTCAAATTCATTAAGGAGAATAATATCTGGGCGGTTACGTTGAATAATTTCAGCAATATTCTTAATTTGTTGACGATCGTCTTTAAGAGCAGCGATAAGTTCAACACCTGACCCTATTTTATTATTAGGTAGGTAATTAGTTGCGTCCATGCTGACATTAAATGTTGCTACTCTAATGTCAGGTTGTTGGTCTATTGCAGGTTGAATAACGGATGCTTGTGTGACAAAAACAGCTAATAAAAGCGGTAACGCTAGTTGAATAAAATTAATTTTAAGTGGTTTATGGGTCTTTTTATGTTTAATTTTAGTCAGTAATTGTATTTTGAATTTCATATATTTATCACAATTTCATGTACTTATATTAGTAGGTGAATAAGTCATCAATCAAACATAACTTGTCACTTGTGTCAGGTTGTGTTTAGAATGTAAAATAAATTAACCATATGGTCAAGTTTTCTTTGTCCATGAGTATAAACAGATAAAATGTTAAGGAATAGTAGAATGTTTAGCGATATTCCCTTTATTGATTTACACCGCCATTTAGATGGCAATATAAGAGCAAAAACAATTCTGGCATTAGGACAACAGCATGGTATCGAATTACCTGCTGATAATTTGACTGATTTACTACAGCATGTACAAATTCAAGGTAAAGAAAGTGACTTAGTCTCTTTTTTACAAAAACTTGATTATGGCGTTAGCGTGTTAGCTAATTTAGAGGCATGTAAACGTATCGCTTATGAAAACGTTGAAGATGCTTTTTTGCAAGGGCTTGATTATGCTGAATTAAGATTCTCTCCTTATTATATGGCTATGGAACATAAGCTCAATGTCACCGACGTGGTTGCTGCGGTGGTCGACGGCGTAAAGTTAGCGCAAAAAGATTTCCCTGTCCAAATTAACCTTATTGGTATTTTAAGTCGTACCTTTGGTGTTAATGCCTGTTTTGAGGAGTTACATGCCTTACTTGCGCACAAAAATGATCTTGTCGCGGTCGATTTGGCTGGAGATGAGTTAGGCAAGCCAGGTCAACTCTTTGTTGAACACTTTGCTTTGGTTGATAAAGCCGGTTTACAGGTGACTATTCATGCTGGTGAAGCGGATGGAGCATCGAGCATCTATCAGGCTATCAATGAATTACATGCAACCCGCATTGGCCATGGTACTCATGCTGTTGGCGATGAAAAATTAATGGATTATATGTATCAGCACAATATCGCCATTGAATCATGTTTAACGTCAAATTATCAAACAGGGACAGTAAAAAATATTAGTCAGCATCCCGTTAAAACATTTCTTGATAGAGGTTTACTTGTTTGCCTCAACAGTGACGATCCTGCTGTGCAGGGGTGTGACATAAAATATGAATATCAGCAGGCGGCACTTGAAGCGGGGCTAAGTCACGCGCAGTGTCGTACATTGCAAGATAACGCGTTAAAAATGGCTTTCTTATCTGACCATGAAAAGCGAGGCTTAAGACAGACAGCAATGAAAAGGGGTTGATAAGTGTCATAACATAAACGCTAATCATACAGAGTTTATTTGTTGGAGTTGGCTGTGCTAAAGCCTTTAGTAATCTAACTTTGACCAATTAGGTATGACTTAGCGCAGATAGTGCAGCAGTCTGACTAACAATCATAAGTAGTTGATATAGTGATTTAAGTTATCTTGATTGCCGTCAATAGCACCATAAAAATTCATTTTTTTGATAAATAACAGCAATACAACAAAGTTTTAACCTCGTTGTTATGGCCTGTCTATAGGTTCAATTTATCAGCTAAATTGCTAGTGGCATCATCATTAATATTATCGATAAATATTGCTGTTGTAGTATCCGAGTAATTGGTGGTTATTCGATAATATCCTATTGACCTAAGTAGAATCTTAGTTTAGATTAAAAACCTGACTATATAGTCAGGTTTTTAATATCAATACTCAAAATAAATAAAATGCTGTATTTGGTCTTAGTCTCCATTGTCATAAAAATAATAAGAAAATCAAAATAACAGGGAATAACATGGATACGAATATACTACGCAGCATTTTGGGGATTTTTGTCCTTTTAGCTATTGCCTATTTCGCCTCGTCAGATAGAAAGAACATTAATTGGCGAACGATTATTGGTGCACTAGTGTTACAAATATCTCTGGGTGCTTTTGTGTTATATATCCCCGCAGGTAAAGATATTTTGTTGAGTGTTGCTAGCGGCGTATCTAGTGTTATTGGCTATGCCAATGACGGTATTAGCTTTATATTTGGTGAACAAATAGGTGAAAAAAGCTTGGGCTTTATGTTTGCTTTCCATGTTTTACCCGTCATCGTCTTTTTCTCGGCGTTGATTGCCGTGCTTTATTATATTGGTGTAATGGAGTTGGTCATTAAGTTTATTGGTGGTGGTTTGCAAAAACTTCTTAAAACCAGTCAAGCTGAATCTATGTCAGCGACCGCAAATATTTTTGTTGGTCAAACAGAAGCGCCTTTAGTGATAAAACCATTTTTGCCTAAGATGACCCGCTCTGAACTTTTTGCGGTAATGGTTGGTGGCTTAGCATCGGTAGCAGGCTCGGTAGTCGCCGGTTACGCTGGTATTGGTATTGATTTAAAATACCTCATCGCTGCTAGCTTTATGGCTGCTCCTGGCGGCTTGCTGATGGCAAAAATGTTAGTGCCTGAAACTGAACAGCCGAACGACAACTTAGACGATATGAAAAGCGATGCTAAAGAGGCCGTTAATGTTATTGATGCAGCGGCCACCGGAGCATCAAATGGCATGATGCTCGCGCTAAATGTTGGAGCCATGTTATTAGCATTTGTTGCTCTACTGGCGATGGTAAACGGTTTGCTAGGTGGCTTTGGAGAATGGTTTGGCCTACAAAATTTAAGCTTACAACTGATTTTAGGTTATGTTTTTCAACCAGTCGCTTATCTTATTGGGATCCCTTGGCATGAAGCAAACATGGCTGGGAGTTTCCTTGGTCAAAAAATTATCATCAATGAATTTGTTGCCTATCTAGATTTTATTACTGTTGCTGATCAATTAAGTGCCAGAACCCAAGCCATTATTACCTTTGCGCTTTGTGGCTTTGCCAACTTATCTTCCGTGGCTATTTTATTAGGCGGCATGGGTAACATGGCACCTTCTCGTCGCCCCGATATTGCTAAGCTTGGCATGAAAGCGGTTCTTGCTGGGGCTATGGCTAACCTGATGAGCGCAACTATTGCGGGAATTTTTATCTAATTTACCTCATTAATTTAAACAAATAAATAAACAGAAACTTTTTAACAGGAATTATTATGCAAGCACAACTATCTCAACTCGAACAATTAAAAACCATGACAACAGTCGTTGCTGATACGGGGGATATTGAAGCCATAGCAAAATTTTCACCAATGGATGCGACGACTAATCCTTCATTATTATTAAAAGCTGCTGCTATACCTGCTTATCAAAAATTACTGACAGAAGCTGTTAAATGGGCAAAAAGTCAGACTAAAGACAAAGCCATTGAAGTCAGTCTTGCGGCTGATAAATTATCAGTATTAATTGGCTTAGAAATTTTAGCGATTGTACCCGGTCGTATTTCTACTGAAGTCGATGCACGTTTATCTTTTGATAAAGAAGCAAGTATTGTTAAGGCCCGTCAACTTATCGCTATGTATCAAGAAGCCGGTATTGGTAAAGAACGTATTCTGATAAAAATGGCGTCAACTTGGGAAGGTATTCAAGCGGCTAAACAACTTGAGCAAGAGGGAATTCAATGTAATTTAACCTTGTTATTTAGCTTTGCTCAAGCAAAAGCTTGTGCTGAAGCACAAGTGTATTTAATTTCACCCTTCGTTGGTCGAATTCTTGATTGGCACAAAAAAGATACCGGTCGTGATAGCTACTTAGCCAATGAAGATCCTGGGGTGATTTCTGTTACAGAAATTTTTAATTATTACAAACAGCATGACTACAATACTGTAGTGATGGGCGCAAGCTTTCGTAATATCGATGAAGTTATTGCCCTTGCTGGCTGTGATAGATTAACGATTAGTCCACCATTAATGAGTGAGTTATCCGATAATTATCAAGGTATAACACAGCAATTAATGCCAGCAACTCGTGTTCAAGATAAACCCGTAGCATTAACCGAAGCTGAGTTTCGCTGGGAAATGAATCAAGATGCGATGGCAACAGAGAAACTAGCAGAAGGTATTCGTAACTTTGCCATTGACCAGTGCAAGCTCGAAGTACAACTAAGCCAATTATTTTAAGATAACTTTAGGAAACCCTTCATGCTAATGGATACTTTTAACGACACTTTAGGACAACACTCATGTTAATGGATACTTTTAACGATAAGTGGCGAGAACTTCAACAACACTTGCTTGAGATAAAAAGTAGCCATTTACGTGACTTGTTTGCCAGTGATCCACTACGAGCAGAAAATTTATCGGTGAGTGCTTGTCGCTTAAATTTAGATTATTCAAAAAATCGCATTACTGAGAAAACGCGCGCTTTGTTAATCGAGTTAGCCGAATCAGCGCAATTAGCTGAAAAAAGAGAGGCGATGTTCGCTGGTGCGCCGATTAATAATACTGAGAACAGATCGGTATTACACACAGCTTTGCGACAACAAGACAGTACACCCGTACTTGTTGACAGAGTTGATATTATACCTCAAATCAAAGCGGTGCGTCTTAAGGTAGAAGCAGTCGTTAACCAAGTGCGTGACAAGAAATGGTTAGGTTATAGTGGTCAATCTATTACTGATGTCTTAAATCTAGGTATTGGTGGCTCTTTCTTAGGACCTAAAATAGTGACCACCGCATTAAAGCCTTATGTTGAAGGTGGGCCTAAACAGCATTTTGTGGCCAATATCGATGGAAATCATCTACATGATGTTTTAACTCATTTAAACCCTGAAACAACCTTAGTGTTGATTGCTTCAAAGTCTTTTAATACTCAGGAAACTCTGACGAATGCCGAGTCTACTCGCCAATGGTTTTATGACTATGGTGTTACGTTTGAGCAGCTCAACCGACACTTTATTGCCATATCATCAAATGTAACTAAAGCGGTCGAATTTGGCATTAATAGTGACAATGTTTTTCCGATGTGGGATTGGGTTGGGGGACGATATTCATTATGGTCAGCTATTGGCATGCCTATTGCGATGGCAATAGGTAATCAAGGATTTACTGAATTACTAAAAGGTGCAGCCGATCTTGATAAGCATTTTAAAGAGGCGCCGCTTGAGCAAAATTTACCGGTACTCATGGGGATGTTAGGCGTGTGGAACCATAACTTTTTTGGTTGTCAAACCCATGCTTTATTACCATACAGTCATTATTTACGTGGTTTTCCTGCGTATGTACAACAGATGGACATGGAGTCTAACGGTAAAAGCTGCCAGCTTAATAATGAAATTGTCAGCAGTACTACCGGTCCGGTTATTTGGGGCGCAGAAGGCACGAATGGTCAACATGCTTTTCATCAGTTATTACATCAAGGTACGTCAGTAGTACCGGTTGATTTTATTCAGCCATTAGTTGCTGAACATAATATGAACGGTCATCAAGATATGCTTGTCGCCAATTGTTTTGCACAAAGTAAAACGCTAATGCAAGGTAAAACTCATCAACAAGCCTATGATGAACTTGTCGCTTCAGGTATGGAAGAGGCATTAGCCAAAGTGATTGCTAAACATAAAGAAATGCCAGGGAATCGACCATCGAATACGTTAACCTTTGACCGATTAACACCTTACCAACTCGGGACGCTAATTGCTTTATATGAGCATAAAGTTTTTGTTCAAGGGGTTATTTGGAACTTAAATTCCTTCGACCAATGGGGTGTTGAGCTTGGGAAAATATTGGGTGATGATATCTTATCTCGCATTGGACAGCCTAATAATACTGAACTTTCAGACAGTTCGACAGAATTACTTCTTGCGCAATACCGAGATGCTAATAAATCATTGATGTAACATCAGGCCTTCTTTAAATACTCAATAAAAATCAATAACCGAGTAAGACTATGTATCAATAATAGTTTACTCGGTTTTTTTATTTAATCTGTCGATATCAGGCCGTGTTGTTAAATCTGTTGGCAAATTGACAAGCCAATTTATTGTTAGTAAATACGTTTATCAAGGGACCATTTAAGGTCCTTGAGTTAAGACTTCAATGTTTAAAATTTTAGTTCGTCTAAAAAAGACTGACCATAATCCATTGCGTCTAAGGTAAATAAACTGGCTAAAGTTTGTCCCAAATCGGCAAAACTATTGCGCTGGCCTAAGTTTATCGAATCGATATGATTGTGATAAGCGATAACTGGCACGAATTCACGCGTATGATCATTGCCCGGCCAAGTAGGATCACAACCGTGATCAGCGGTTAATAGCAGTAAGTCATCATCAGCTATTTGATCTAAAAACTCTGCTAAACGCTCATCGAAATATTCTAACGCTTCGCCAAACCCGACAGGGTCTCGTCGATGACCAAAGTCTTGATCAAAATTAACTAAATTGGTAAAAATAATACTCTTATCTGCTGCGGTTTTCATATGTGCGAGCGTTCCATCTAATAACGCAGGTAGTCCGGTTGCTTTAGTTTTGATGCTAATACCCTGATGCGCAAAAATATCAGCAATTTTACCGACACTTATTACCGTACCATCGGCTTGGGTTAATTTTTCTAATACGGTGGTCGCTGGAGGTAATACTGAATAATCTCTGCGATTACCGGTTCGCTCAAAATCGGCAGGAATTTCACCAATAAAAGGGCGAGCGATCACACGTCCTATATTTAACGGATCGAGTATGACCCGCACTTGTTGACAATATTTATAAAGGTTATCTAAGCCAAAGTGTTGTTCATGAGCGGCTACTTGGAAAACACTGTCGCCTGAGGTGTAACAAATAGGTAAACCTGTTTTTATATGTTGTTCACCTAAATTAGCGATAATATCGGTGCCAGAGGCATGGCAATTTCCTAACATATCAGCATAACCTGTGGCTTGGTTTATTTGTGCCATCAGTTCTGCTGAAAAGCTATTTTTCTTATCAGTAAAGTAAGTCCAATCAAATAACACCGGAACTCCTGCCATTTCCCAGTGGCCACTGGGGGTATCCTTACCGGTACTTATTTCAGCAGCGTAACCATAAGCCCCTTTAGTTGGCTCAACGGGCTCAACACAAAGTGTGCGACCTGACGCTTGTTGGCAAGCCTTAACTAAACCCAGCTTACTTAAATGAGGAAGCTTTAAAGGGCGTCCTTTAATTTCTTGAAATTTTTCGGCTAAATTTGCAAAGGTGTTGGCATTAACATCACCAAAAGCTTCTGCATCAGGGGCATGACCTAACCCAAAACCGTCAATGACCAAAATAATTGCTCTCGACATAATTGTTCTCATTTTATAAATTTATTTAAAAGAAGGGGATAAAAACTTAAGGCGACCTTACAGTCGCCTTAATAATGGATTCATCTCAGTTGAGCATCAATAATTAGGTAATGAGTTGATGTATTACAGGTTCAACAATAACTGGCGCTACTGAAATCTCAACCGCATTTAAGTATTGTTTAATCGCTTGAGTTGCTTGTGCGTCATCTTTGGCATGAACAATAGCAATGATGTCGCCTTCAGCGACTTTCGTGCCTTTTGGTTTAATATCACTAAAGCCGACACTGTAATCTAAGCTTTGATTATGGTCGACACGACCACCACCCATTTCTACTAATGCCATACCTATAGCACGAGTATCCATAATGCCAATGTAACCAGCTTTTGAGGCGACGATGTTTTTAGTCATATTAGCTTTAGGTAGTAAACTTTCACTGTGGGTTAATAAATCAGCTGGGCCACCCATCGCGGTGATCATTTTGCCAAATATTTCAGCGGCTTTACCTGATGTTAATGCCTCTTCGGCTAACGTTGTCGCTTGTTCAATATCACTGGCTATTTTACTGGTTAATAACATTCTAGCAGCGAGGGCTATGGTGACTTCATGCAACCTTGGCTCACGATATTTTCCAGTCAAATAGTCAATAGTTTCTTGTATTTCAAGTGCATTACCCACTGTGGTACCTAGCGGCTGATTCATATCAGTGATTAATGCTTGTGTCGGTGTTCCTGCGCCATTGGCGACTGAGACAATTGAATGAGCTAATGCTTGAGCTGATTCAATATCGGCCATCATCGCACCATTGCCTACTTTTACATCCATGACTAATGACTCGAGGCCAGCCGCTAATTTTTTTGATAAAATAGAAGCGGTGATCAATGGGATGGATTCTACTGTGCTCGTTACGTCACGAATTGAATAAAGGCGTTTGTCGGCTGGTGCTAAATCTTTGGTTTGTGAAATAATTGCTGTGCCTTGCTCCTTAACTGTTGCTTGGAACTCTGCAAGGCTAGGGCGAACATTAAAACCTGGGATGGCCTCTAATTTATCAACCGTACCACCAGTATGACCTAAACCTTGCCCTGCAATCATTGGCACATTAGCCCCACATGCTGCCACTATTGGGGCTAGCATTAAGCTTACTTTATCACCAACACCACCGGTTGAATGTTTATCTACGATGGGTTTGTCTAATTTATTATGCCAATCAACAACGGTACCCGAATCACGCATAGCCATGGTTAGATTAACAACTTCATCAGTTGTCATGCCATTAAGCCAAATTGCCATAGCCATTGAGCCAACTTGTGCATCGGTGAAATCACCTGTTTTAAGACCATCAACAAAGCATTGAATTTCATCTACAGTTAAAGCTTGTTTATTACGTTTTTGACGAATGATATTTTGAGGTAAGTGCATAGTGATCCCTTTAGATAATAATTGAGTTGAAAAGCATTAGGTAACAATTATGTAAACGTCCATACTTTTAAGTTTGTTAATTGGTTGCTAATAGCATAGCTATGTATTGCTTTTATTTAGTATTATAGTTGAGTCATAACTAGCTGTTAAATACATTTATTAGCCATATATTGTGTTTTCCTGACTCATGTGTCAAGATCTAATCGTGTTTTTCTGACCATTTGGTCAGATTATTATACTATCCCTGTTGTTTTACTAAAAAGAGTATTGTCATGTCCCTGTTAGAAGCCTTTGGTTATGTCGCAAGTGTGCTAATCGCCTTATCGTTAATGATGTCTAATATCAAGCGATTGCGTTGGATCAATCTATTTGGTGCTGCTGCCTTTAGTGTTTATGGGTACTTTATTGATGCCTACCCTGTTTTTATTTTAAACGGCTGGATTGCTTTGGTTGATGTCTACTATTTAATCCGTATCTATCAAGAGAAAGATCAATTTGATTTAATTAAACTAAAATCGGTGGAATCATCTTTTTTCAACTTGTTAAAGGAACGTTACGGTAAAGATATCATTGGCTTATGTAAAAACTTTCAGTGGCAGCAACTTGATGATGCCGTGGTATTGTTATTGTTTAGGAACATGAAGCCCGTAGGATTATTTGCTTATCGGGAGTTAGATGAGGACGGTAAGGTTGAAGTGCTACTCGACTATATCATCCCCGAAGACCGAGATTTTAAAGCAGCAAAATTTATGTTCTCAGCTGAACAAAATCAACTAAGACAAGAAGGTATTAAACATTTAATCGTTGAACCATCAGATGATGCACATGAACTTTACTTGAGAAGGGTTGGCTTTACCAAAAAGGCTGATCATTACGAATTATTAATCAATTGAGTTTACTGAGGACTGCAAGCAGATAAACATTGATTTAAAAAGGCAAGCAATAAAATCCCGCCATCACCTTAAATGAATTGGCGGGATATGTTCGCTATTACCGCGTTAGTTCTTTTTTGAATCTTCTAAATCTTTAATTTGCACGGCTATTTTTTCAGCTTCAGCAGTGATCATCGAATATGATTTTATATCTCCATTTCTTTGCGAAAACATCGCTTGCTCAAGCTTAGCTTCATAGAGTTTGTTTAATTTTTTTATCGGGTCTTTTTTAAATATTCCAAACATTTTATTTACCATTAAGTTGGTTATTATTAATTATACGTATACAAATCGATTTTAGTTTTTATTATTTACATTTTTAATTAAAAACTTATTGTATCGTGCTACGTGTTGTAAAAATTTATTCTAATTATAAGAGGAAAAAATTGAAAAAAATAAATTCAGCTCAGAATGGTCCTTACTCCTGAATCAGTTTGACAGCTATGAAAAACATTCGCTTTATATAAAAATTATTGCCGTTATCGTTTTACTATTAGCCATTATATCGAATGTAATCATGATTCCTATCTTTTTAATCTTAGTTGTTTTATGGCTTTAAGATGCTGTTTGGAAGACATTTCAATCACGTATTGAGACACGGCTTTTATAGTTAGAAATATATATTTTAGCCGACAGTAGTGAAAATGTATGTCAATTTAACTGTGAATATCATAAAGTTAGCTTATCAGGTCTTGCCTTAATTAAAGAATATGCCTGTCAATCAATAAGACCTACTGTTGCATTTCCTCATGTAGTATTAATGTTCATCTTATTGGTTCAGCATATGTTGTAGGGTTTAGCTTATATTGATAAATCATTTATGATTTTAGATAACTATTGTTTTATTCGCGCTAATATTGCGTTATTTTTTGGATAATTATTATGAACTTAGACAAATCGACTAAACGTATTGATAAAAGAGTTAAGAAAGGATTTCAAGGCTACCCACAAATTTCATTAGCTTATTTTGGTCAGTCAGCTGATTGTGCTACTGAAGTTGTGGTTGGTTTTATTGCCGCTGAAGGTGATGCTCCACAAGAGCAAAAATTTACCAGTAAAGGTGATGCGAGAAAAGATGAAACTATTCAAACAACACTATTAAAAGTTATTGAACGTGCTGATGCAAAAACAGTGGTAGAAGTTGCGGGTGTTACCCTTATTAAATAATGTTGCTGGCTAATTACTGTCTGTTAATAGGTCAGTGAATATTGAGTTTAAAAATTAAAGATGACCATAATTTATAGATTTTCTGACGACCATATAAAGCAAGTTCACCAGCTTTATAGAAGTGTATGGTGGGGTAAAGAACGCTCACTCGAAGACACTCAAAATTGTATTCGTGGTTCTCAAATTTGTATTGGTATTCTCGATGTAGACAATGAGCTCATTGGTTTTACGCGAATTCTAAGCGACTTTATCTATAAAGCAATAATCTTTGATGTGATTGTAAGCGCCTCTCATCGCGGTAATGGTATCGGTCAGCAATTGATGAGCCTGGTTAAAAACCATGATAAATTAATCAAAGTAAAACATTTTGAATTATATTGCTTACCTGAACTGGAGAGCTTTTATAAAAATCTTGGTTTTTCAACGGATGTCGGTGGTATAAAATTAATGCGCTGCAGCAACCGTTAATTTTTATATAAAAGGCTAGCCATGCTTTAGTTGAACTATGGGTAATACTATTAAGCTATTATTTCTAAAAAAGATCGACTTAGCCTGTTGATTTATTATTACAGATAGGATTTAATCCACATGTCGGTTATTAGAATAAATACTCAAATTGTATGTTTTTAATAATCAACCAGAAGAGGAGCAGTAGCTAGGTAGATAACACGAAGAACCACCATTCTTTTGACTGTTATTGAGGGAGACTATTGCCGAGAGTAATTAGCGAGTGGCGTTATTTATTCGGTTACTAGGGCTGAATCCCTAGGATTGTCACCTCTAGTTAGTATGTTAAGTGCTAATTAGATTATGGTGGAGAGCTTCTGGCTGAAAAGTTTAGTTTATCTTACCAAGAACACTTCTTAATTCAGCCATGCTCTTCCTTGAAGTTTATAAAGTTACCCTATAATTATTACTGGGGGCTTAATTAGGGAGACCTTAGATGTCATTATTACCTTTTACTGTTGCAAAATTTGGCGGCACAAGTCTAGCTGATCATCAAGCGATGTTACGATGCGCTCAGATCATTAAAAACGATGCAAGTAACAAAGTTGTTGTCGTATCTGCAAGTTCAGGCGTTACTAATTTACTGGTTCGTTTAAGTCAAAAAGATGTATCTCAGCATGAACAATTAACAATCATTAGCAGTATTCGCGCTATCCAATTTAATATTACCCAACATTTAGCTGAAGAAACACAGCTAAACTTTCAAATTGATCAACTGCTAAATGAGTTAAGCGAGTTCTCTAACGCGCAATCACTTAATTATTGCCCACGCATAGCCGATGCAATTTTGTCATTTGGTGAACAAATGAGTTCATGTATCTTTGCACAAGTCCTTAAATCTGTTGGTGTTAATGGCGAAATGTTTGATGTTCGCCAAGTCATGAAAACCAACGCATTATACGGTAAAGCCGTTGTTAACCTTGAGATGCTCGCTAATAACGCACAGCAATTTCTTATGCCTTTGCTGGTTGATAAAGTTATCGTTACCCAAGGTTTCATTGGTCAAGACGAGGACGGTCATACGACAACCCTAGGCCGTGGTGGATCTGATTACAGTGCGGCACTTTTAGCCGAAGCGTTACATGCCGATAATCTTTCTATTTGGACTGATGTTGTCGGTATTTTTACCACAGACCCACGTATTACCGAGCATGCCCGTGCTATTAAAGAAATCAGTTTTGGCGAAGCGGCTGAAATGGCGACCTTTGGCGCAAAAATTCTTCATCCGGCAACACTCATTCCTGCGATGAGAAAGAATATTCCGGTTTTTGTTGGTTCAAGTAAGGAACCAGAGAAGGGCGGCACACGCATTCAACAGTTTGTTGAATCGAGCCCAATATACCGCTCAATAGCCTTACGTAGAGAGCAAACATTAGTAACGGTAAAGAGTCCTGCTATGCTACATGCTAGTGGTTTTCTTGCACAAGTCTTTGGTATTTTAGCCAAACATGAACTGAGTGTTGATTTAATTACCACCAGTGAAATCAGTATTGCGCTAACCTTTGATAATCCAACGGGGTCGACGCAAGCGCTTTTAAATTCAACCGTTGTTGAAGAATTAGAACAGCTTTGTGAAGTCACCGTAGAGCACGGTTTATCGTTAATAGCGGTTATAGGAAATAAAATGCATCGCAGTAATGGCGTTGGTACCAGTATTTTTGAAACTATATCAGGGATAAACGTGCGGATGATTTGTCATGGCGCCAGTGAACATAACTTATGTTTCTTAGTCGACGAGAAACAAGCAAATGAAACCGTTGAAAAGCTACACAATGCCTTATTTTCATAAGCTTTAAGCGTAATATTTCTTTGGTCAGTACAGAAAAAAGATAAAACACCTTGCCGTGTTTTATCTTTTATTTATCAAGATTCGTAACTTAACGGATCGGTAACATTATTATCACTGAAAGCTTCTAAACGCTCTTGGCAGGCACCACATTTTCCACAGGCTTTTTCACGGCCGTTATAACACGTCCAAGTATTATCATAGCTTAAGCCCATTTTTAATCCATCGGTTAAAATATCACTTTTAGTAACCGTTAAATAAGGGCTAAATATTTCTACTGACTCGTAGTTAGCTATTTTACACACCTCATTCATTTTCATTACAAATTCGGGACGACAATCAGGATATATTGCATGGTCTCCTGAATGTGCGCCGTAATAAACTTGGCTAGCCCCCACTGAAACGGCATAACCGACCGCAAGTGATAACAAAATCATGTTACGGTTAGGTACAACCGTTGATTTCATACTTTCAGCTTCGTAATGACCTTCAGGAATATCAATATTGTCGGTTAATGAAGAACCAGCAAGCAATTGATTAATAGATGATATATCGATAATTTTATGGTTTACATCAAGTGATTGACAAACCGTACTGGCAAATTCAATTTCTTTGACATGACGCTGTCCGTAATCAAAGGTTAATGCGAACACTTCTTTGCCATCATGCAAGGCGCGATTAAGAACAGTGAATGAGTCCATGCCACCAGAATAAATAACAACAACTTTGTTTGTCATTTCTAAAGTCTCTTAGGGTATAATTAATATCGCGCATTTTACTTCAATTTACACCAGCAATAAACAGGCAAAAACCCCGATGACCGTAAAATACAAAATTAATGAATTATTTGAAACTATTCAAGGAGAGGGCGCTTTTACCGGTCAACCTTCAATTTTTATCCGTTTACAAGGTTGCCCCGTTGCTTGCTCGTGGTGTGATACTAAGCATACTTGGGCAATAAACCTTGAAGATGAAGTAACACCGAATGCTATGTTAACAAAAGAAGCTGAATCTCAAACGTGGTCAGCGCTTACGGTTAAAGATATTTTAGCGATGATAACGGCAGAAGGTTATCAAGCCAAACACATTGTTATCACAGGCGGTGAGCCAGCGATGGTTGATTTACTCCCTCTGTGCCAAGCACTTGAAACCAATGGTTTTAGTTGTCAATTAGAAACATCGGGTACTTTTGAAATACAGGTGACGGATAAGTGCTGGGTGACTGTTTCACCCAAAGTAAACATGAAGGGTGGCTACAAAATATTAAACTCAGCGATGTTACGTGCCAATGAAATTAAACATCCAGTGGCGACTGAGCAGCATATAGACGACTTAAAAGCGTTATTAGCCGAACATAATATTGTTAACACCCAAGTTTATTTGCAACCGATCAGCCAAAAAGAACGGGCAACAGCGTTAGCAATAAAAAGCTGTATTGAAAATAATTGGCGTTTATCCGTTCAAGTACATAAATATTTAGGTATAGAGTAAATAATTACTTTACCTGCAATGGCAAGGTAATCGACACCGTGACACCTTGCGGATTATGATGATTACTTGCCACGATATGCCCCTGATGAAATTCACAAATCAAGCGGGCAATATATAAGCCTAAGCCCAAATGAGGAGTCTTATCTTCTTTCATTTGCGGTGTTTCACGCATTGAAACCATAGCATCAAAAAGTCGCTCTTCCATCGTGTCGGGTAATAACGTGCCGTTATTGCTAACGTGAATGGTGATGTCTTTGTTTTTCAACGCTGTCGTTATGAAAAGTTTATTATCATCACTAAACTCTACGGCATTAGTGACAACCTTATCTAATAATTGCGCTATATGCTCAGGCGATCCCGCCAACATTACTTTTTTATCTGAGGCCAAATACTCAATAGTAAAGTTAGGGTATATCTGCTGATATCCTTGTACACAACCATTAAGCACATCAAAGAGATTAAAACTGACCTTGTCAGTTTGATTGAGCATTTGTTCAAGACGAGTCGCTTCACTCATATTGGTTAATATATTGTTTAAGCGATTAATACCACTTTGGGCACGGTCAATGTAAGCGGAACTTTTCTCAGGTAAGGCTTGTAAAGACAAATTTTCTAAGGATGTTCTAACAATCGCTATCGGGGTGCGGAGTTCATGTGAGAGTCGTGACGACATATTTTCTAAGTAATGATTGTACTGGCTTAAACGATTTACTGCCGTAGAAAAACTGCGAGAGAGGTCGCCAATTTCATCATTGGCTGTTGATACTTGCATACTCTCGGCTATCTCGTTATTGATTCGACCGTGTTCATCAATAGCAATTTCTGCCTGATTACGCAGTTGGCGAATGCGATTTGAAATACGTGACGCAAAAAAGAAAAAAGCGAAAGCACCCAATAACATAATCGCTAAAATTGACGTAAACAATTTCTCTAAGGCTTTATTTCGTACACTGAGAATGCCATTGGTTGTTTCTTCAACAATGACCGCACCGTTGACCTTATCACTGATATAAATAGGGTATGCAGCTGATATGATTACCGCTTTTTTATCTGTGGTTAATCGCCATTGAGATTTTGGCATACCCGCAAGTGCGGCTTCAATATGTTCACCCGTTAGGTTTTGCGTGTCGTAAAGACGGTCAATAAAATCATCTTGAGGTTTGTTGAGCAAATGTTGAAATAACGGTTGTAAGTATTTTTGTGTCCAAGCATACCAAGAGCCATCGTTATCAGAGTTATTGATGTTTTTTTGCCATAAGCCACTGGCTTTTTTTATGTCGCCACTTTTTGCTAGTACGCGATGATGTTGATCAACCACCCAAATACGTGACTGTGTGTAACTCATGCCCTTTACTATGCGTTCAATTTCAGGTGACGGCACCAAAATGGTGCCTAAGGTTGCTGCGCTACTTGGATCTGCACTGCCTATTATTGTTGTGGCTGCACTCAATGGCGTATCAACATCATGAATGGCAAAGGCTAAGCGGTCACTGATTTTAGTTAAAGGGATGCGAAGTTCAATATTATAACCTTGCTCGGTATCGCGCCATTGGCCCTGAATGAAGCTAACGGGTCTTGGAAATTGAAGCCGTTCATTACTTTCAAGGTCATTAATGCGATAGGCAGCAAGCCACCCCTGATTTTTATTACTGACGATAAAACGTTGGAAATTGCCATTAATATCGTTGAATGATAATTCCAGATGATCATTTTTGTTGATGGCTCGAGCATTTTCATCACGATAAATAACCGTATCGTCGATCACCTGAATAAAAAAGTATAAGTATTTATCATATTTTCCAACAGCGGCACTGAAATGATTAGTGAGCTTATCAACGCTTAATTGCTGACCAAGCTGGTTATTAACCCCATAGTAGTGGGACTTTTCTTGAAAACTTGGCCAGTCGTTGGGTAAACCGTCGAGATTTATCGCTTGAGATAATTGATAACCGTAAAGGTCTTTACCTTTTTCAACATCGGGTAAAAAACTGGCTTGGTTATTAAAAAGGTTAGGGCGTTCATGCAACGAAGTCGCGAGGGCTCTTGCTGTTCCTATGATTGTTTGTTCTTGACCAAAGCGTAAATACTTTTCCATTTCCCATACGTATTGATAACCAAACCAGGGAATGGCAAAGAGAAAACTAGACAGGAGTAGAAGCTTAGTTCGTAAGCCGAAACGAAAATTGAGCTTATTTTTCATCTTTGTTCCAACGATAGCCCATGCCATAAACTGTTTCTATGCAGTTAAAGTCTTTATCTATTTGGTTAAATTTTTTACGAATGCGTTTTACATGGGAAGTAATGGTACTGTCGTCGACATAGATGTTGGAGTCTTTCATCAGTTGTTGACGGTTCTTAACATGTCCGGGGTTTTTAGCTAAGGCAAAGACCATCCAAAATTCGGTGATCGTTAAATCAACACTTTGTTGCTGCCAAATAATGCTCATTCGTTGATTGTCGATAGTTAGCGGCCCTAATGTGAGTAAACTACTTTCAGCAGTTGGCTGTTTTAGTGCTTCTTGGCGACGAAAGAGGGCTGCAATGCGCGCTGATAAATGTGGCAGGCTAATATCTTTAGTTAAATAATCGTCAGCGCCAATACGTAATCCTGACACCGTATCAACATCATTATCACGCGCAGTTAAAAAAATAATAGGCAAGGTCGTTGATATATTCCTAAGCCATTGGCATAGGGTAAAACCGCCGTCATATTCTTGCTCTAAGCCAATATCTAATATCACAAGGTGAGGCAAACTTATTGCAAAGGCCTTACAGGCGTTTTCTCTATTAGCAAAGGTCTGCACTTGATAACCTTGAACGCGCAGCACATCCGCATAGTTTTCTCTTATAGCGGCTTCATCTTCGACTATGGCAATTCGTTTTAACACTCTATACGACTCTATTGGTTAACTTATTTTAAGGCACTATATAAGAGTTTTTTTATAAATGCGCGCAATTGTTGTAATTGCCACATTGTTGCCACATTTGCTCATTACTTTGCCTTTTTTGTGTCGTTTCAAAGCCTATTTTTCTTGTTTTAATTACCTCGTCAACAAAAAACACCTTAATCATTTAGGAATTAACATGAAAAAAATTAACAGTAAATTAAACCCAGCGAAACTTTTCTTAATCACAGCGCTTATTGCTGCACCGACATTAAGTCATTCCGCATACGCCTTTGAAAAGTCAAACTTAACAGCAAGCGATTCGGTTGAACTGAGTGACAGAGATAAAGAAAGTATTGGCTTAGGTAGCGGCATGATCATTGGCGCGATATTTGGTGGTCCTATTGGCGCTATTTTAGTGGGAGCGACCGGTACACTTATTGCGAAAACACAAAACGATAAAGAAAATTTGAGTGAACTACAGGCGTCATTGAAAAAGCAAGAGCATGATTATTTGCAGGCTGCAAACGAGTTCCGCCGCAATTTACAACGCTCTGAACAAAATCATCAATTAGAATTATCGGTTTTAGAACAAAACTTTGATAAAAAACACCAAAATGCCAGTCAACTACAAGCTGAAAATTTACTGATGAGTTTACAATTTTCAACTGGCTCTAGTGACTTACAGCCGCACTATAAAAGTCAAATCGTTGCTTTGGCAGAAATGTTACAACAATCGCCAAAACTCTTTATCGATTTATCGGGTTATACCGATAAACAAGGTAATAAAAAATCAAACCAAGCGCTGTCTATTGCTCGTGTTAACACCGTTAAAAATGCCTTAATTGACCAAGGCGTTAAAGCAGAACGCATTAAACTGTTTGCTTTTGGTGAGCAAGCGCCGGTAGTGGCTAACACTCAACAAGAAGTCAGTTTTTATGACCGACGTGTGGTAATAAAGCTGCACAGTAACACCGAGCAAGTGGCTAATAATTATTAAGTGTTGGTATAAGTGAAGGTAAAGGTGTGTTCAATCATTTATTTAAATAAGATAAGGAGGTGAAACAGCAAATAATGAAATAGTTTACTAATTAAAGAATAAATTAAAAACCAAGGACACTCCCATAGCGCCTTGGTTTTTCTTTATCTGTGCAAAAAATACTAAACCTTCAGCTACCTGACCTGATAAATTGCAAAGCTTAACGGGGGAACGGTTAATGTTCCATCGACAAACTCATCACTTTTAAAGGCTGGGTATATTTTTTTGCCATTTTTGAGGGTAAAGCCTAACGCGACAGACTTTTCTGTTTTTGCTGTATTAAAGACAATAATGATTTCTTCTTCGTCTTTTAATGTACGAGATACCGCAAAAACCCCCGGCTTATTATCAGCATTTATGAATTTTTGTTCGCCAAACCTAAGTGCTGGGTATTGATAATAGATATCTGCATACTCAGCAAATGTCTTATAAAATAGATGATTTTCATCAAAGTTGTCATCAGCGGTCGTTTTAATATTTGCGAGTAAATCATCATCGTTGTAGCTGTCTACCAAGGAAGGCATCATGTCTTGGCGAGAGTCTTTATCTCCGCCATCACCAACAAAACCTTGCTCGTCGCCATAATAGACAATTGGCACGCCACGCAGAAAGTAAACCATCGCATGGGCTAGCAAGGTGCGTTGAATAATTTCTGCTTCGCTATAGTTGAAATCACTACTTTTCAACATGCCAGAAAAACGTCCCATGTCATGGTTACCGGTAAAGTTAAGCAACTGATTGGCATTACTGTCACTGTCATTATAGTAAGCATCATTCTCGAACACCTCAACGAGTTTATGTGTTCCTTGCTGTTTAATAAGGGTGTCTTGTAAAGCAAACTGTAAGGAAAAATCAAGTACAGACTGCATTTTACCTACTGTGGTATAAGCACTTAATTCTTTAACATCGCCACTATATACTTCACCAAACATAAAAAATTCTGGAATACCTATCGCTTTTGCGTGGTCAACAAGCGCAGGGGCAAAATCTGCCCAAAACTCTATATTGACGTGCTTTACGGTATCAATTCTAAAACCATCAGGTTTAAATTCACTGATGACATTTTTGAATATTTCGGTCATGCCTGTAACCACTTCAGGTGAATTAGTATCAATATCATCTAAGCCACTAAAGTCGCCATATATCGAGTTTTCGCCTTCATAGGTTGTATCTCCTTGGTTGTGATAATATTTTTTATCATTTAACCAAGCGGGTGATTTAAGGTTTTCTTGGCCTTTAGGAATAACGGCTTGATAAGTATCACCCGCTGCCACTTGAGCAAGTGTTTTATATAAACAGCCATCATTTTCTTTCATCAAATACTGTAAGCCATCTTCGCCGTGACATTCAACATACTTAATAACGTCAGCGGTGTGGTTAGTAATAATGTCAAAAAATACTTTTATATTCTCTTTATGTGCAGCGTTAATGAAACGTTTTAAATCTTCATTACTGCCCAAATGTGGGTCAATTTCATTAAAGTCTAAGATCCAGTAACCATGATAACCCGAAGAATCACCTTGCATGGCCTGATTACGCATAATAGGTGTTAACCAAATAGCGCTAATCCCCATACCTTTCAAATAAGGCAGTTTAGCCTGCAAACCTTGAATGTCACCGCCGTGATACATGCCTTTGTCGGCTTTATCAAAACCACCAGCAGATATTATGTCGGTCTTAGAACCTTGGTCATTATCGGTGTTGCCATTATAAAAACGGTCGGGCATAACAAAGTAAAAAACTTCATCTTGTATATTTCTATTTAAATAAGGAGCTAAATCGTCAGCATTTTTAAGTGGTAAGGCTTTTGCCTCACTTAAGCTGGCTGATTTTTCTATGTGAATTGGCTTAGTTTCATTACAAGCGCTAAGAAATAGGCCACTTAAGATAAGTAGCGCAATCTTTGATTTTTTTAATGTGAATGTACTATTTGTTATTATCATTATATTCTCATCCATTATGGTGTTCATTAAAATCGACATTATGACTAATATTAGCTTTTTGGTCTGGCTTTTTGCATCGCTTGTGCAAGCAATTTAACAGAATCTTTTTGCCAAAACTCAGTCATAGTTACCGGTAATTTTTGACGCCAGTTAGGGTGTTCATCGATAGTGCCGGGAATGTTAACTTGTTCAACAATCTCTAAGGTGTCTTCTAATGGAATAAGTTGGATATGGCTGTGTGCTTTCGCCATATATTTCTGGACGGCAATTGATAATTCAGTATTGATTATTGCCGGACTTTGTTGCGGCGCTTTTGTTACATCGATAACGTCTAAGTCTGCTAAGGCTGCAACTAACAAGCTACGGTCTTGTATACGAGCTTGGCGTTCTTGTTGGCCCATTTCGTCTGATGGATATAGATTCAATGCTTGTCGCCAATGTAAATCACGTCCAGTCCACCAACCGGTAAGGGTAGGTAAATCGTGTGTTGACACGGTTACCATAGATTGGGCTGGATACAACTCCGGGCGTTTAAATAAACCCGACTCCCAACGCTCAAAAAATAGCACCTTGTATGATAGTAAACCTGCGGCGGCCATTATTTCACTAAAGCCATCGGGCACCGTGCCTAAGTCTTCGCCGATAACCACACAGTCATTACGACGAGATTCAAGGGCAATAATGCGCAATATATCTTTAAATGGAAAGGTAATATAAACACCTTGATCGGCTTTCATGCCCGGCGCTACCCAATATTGACGCATTAAACCTAAAATATGATCAATACGTAAAGCACCTGCATATTGCATATTACTGCGCAGTGCCTTTATTAAGGGTAAATATCCTTGTTGCTGCAGTGCTACGGGGTTAATCGGCGTTAGCCCCCAATCTTGCCCTAAGGTATTCATAGCATCGGGTGGAGCACCAACCGCTGCACCAGACACATAAACATCTTTATCAGACCAAACATCAACGCCCGAGCCGTCACAACCAACCGCAAGGTCTAGATATAAACCAATCGGCATGCCAGCTTGTTCTGTTAATGCGGCAACATCAGTTAACTGGCGATGAGCTAGCCATTGCAAAAAAGCAAAGTAATCAAGACGTTTAGCATGCTGTTGTTGAAAAGCAGCGACTTGTGCTGAATGTGGTGATTGAAACTCACTCGGCCACATTTTCCAACCATAAGCATTAGAATCAATCATTCTAAAATACTCATATAAGGCGTCAAAGGTGGTTAACAGTAATAAATCATCGCCTTGCTCGGCTTTAAAGTCGCTGAACTCTTGGTAGGTCGCGCTTACATTCTGGTCATTATTCGCTTGAATGAAGTCTTCAAAGAGTAATTCAATAATTTCAAATTTAACATCAGCAACGCCAGGGTAATCGATAAGTTCAGTGTTACGGACGAAGTTAACTTTTGCTTGAAATTCATCACTGTTAAAGCGAAGTTGAGCGGCCTTGCAGCTGGAAAAGTTAGGTACCTGGGTAACATCAATATACAAACTATTGAGAAAACAACGGCTGGTCGGGGAATAAGGGCTGCGATGTGCGGGATTATTTTGATACAAGGGATGCAACGGATTTAAACCTATGGCGGCAGCGCCTTGCTCGGCAGAATTTTTAACCAGTGTTTTTAAATCACCAAAATCGCCCATTCCCCAATTACTTTCACTTTTGAGTGAATATAACTGCGCAGCATATCCCCACATTTTTTCTGGTGAGGCTTCCTGTGGGCTATAACAAGTTTTAGGCGCAAAAATCAAATGACAACTTGCTGTTTGTTGGCCATAACTCAGCTTAAGCTTATGATAACCTTGCGATAACAAAGGGAGTGTTAAGGCAAGCTTTCGATATTCTTTATCGGCAAGCTGATTTTTTTCTTGGAAAATTAACTCGCTAACCAACACTTCACCCGTTAAGATTTCGCTTTGCTCAGTAGTTATCTGCCAAGTAACTTTTAAACTTTCATCTACCGGTAGGCTAATAATAATAGTGTGACTGTGTTCTTCAAGCTTAGCAATATGGACGCCAGGCAACATTTTACGCCAGCTATCTTCTTGTAAGGCGGTAATACTGTTATTGATAGTATGGTTATTAGACAGGTCATAACCCATAGCACAAAGTAGGCTATGCCTAGCACTTTCGTTTGCCGGAACTTGGTGCCCATAACTATCAGTGTAACTTCTGTGAAAGCCAACTAGGTCGGCAAGTTTTTCTATCAAATTCATAAGTTTAATACTCTATTCTTTTTGAGTGGCTAAAGGAATACTTTTGCCAATGCTTGTGGTGATTTTGTTATCTACGATTCAACTACTTAACGCAGAACCGTATTGCTATTTGTCTTTTGGGCTATGTAAATACCGCAATACCACACAGCTATGTTCAGCAATGGTAATAGCGGGGTGTCTAATGTTTTTTTGCGATTTTTTGTCAGCGTAACTGTATTCTTGATTATCAACAGCGGTATCAATGAGCACTTGCCAGTAACCGTTAAGTACTGGCAATAAGAAGTTGATACTGCGCTGATGAGCATTAAAAATAATCAGTAGGGCATCGTCTTGCTGATGTTCAGGAGTAGATGAGCGCTCGGTATTGGCTAACATCATTGCAAAGCACTTGATGGATTGATCATGCCAATTGTCTTTAGTCATCGCTTTACCGTGACAATTTAACCAACTGATATCAGCTAAACCGGTATGTTCACTTACTTTTACACCGTGTTGATAATGTGTTCTGTTTAATAGCGGATGTGCTTTTCGCAGTGCAATTAATTTTTTAACAAAATCTGATTCTTGCTGTGCTTGTGGGCTTTGCCAATCTAGCCACGATATTTCATTATCTTGGCAGTAAGCATTATTGTTACCGCGCTGGCTATTATTGAGTTCATCGCCACTGAGTAACATCGGCGTGCCTTGAGCAATAAAGAGGGTGGTCAGTAAATTGCGTTTTTGCTGGCGGCGTAACAGACTAATTCTACAATTGTCGGTTGGCCCTTCAGTCCCTAAATTATGACTAAAGTTACTGTTATGGCCGTCATGGTTTTGTTCGCCGTTCGCCTTGTTTTGCTTGTTATTGAAGCTCACTAAATCGGTTAAGGTAAAACCATCATGTGAAGTAATAAAATTTACACTGGCACTAGGTCGACGACTGGGCTGTTCAAAAATGTCACTTGAGCCGTGCAAACGTTTAGCAAACTCTGCAACTAAGCCTTGTTCACCTCGCCAGAAGCGTCGACAAGAGTCACGAAAACGATCGTTTAGCTCTAACCAGCTATTGGGAAAACGGCCTAGTTGATAGCCGCCATGACCGACATCCCAAGGTTCGGCAATAAGTTTAACTCTTGATAAGATAGGATCTTGTCTTATACTGGTAAAAAAGTGATTGTTGGCTTTAAAATCAGGTGCATCGCGCCCTAGTACTGGCGCTAAGTCGAAACGAAAACCGTCAACGCCCATGATTTCAACCCAGTAGCGCAAACTGTCAGTGATCAGTTGAATAACACGAGGGTGCTGCACATTAATGGTATTGCCGCACCCTGAAAAATTCTCATAATAGCGTTTGTCTGCGGGGTGTAAACGATAATAACTAGCATTGTCTATGCCTTTAAAGCTCAGCGTTTGACCAAGTTCATCACCTTCTGCCGTATGGTTATAAACCACATCAAGAATAACTTCGATACCTGCTTCATGGTAAGTTTCAACCATAGAACGAAACTCGCCAACCTCACCTGAATGGCAGTAAGCGGCGTGCGGAACAAAAAATGAAATGGTGTTATAGCCCCAGTAATTAGTTAACCCTTTGTCTTGGACAAAGTCCTCATTAATAAACTGTTGCACGGGCAGCAGTTCAATACTGGTTACCCCTAAAGACTTTAAATACTGGCAAACCTTTTTATTAGCAAGACCCGCGAATGTTCCGCGTAGCTCAATGGGTACATCGGGATTTTGTTGGGTAAAGCCTTTAACATGTAATTCATAAAGAATGGTGTCACGGCGACGAACTTGTGGATGCGTTTGACTAAACAGTAATGGTGAAACAACCACACACTTTGGCATAGTCGCCGAATTATCACGATTATCAACGGTTAAATCTTTTTGGGTGCTTTTTAGATCATAACTAAAATTAAGGTCGCTGCGGATAAAGCTACCGTGCAATTTTTTAGCATAGGGGTCTAACAATAATTTATTAGCATTAAAACGATGGCCATTATGAGGTTCAAAAGGACCATGTACGCGGTAGCCATATAAACAACCTTCTGCGATCCCTTCAACGAAACCATGCCAAACATCATCGGTAAACTCAGGTAATTCAATACGCTGTAGTTCATATTTACCGTCACCTGAAAATAGACAAAGTTCTACTTTTGTTGCATGTGCAGAAAATAGGGCAAAGTTACAGCCCAGACCATTTTTAGCCAGTGAAGCACCCATCGGATACGAACGCCCCGAAGTTACTTTGTATGCAGTGTTAATTGCGCAAGTTGTCATTATTTACCCTCAAGTGGTAAACGTACATCTTTGAGGATAAACATCGCTGTCGCTAACGGCGGTACAGTAATGTCTATATAGTGTTGCTGACCTTGCCAGGCCAATTCAACACTCGGTAAAATACCTAGGTTCAAGGTGTTACTGCCGCCATAAATTTCAGCGTCCGAGTTAAGTAATTCGACGTACTCTCCCGATTTTGGTACCCCTAACTTAACGTTATGATGGGTTTGTGAGGTAAAGTTACATACCACGACAACCGCATTCTCTTGGGCGTCATTGCCAAAACGAATAAAGCTGTAAATTGATTGTTCGCTGTTTTGATGATCTAACCAACGAAAACCCTCGCTTTGGCAATCTTTTTCATAGAGTGCTGGCGTGTTGCAATAAACCTTATTTAACGCTTTAATCAGTCGCTGTACGCCACTGTGCCAGTGAACGTCAAGTTGATGCCAATCAAGTTCGTGGTCATGATCCCATTCTTTACCTTGGGCAAATTCACAGCCCATAAAGAGGAGTTTTTTACCGGGATGTGCCCACATAAAACTGTAATAAGCGCGTATATTGGCAAACTGTTGCCAAGCATCATCGCCAGGCATCTTTTGTAAAATAGAGCCTTTACCATGAACAACTTCGTCATGACTAAGTGGTAGAATAAAGTTTTCATCAAAGGCATAAACTAGGCTAAAGCTAAGTTCGTTATGGTGATGGCAACGATGCACAGATTCACGCTGCATGTATTGTAAACTGTCGTTCATCCAGCCCATATTCCATTTATAACCAAAGCCTAAACCGCCATCATGGGTCGCGCGAGAAACACCCGGCCATGACGTAGACTCTTCTGCAACAGAAAATGTACCAGGATATTGTTGATAGAGTTCTTCGTTAAAGCGTTTTAAAAAGTCGACAGCGGCTAAGTTTTCTCTGCCTCCGTGGATGTTAGGGATCCATTCATTTTCTTTGCGGCTGTAGTCGAGATAAAGCATTGAGGCAACTGCGTCAACGCGAATACCGTCAACATGGTATTTATCTAACCAATGCAGGGCATTTGCTCGCAAAAAATTGGCAACTTCAACACGCTCGTAATTATAAATAAGGGTATTCCAGTCGGGGTGATATCCCTGTCTGGGGTCTTCATGCTCAAAAAGATGAGTACCATCGAAGGTCGCTAAACCGTGATTATCACTTGGAAAATGTCCCGGTACCCAATCAATCAATAAGCCTAAATTGGCTTGATGACAGGTATCAACAAAATACTGAAAGTCAGCTTCATTACCAAACCGAGCTGTTGGTGCAAACAAGCCAACGGGTTGATATCCCCATGAACCATCAAATGGAAATTCACTGACTGGCATCAGCTGAATATGGGTAAAGCCCATTGATAAAGTGTAAGGAATAAGCTGGTCAGCTATCTGACGGTAATTTAAAAATTCGTTATTTTTATCTCGGCGCCAAGAGCCTAAATGGACTTCGTAAATTGAAATTGCAGCGTTTCTACTGTTATGTTTTTCACGTTTAGCTAACCAATCTTGGTCTTGCCAAAGGTAATTATCTTTTGCACTGATAATTGATGCTGTGTCAGGACGGTATTGGGCTTGGTTGCCATAAGGGTCGGCTTTAAATGGTAACATGTTGCCGTTTTTGTCTTTAATCGCATACTTATATTGTTGCCCAACTGACGCTTGTGGGATAAATATATTCCAATAGCCACTAGCGACATCGCCCAAGGTGATATTTTGCATGGCATGGCTACGTTCATCCCAGTGATTAAAGTCACCAAGCAAAGAAACATGACTGGCATTAGGTGCCCAAACAGCAAACGAAACACCCTGAATTTTTTGGCCATTAAGGGTTTTATTTTGCTGATGAGCGCCTAATTTCTCGTAAGGTTTTTGATGATTACCTTGTTGCAGCAGGTAAATATCAAGCTCCCCTAAGGTAGCTGAAAACTGATAGGGATCGTCAATTAACCATGATGCGTTTGCATAGGTTAGCTTAAGTTTATAAGTGAATAATTTTTTACGACGTAGCTTCAGTGAGTAAAGTCCACTGTGATGAATTTTCACCAACTTACCTAATGATTTTATCTGTGCATTACTATTAAGTTGCGCTGATTTTTTATTAGGGGCTATGGCCATTATCTCAACAGCGTCAATATCGTTAAGGTGAGGAAAGTAGCAAGTGATCCGTAAATAACAAGTGTTTTGGTCAGCATTTAACCCTAAAACTTCGTAAGGTGTCTTATGGCAAGCGCTGACTAAAGCTTTGATGTCATTTACAGATAAACTCATATGTTTTCCTCAGTTTTCTTAATAATTAATGCTTAAGCGCTCGGTGTTAAAAACCAAATGTTTTTCACATAGTCTTCAATCGAGCGATCAGAATTAAATTTACCCATGAACGCTGTATTTAAAATGGCCATTTTTGCCCAACGTTTTTTGTCTTGATAAGCGACACCTAAAGCTTGTTGAGCGTCACTGTAGCTTTCAAAATCAGCCAGCACTTTGTACGGATCGCCACCTCCAAGGAAACTTTGTTTAATCGAAGATAATTCTCCCATATGACCTGGCGTAAAGTAGTCCGTGTCTAACCAGTCTAAACAGGCTTTGATTTCATTATTCGTTTCATAAAAGTGATAAGGGTTGTAGCCGTTGTTATCTAGGGCTTTAACTTCATCAACGGTTAAGCCAAAGATGAAAATATTGTCGTCGCCAACTTCTTCAGCTATTTCAATGTTTGCGCCATCTAAAGTTCCAATGGTTACGGCACCGTTGAGAGCGAGCTTCATATTGCCAGTACCAGAGGCTTCTTTACCTGCTGTTGATATTTGCTCTGAAACATCGGCTGCCGGAATTATTTTTTCGGCTAAACTGACCCGATAGTTAGGTAAAAACACCACTTTTAATTTGTCTTTAATGCGGGAGTCATTATTGATTTTTTCAGCAATTTTATTGGTTGCGTAAATAATTTCTTTGGCTAACTGATAGCCCGGCGCTGCTTTTGCACCAAAGATAAATACGCGTGGTTGCATAGGTAAGTCAGGATCAGACAATAAACGGTGGTATAGCGCTAAGATATGCAATAAATTAAGGTGCTGGCGTTTGTATTCATGAAGTCGTTTAATTTGGACATCAAAAATGGCCTCTGGGCTCACATCTATACCGGTTAATGTTTTAATTTCAGTGGTTAATGCCACTTTGTTTTGATGTTTAATTGCCATGAATTTCTTTTGGAAACTGGCATTATCAGCAAGGGTTGATAATGAAGATAAGCTGTTTAAGTTTTTAGCCCAATCATCGTCAACATGCTTTGATAGTAATTCAGACAGTAATGGGTTACATGATTTCAACCAACGTCTTGGGGTAATACCATTAGTTACATTGGTTAACTTCTCTGGCCAAAGTTGGTTGAATTCTGGGAATAGATCTTTTTTTACTAAGTCTGAATGGATTTGAGCAACACCGTTAACTTTATGTGAAGTAATGACACATAAATGTGCCATACGCACTTTACGTTGTTCACCTTCTTCAATAATTGAAAGGTGAGCGCGCATTGCCTCGTTGTTTGGCCACATCGCATTCACTTCATCATTCAAAAATGCTTCGTTGATACGATATAAAATAGTTAAATGGCGTGGTAATACGCGCTCAAATAATGAAACAGACCATTTTTCTAACGCTTCAGGTAACAGGGTGTGGTTAGTATAAGAAAATACTTTACCGGCTAATTGCCAGGCGTTTTGCCATGAGAAGTCATACTCATCAAGTAATACGCGCATTAACTCTAAAATGGCAATGGTAGGGTGGGTATCGTTAAGTTGGATCGCTACTTTTTCAGCAAAGTTTGTACTACTTCCTTGGGTAAGTGGACCAAACTGCAGCTGATAACGACTAATAATGTCTTTAATTGAACAAGCACAGAAAAAGTACTGTTGAATAAAGCGTAATTCATTACCCGCATCGTGTTCGTCATTAGGATAAAGGACTTTAGATACAGTTTCAGCATTGACTTGATCGTGGTGGGCTTGTAAATAGTCA
Source organism: Colwellia sp. MB3u-55 (assembly GCF_014076785.1). Classification (NCBI taxonomy): domain Bacteria; kingdom Pseudomonadati; phylum Pseudomonadota; class Gammaproteobacteria; order Alteromonadales; family Colwelliaceae; genus Colwellia; species Colwellia sp. MB3u-55. The sequence continues at coordinate 117,045 of NZ_JACGUS010000103.1, forward strand.
CCCTGATTAAGGGTATCCCAGTCAAAGGCAGAGTCTGCGCGACATTCCCATAAGCGTAAAGCATTTACGGTTGACGAGTTATAGCCAACAATAGGAATATCCCAAGGAACCCCTTTGAGCATTTTTCCTGCACGCCAAACCGATGTTAAACTACCGTTGGTTTGTGCTTGTTGTTCAACATAACCATAAACGGGGATAAGCTGGATAGATTCAGAACGGCAAATTTCCCAAGGACTACCAAACTCACGCCACATATCAGGCTGTTCTATTTGGTGTCCGTCTTTAAAACTTTGTTTGAATAAACCATGTTGGTAATGAATGCCGTAACCCATAGCGTTGTAATCAAGTGTCGCTAATGAATCAAGAAAACATGCAGCTAAACGGCCTAATCCACCATTACCTAGTGCTAAATCAGCCCCTTCTTCACATAAGTCGGCTAAATCAAAACCGAGTGATTTAAGGGCCTTTTCGGTATTTTTATATAAATCTAAATTATGTAAGTTGTTAGAGAGTAGTCGCCCCATCAAATATTCAAGTGACAGGTAGTTAATACTTTTAGTCGCTGATTTTGCTTGTTGAACCTTACTTGCTTGCAGTTTATTAATAATAATTTCATTAAGCGCCATTGATGTCGCTTGCCAATAAGCCTGCTTGTTTTGTGGTGTGTTTTTGTAGGCGTCTTCACAAATAACGCGATCACCTAAGGTACTATTCAAATGGTGCTGAATGCGTTTTTTTAACTCTGTGGCGGTAATATCAGCGGTGCTACTTTTTATTTTTTTATTTATCATAATAAATTTTTATCATCAAAAACCGTCTTCTTCGTTGCTGACGTTTTGATTTGTTTCCTGTTTATTTAAAATCTGTGGCGTATATATAGGACTTTATTCATCCTTATTTTTTATTTGCATCAGTTGTACGAATTTTTTCCACAATAAATAACGTGATGATTAAATTATGCCGATGTTAGAAATTAGAGCAATAAACTACATACGTATGCATGATGGATTTATGCACTATTTGCCATGCATACGTATGCATTTTTGATGATTATTGGCGCTTGATGAAAAGTTCAGGGTGATGACTTACTCGCTACCATTAAAATTTAATGAAAGTCGTCGTTTATCAGCTGAGTAATTTTTTGCTTTACTCTTAATAAGGTATACAAGGCTAGAGGGCTAAGTTAGTATCTAAGTAGTATATTTATTAATAAGTTATTGGTTAATTTAATGGTTAAAGCTAAAAATACTTCGTTTGATATTGCTTATCGTGCGGGCGTTTCTCAGTCAACAGTCTCAAGAGCACTACGTAATAGTCCGTTAGTAAATGAAGAAACACGGCTACGTGTTCAAGCCATTGCCAAAGAACTTAATTACAAAGTAGATAAAAACGCCAGCAGTTTACGTACTCAACGTAGTGTCACCATTGCCTTGTTATTGTTTGAAGACCCAACCAACGATGACTCATTAATCAATCCTTTTTTTATGTCAATGTTAGGCAGCATTACCCGAGCTTGTGGTAATAAGGGCTATGATTTATTAGTCTCTTTTCAGCAAATGAGCCACGATTGGCATGCTGACTTTGAAGATACCCGTAAAGCTGACGGGATAATTTTGTTGGGTTACGGTGACTACACCGATTACGAAGAAAAGCTTGTTCAGTTAATAGAGCAAGAAACCCATTTTGTTCGTTGGGGGGCTGAAGTAAAAGACCTCGATGTTGTTTCTGTCGGTTGCGATAACTTCCAAGGAGGCTATCAACTCACCGAACATGTCATTAATAATAACCGCAAAAAATTTGCTTTTCTAGGCGGTATTTCAACGGGCTCTCCTGAATTTTTAGATCGTTATTTAGGTCATTGTAAAGCGCAAACTGATCACGACTTAGTCGTTAATACCCAACTTCAATTTGACGCGATTTCTACCGAAGAATCTGGCCATAACGCTGCATTAAATCTTATCAAGGGTGGTGAAAGTTTTGATGCTATTATGGCAGCCAGTGATTTAATTGCCGTGGGCGCCATGCGCGCTTTGCAAGAACACAATATGCGCGTACCCGAAGATATAGCCGTGTTTGGTTTTGATGATATTCCGGTTGCTAGTTTTACTTTTCCGACCTTAACTACGGCTAAACAAGATACGATGTTAGCAGGGGAGTTATTAGTAGAGAAGCTTTTAGCACTAGTGAATGGTGAAGAAGCAAAAACAGAGTTGATGGCAACCACACTTGTGGTTCGTCAATCTTGTGGCAGTGGTAATTGATGTTTTATAGCGTTTATATAGGTTAGTTTTTCACTAAAAAATTTTAGGTAGAGCCCTAACCTACAAACAAAAGCGAGTAGAGGTTACTCGCTTTTTTCTTTGACAAAATAAACGGAAACAGCGCCAAGTACCATAGAGACACCCGCTAAGATAATAATATTTATTGCCTGATTTTCAAAAACTGAATTTAATATCCAGCCAGCAAAAATTCCTGAGATAATTTGTGGCGCGGCAATGGTAAAGTTAAAAATCCCCATGTATACACCGGTTTTGTTGGCAGGTAATGCACCAGCAAGTATTGTGTAGGGCATTGCTAAAATAGCCGCCCAAGCAATACCTACACCTATCATAGGAATAAATAAAGTAACCGCGCCTTGTGGCACCGTGATTTCGGTGATCAATAAATTGACTAAAGTTGGTTCAGGGTTATTGATAAACATAAAGCTTAAATAACCTAAGCCACCGGCGAGTAAGGAAAACGAGTAAACCGCTTTTCGGCCAAAGGTATTGGCAAGCTTGGCCAGCACAACTGAGAAAAACGCCGCAAACAAAGAATACGCTGCAAACAAAATACCTACCCAGTCACCTGCTGCGCCTTTTGCTGCAGCGATATCATTGGGAATACCACCAACAGAGCTGATATAGGTTGGGTCAAACCATTTTACGTCTATGCCCCAAACCTGTTGAGCAATGGCTGGCATGGTATAAACCCACATTATAAATAGAGAAAACCAAGAGAAAAACTGTACGAGTGCTAAACGCTTCATTACCTCAGGCATAGTTTTCATTAAGCCAACGAAGTCAGTTAGTTTTTCAATTAACGACTTTTCAATGGCTTGTTCTTTGGCAACTTGTTCAGCATCCATTCCTTTGAATTCATAATATTCTTTAGGTGAATATTCTTTAGTTTTAAAAACCGTCCATAACACCGAGCCTAATAAAACCGTGGCGCCAATATAAAATGCCCAAACAACAGATGGAGCAATACTACCTTGCTGTGAGGTATTCTCTAAACCAACAACATTTGTAAGAACAAATGGCAGTATAGAGCCGATAACGGCACCAATATTAATCAAAAAGGCTTGGATAGCATAACCCTTGTTCATTTGATTATCGGGCACCATATCAGACACTAGCGCTCTAAAAGGTTGGAAAGCGATATTAAAAGATGCGTCCATAACCGCTAACATCATCGCACCAAAAATCATTGGCGTGATAACAGAGACAAATAACGGCGCGTTTGGCATTAATAACATACCGACAGTTGCGCATATGGCACCGATTAATATATAGGGGTTACGGCGACCAAACTTATTCCATGTTCTATCTGACGCTGCGCCGACGAGAGGTTGGATAAGTAAACCCATAATAGGAGCGAGCAACCAAAATAAAGATAAAGAGTGCAGGTCAGCACCCAAGTCTGAAAGTATTCGACTGACATTAGCGTTTTGTAAAGCAAAGCCAAATTGAACGCCCAAAAAGCCGAAGCTAACATTCCATATTTGCCAAAAACTGAGTTGAGGTTTGTTTTTCATTTATTATTTTTCTTATGAGAGTAACACACGATGGAGTCATATAATCACAACCAAAAAACTGACACAACAAATTACATACGTATTCAGCATGATATAAACAGGTAATATTATTATTTAAACGCAGCGAAAGTTTTTATGTAAATAGTCAATAATGGTAAATTATCGCTAAATAGCTGTTTTTTTCGCACACTTGTTGATTTATCGAACATAAAGAAGAAATAGTAAAATTAGTGCTTTACAAATGTTATTGCAGGTCTTAATATCTGCCCCGTCTTCAAGCAAGCAATTGTTTTAAGACATTCAGGTGAGATGGCTGAGTGGTCGAAAGCACTGGTCTTGAAAACCAGCAAGGGTTTATAGCCCTTCTAGAGTTCAAATCTCTATCTCACCGCCAAACAAAGAGAAGCCCGTTACGAAAGTAACGGGCTTTTTGTTTTTTAATAATTAGAAATTTTAAATAAGGGTTTATAGAACTAAACCTTCGAGTAGAGTTCAAATCCACTCTCACCGCCAAACAAAGAAAAACCGCTAATCGAAAGATTAGCGGTTTTTTGCTTATAACAAGTTAAATCTATTTAGTAATAATAATTAAAGAACACCTTAACAGGTACTTTAGATACCAATACAAAAGGAAGGTCACTTTACACAGTACCTTTTAATCTTTTATGCAATGTCATAAGATTAATACCATGTTTTTATTGTATCTTAGCTAGTGTAAACCCTTGTTCTCTTGGCTCTCTGGCTTGAGTCGTATTCTTAGTCGTTGAGTGATTAGAAAAGGGCGTCCATAAAATTCAGAATAAATAGCAAGTTTGCTTTAGCTAGACATAGACTGACAAATGGGCCAGAACATAGTATTAAAACAACAAAAATACTGCTTGAATTTTTAAAACCTACCATTATTCCGTTCCAACCTAGGGCAATACGCGAAGTAAAAATAATGGTTACGTAGCAAAGTATGGCTTATCTAGAAATATTACAGAGGAACTTCATATAAAAATAATGGAGTTGAGCCATCGTAGAATAAGTGGAAAAAATATTGCTGATATTTTTTACCTGTAGGCAAAGCAACAATTAACAGAGTTCTAAGCGCGAATAAGTAGTTAGTTTTAGGATATCGCTGCAAGCATGTCATTGTCAGGTACTGATCTTAGTGGTTATGTGGAAATAGATAATTCTTATTCCACATAACTCATGCCAATTAATCGTTTATATTTTAAATTGTTTGATTTGGCTTGTAAGTCCTTCACCTAATCTGGCCAATTCATTACTTGTTGTCGATACCTGTGACGTTGATGCTGATGATTCAATCGTTAAGTTTTGCACATTAACAACATTGCGGTTAATTTCTTCAGCAACAGAAGATTGCTGTTCAGCAGCGGTTGCAATCTGACAATTCATATCATTAATAGAAACTATTGATGATATGATGAGTGTGAGAACATCGCCTGTTTCATCAATTTTTTCCACCACTTGCAGTGCTTGCTCATGGCTTTTATTCATACTGGCAACAACGTTGAGGGTACCAGTTTGTATTTTATCGATCATTGTTTCAATTTCTAAAGTAGATTGCTGAGTGCGCTGCGCTAGCGTACGAACTTCATCTGCAACAACTGAGAAGCCACGCCCCTGTTCTCCAGCACGAGCCGCTTCAATAGCCGCATTGAGTGCTAATAAATTTGTTTGATCAGCAATACTTTTAATTACATCTAATACAGAACTAATATTGTCACTATCAACTTTGAGTTTATGAATCTCCTCTGAGGATTTATTAATTTCATCTGTTAATAGACCTACTGATGCGACAGTTTTTATTATAAGATCACCACCTTTTTCAGCATAAGAGTTGGCCTCTACTGCTGAACTAGCGGCTTGAGCGGCGTTGCTGGCTACGTCCTGTACCGTTACTGTCATCTCATTCATCGCCGTAGCGACTTGTTCAGTTTCACGACTAAGATTTTCTACTCCTTGGCCTGTTAATTGGCTAACAGTTGATAACTCTTCTGCGGCTGCTGAAAGCTGATCAGAGGAATCTGTTACTTCACTAATTACTTTACGTATTTTGGCAACAAATTTATTAAAAGCGCGTGCGAGATCACCTGTCTCATCTTTAGCACTTTCGTCAATAACTACGGTCAAGTCGCCTTCGCCTTGAGCAATATCTTCCATTCGAGACAATATTTTTTGCAGAGAACCACTGATATTCATTGCTATATATAGGGCCATAATGATACCTACAACAATGGCTATAAAAGTAATAATCAACATGAAATTACGCGATGTAGAGTATTTCTCAGAACTACTGATGGCATCATCTTCCATCTCACGTTCTGCTTTTTTTACTAGGCTAGTCATTAAAGCGCCGGCTTTGTCACTTAGTTCTCGTCCTTTATTCGATGATAGTTCAAAGGCACGATGGTTACCGTTTTCACGTGTAGCATTTCTTACTTGCTGATGTAAAACTAGATATCGATTGTACTTTTTTATAAAACTATCAAGTACTGGTTTGTCTTCATTAGAAACAATCAATTTTAATTGGGATAAGCGGTCAGAAATATCAAGTTTCCTCTTGTTAATCTTGATAGCGAACGCTTCTATGTCTGTTAAATCAGTCGAAAGAATCATGTTTTTTTCGTCACGATGAATTTCTACTAAGTTCCGATTAATGCGGGCTGAAAGTTTAATTTGATCTGCTGCGAGGCGAACCAAATCTAATTTATTGGATGAGTTTAAAGCATTGTTTGCAAGTTCTACCAAGGACCTAATTTCTTTAGATGCAGCATCGAAGGCTTCACGGGCTTCACCCTTAGATAATTTTCCTGCCACCTTGTTAGAGTTTAGTCTAGCGAGTGTCCGTACTTCAGCATTAATCGTTATGTATTCATCCCAAAGGTTAGAAAACTGATCTAATAACGCCTTGCCATCATCATCAATCAAAGCCCTTAGTTTGATCCTACGTTCAGTCATTTCAATATTTTCTGTAGCGGTATTGGCAGAAAATACGTCCATTTCTTCTTTAGTTTGAGCTAAGATAATATTTTTTTCTGCTCTCGAAATAGCTAACACGTTTTGGTTTATACGTGCCGACAGTTTTACTTTTTCAGCTGATACATCTACAGCTCCTTTGAGTAACTTATTTATACTGGACATCCCAGTAATACCCGACCAGGCAATTATACTTAACAATAAAATTAAAACACTATAGCTGACAATAAGTTTCGTTTTTATTGAATATACTTTTAAATTTTTCATTTGAGGTTCTAGATTATAAAGAAAAATAATATACATCATTTATATCAAAAACATTAATAACTAAATGTATCAATATTGATAAATAACTTTTATATTTATTATAATAAAAGTAATAAAAGTAATAAAAGCTTTAATACGTCTCAAAATATCGCATCTTTAAACTATCAAAGTGGTGACTTTAAAACCTATGCTAGGCTTTAGAGTTAAATACCTTATTAACAGAAATTGTGGATAGTTATATTTTGCGTAACTCTCTGATAACTCACTGACCCGAGAATGAAGGTTTAATGGTAGGATTTGGTAACGGTAAGTTTTAGCAACCCTTGTCTTTAAAAGTTGCTTAACCACTTCAAATCATCAGGCACATGGTGTTTTGCACTATAACGGCTAACCGACTTCTTCTAAATCGTTGACCACAAATTGTAAGGGCGGGAGTCACCAATTTATCAGAATTATCCTTGGTAAAAGTTACTTTATGGTTAAATGCTATTTGATTTTCCTGATTTATTAGCCCAAATAGCATATTAGGTACTAAATTTTTTTTTATATCAGTAATAAAAGGTGTTATTTTGTGAATACCTAAATATCTCAGTTGTGACCTTGGACTATATAATCGAAAACATGAGTGTTTGTTGTAGGAAACTTCTCTCTTTTTTCAAAATATCAGTCTTTAGAATGGTGTGAGTTTGATGGAAAGTATACAAGTTAAAGAGTACGTGAAGCATTATTTTCCAGAGTTCTATTTTTATCGCACTACTATATCCTGTAAGTTACACAGATAACTTATTAATTTTAATTTTTAAAGTACTCTTGTTAAGTGTGTGCGTTCATTTTTTTCATTAGGTTAATCATTGTTTATATTTTATATTGAGCCTATTTGAGCTCATTGGCTTTTCGGTATTTACCTTGATAGTCAAAAAGTCTGTTTTTGACACGCCAGTAGAATTTTTGTTTTCTACCAATGACAAAGTCAGGACACGGTAAAATGTTAGCTAACGTTAATGCCTGTTCAAGTGTAGTCACTTCAAACGATTCAGTAGAGCCCAGCTGAACACTAATTTTAGCGCTAAGGCGTTTAGAAAAGATATCATTGAACGCTTTAACTTGATTGGGCTTAGCGAAGTCAAAAGATTCATTGAGTTCAACGCCTTCTTCATCATGGTAAGTGATTTTTAACTTATCAGCTCCCTTATCACTCACTTTCGTTAAATTAAGACCTGCGCAACGTATAATTTTTGAATCTTTAAGTTGCAGTGCTTTTTTTAACATATCATCGGGGTCAACCAAGACTTCATGACACTGTAAACAGTTACGAGCAGCTATGTCATTTTCACCACCGCAGTGTGGGCATTCTTTAAATACAAAACGATAGTCACATTGGTTATCTGACCCTTGTTCTTCAATCAAGCCTTGGCATCGTCGGCCGTAGTGTTCCACTAGATAGCCGTCATCATCACAAATGCCCCAAAATAAATTGGGAAATTCACAACTGGGGCAAATAACTTGCACCGGCTGACTTTTACTATTCGGCTTTTTCTCACCAACTTCGGGATGATAGAGGTCAAATTCATTGCCCGTATAGTCAATGACTAAGCAATCTTTTTTGTTATCACTCAAACGCAGACCACGACCGATGATTTGCTGATAAAGACTAACTGATTGGGTTGGGCGTAATATCGCAATCATATCGACATGTGGTGCGTCAAAGCCAGTGGTTAATACTGAAACATTAACTAGGTATTTAATTTCTTTACGCTTGAATGCCTTAATTAACTTGTCGCGTTCAGTGTTGTCGGTAGCACCGGTAATTAATGCACTTAATTGGGCAGGTAAATAACTGAAGACTTCCTTTGCATGCTCAACTGTAGCGGCAAATATCATAATACCTTGACGTTTATAGCCTAACTCAATGACCTGCTCAATAATGCCTTGAGTCACCCGGGGATTTTTGTTCAATAGATGATTGATATCCACAGGACTATATTCACCAGAGGCGTTTGCTCGCAGACTACTAAAATCATAATGTTCTATGGTGGCATCGACTAAATTAGGTTCGGTTAAATACTGGCGTTTAATTAAGTAACGAAGGGGTAGTTCATAAATACAGTGCTCAAAAGGTCGCTTTTCTTCACTTCGCATGAAACCACGGTAATGTTTTTTATAAATCCAGCCCATACCTAAACGATAAGGGGTTGCGGTTAAACCCAATAATTTAACATCGGGATTAACTTGCATCAATTTTTCAATAATTTGTTGATACTGGTTAGTATTGGACAGCTTGCTTGCTTTTTCTTGTGTTTGCTCTTTGGGCTCCCCTTCAGCTTTGTCCTTAGCAAGCTCAGTGCTGGCTAAGTTAACTCTATGACATTCGTCAATAATAATTAAAGAGTAGGGCTCACTAAAGTCATCTAAATTGCGAGCTGCCGATTGTATGCTAGCGAACGTGACTTGGTGCTGAGTTTCTTTCAGTTTTAATCCGGCCGAATAAATACCGGCGGTAACACCATAGCTTTCATATTTTTGATGATTTTGCTCGACCAATTCTTTCACATGGGTGAGTACCAGTATTTTTCGCTTTGCCAATCGAGCAAGCTCGGCAATTACCAGACTTTTACCTGAGCCTGTAGGTAAAACAATCACCGCAGATTCGTTGGTTTTTCGAAAGTGTTTAAGCACCGCCGAAACAGCTTCTTGTTGATAATCTCTAAGTTGAAAAACTTCCACGCAGTGCTCTTGCCTTAATAGGGAAATAAAAACGGCCATAATAGCAAAGTAGTGGATAAGTCCAAAATTTAAAACTAACTTTAAACCTTGATTAGTTTGTAGGAGTTAATCTAATAGTAGGGTTTAATAAAAGACTAATATGCTGCGCATTACTGGGAACACCATTGAGGTAATTGAGCCTTAATATGATTTTTTTGCAAAAAATTATACAAAGTAGTACTGATAGGTAGCTTTACAGTTTCTTCTTAGTAACTAGGGAGTACTTCATAAAAATCAAACAGACAATTTATCTGTTTAATTTATTATCTATAATGATCATGAATTTACTCTAGTGGAAATTTATTGAATAAAACCAGTGCCCATAGACGTCCCATTCTTCACACAAAATATAGAAAAACCGATAACCAAAAGTTTAATGTTTTTTTGTTTAATAATGCTAAAATTTTTATAGCAAGGGGTATATAAAAAAGCAGTTATTAAAGTACGAAGCTTTTACATTTTAGTAATATATGAAGGTTGAACAAATGAGTGTTAGGAAAGGATTTACAATCGATCTTAAACGACTAGGTTGCCGTCATTTTTGGTGGTGTATTTATCTCTTAAAATGCTTAAAATCAGGCTAAAAAATTGTACATGGGAGAGTTAGAAGTATTACCTATACGATATATTATTATTGCTAACAAAATAACAAAATAACAAAATAACAAAATAACAAAA